>JAFQBG010000002.1 GCA_017416705.1 Bacteroidaceae bacterium
GAGAAGTTACGCTCTCGACCATTAGTATTTCAAGTTCGTGTGTTGGAATTTCTGCAAGAAACGGATTAACTCTCAATGGCGATGTGGAAATAAACTCAGCCGATACCGGATTAGGCACTGTGAATGGTACTCTTACAATCAATGCCGATGTAACAGTTACAACAAACAGTTCTGCTGCAATACTCAACCGAGGCTTGGATAATGGTGGAGATATAATTATCAGTAATGGTGTAATTAAAGCCACAGGAGGTAATTCCGGTATGTGGGCTTATGGTATAGCGGCACGTGGAAGTATCACATCGCAAGCAGGAACAATTATCAATGCAACCGGTGGAACAGGTATCTATGCAGAGGAAGGAAATATTCATTTGGCAGGTGATGTAGTATCAATAGCAAAAGGCGAAATCGGATATGGAGTATATGCAGAAGCCGGTGAAGTTTCGCTCTCAACCATTAGTGTTCCAAGTTCGCATGTTGGTATTTCTGCAAAAAACGGATTAACTCTCAATGGCGATGTGGAAATCAACTCAGCCAATACCGGTATAGGTACTGTAAATGGGACTCTGACAATCAATGGCGATGTAACAGTTACAACAAACAGTTCTGCCGCAATACTCAACCGAGGCTTGGATAATGGTGGAGATATAATTATCAATAATGGTGTAATTAAAGCCACAGGAGGTAATTCCGGTATGTGGGCTTATGGTATAGCGGCACGTGGAAATCTCAATATTAAATCGGGTGAAGTAGTTGCAAAGGGAGGAACTGCCGGTCTTTATGCCGAAGATGGCGCTATAACTATCACATCGCCTCTTATTATAGCCTCTCCTTGGGAGGGACAAATTAGCAACGATGGTCATTATGTAGTTGATGAAAACAATGAAGTGCAGACAAGAGTAGTAATTATGACTCCTCCTATTTCAGGTACTATTACATTGGCATCAACGCCTGTGCCGGGAGAATCGTTGGGCATTTCACTCAGTGGAAATATAAGTCTCAATGAATTGAGTTGTATATGGCAAATCAGTGAAAATAACGAAACTTGGAAAGATATTGATGGCGCAACCGAAAAAGTATATGTGCCAAAGGAATCAGAATTAGGAAAATATTTACGAGTTCGTGCGGAGGCAATAGGATATTCGGGATATTTATATAGTCCAAGTCATCAGATTACAAAAAGATTGTGCGCAAATTCACCAGTCGCTCCTACGCTAACAAACATAAACGATAAAGTGCATGTATCAAATGCCAAGACAACACAGGAGTATATTATTTTCAACTACTCAAAAGATGTGTCAACGCTCACCGAGAGTGATTGGAATAATGCAGTAACACCCGACAGCGAAGTGGGTTTCTTTGAAATGAATAGTTCGGCTAATTCCAACCATACCGTATTTACTCGTGTAAAAGAAACAACATCAGCTTGGGCAAGTGAGAGTGTGGCCGAAGGCAGAATATATATCGGAACATCGGTTTATCTGCAAGATATCGAATTGAATATCAGTAAGACAGTCGGTTATTTTCAAAAATTTTACAATGAGTTGAATTGTAAGGTGGGAGATGTTATTAGATGCGATGCTTATCCTATACCTTCTGACGCTACTAATTGGTATGGCATCTCGGGAAGTAATTGGACGGTAGGAAATCGCAATACCGGATCGCCTTATGGTGAATTCTATGAAGATGAAGAGTGTACAATACCAATCAACACAACAAGCAACTATGAAACAGTATATCTTAAAACACTTGCAGAAAAGAACTATTTGGAGGTGCGTATTCAGACATACAATAGTAGCATAGGTTACAAAACGCGAGCTGTGCAATTTAATGTAAGTTATGATGGTACATTCCCTCCTATTGAGCATTTGTCGGGTTGCAGTCATACAATTGCCGTAGGCGAGAAAATGACTAATTTAGATGTCGCAAGGCGTCCGTTGTCTGCCTCAGTTTACGGTGTTACAACAGAAGTAACCGGTGAGGGTACGGCTCCAATTGTTCGATTCGATTTTTACGAAAAAATGAATATTGATGCTACCAATGCCACACCGGGCGTATATACTTATACTCCAATACAAAACGGGATTCCTATAACAACAAGTACATTTACAATAACTGTTACTGATGGTAATTATAATGTCGAGTCGGTGATTTTGCGTGACAAATATATTACCGCCGATCCCGGTGATCGCATTGAACTTGTGGCACAATTGATGCCAACAAACTCAAAAGCTGAAATAGAATGGCACACAACCGATGAGAATATAGCTCCGGTTGTGGATGGTGTTGTTACTATTGCAGCCGATGCTCCTATTGGTGCAGAAGTTTATATAACTGCTCTTGCTAATGGGTGTTATGATAACTGCAAAATAACGGTTAGTGGTAAAGAATATGATCTCTATGTGGCATCTACACAAGTTACCAGCCGTAATAGCGAAGACATCTTAGGTGACGGCAAGTTTAGTTTCAATAATTATAACAGATTGACAATTAATGGAGATTACACCTTGAACACACCTGTAAAATTGGTGGAAAACAAGGGCATAGACGGACTAATTATAGATGTGGAAGGTAACTCTACAATTAATCAAGAGGTTAATGTTGAGTCTAATGTGTTTGACTTTGCAGCTAATACGGTTATTACCGGAGAAGGTCAATTGACCATAAATGCCAATGCTATAGGTATAGGTGTAAACAACGGAGCAAATTTGACAATTTTCGATACCAATGTTACGGTGAATGGAATGTACCCAATGACAGGTAATATCGGTGGTAACGAATCGCTCTCAATCGTTTCTTCTAATGTAGAGATTTCAGCCAAAGGCTCGGCTGCTGTTGATGACTTCAATGGTGGTATTTCTCTTGTTGATTGTGTAATAGCAACTCCAATTGGAGGAGAAGTTGTTGATGCAACAATCGAAGATGGTAACGGAAATTATGCTCGCAAAGTTGTGATTGAGCCTCAATTAATGCTATACAAGGATATTGACAACACTGTCACATTAGAAACATATGTAGCAAAAGGTAAGATAACCAATGTTCAACTTGTTAATCGCACATTCTACAAGGATAATAGCTGGACTACATTGTGTTTGCCTTTTGATGTTGCCAATTTTAATGGTACACCACTTGAAGGAGCTATAATTATGGAATTGAATACTGCAAGCCATAATGGATTTGATAGTACAACAGGCATGCTATATCTCTCATTCAAGACTGTGACTGCGATAGAAGCCGGGAAGCCATATATCGTTAAATGGGATAATGGCGAAAATATTGAGGATCCTGTTTTTGAAAATGTTGTAGTTACTAATTATGCACCGATAACTATTGCTTCAGAGACATTTGAGTTAGATGCAATAAATATGATAGGTAGCTATGCTCCTGTTTATGCATCTGCAGGAGACCAAAGCATTATGTTCATGGGTACTGATAAAGTTATATATTATCCCACAGATGATGCCGCATTAAATAGTTTCTATTCTTATTTTGAAATTCCTTCATTGAAAGGAATTGAAGATGTTGCTATTAAGAACTATACAATAGATTTTGATGGTGTATTTGTTGGAATAGAAGATGTATTAAATGATAATGTACTATATCCTGATGGTTGGCACACCATCACCGGTATAAAATTACCAAAAATGCCAACTGAAAGAGGTGTTTATATTAAAAATGGCAGAAAAGTAATTATTAGCAAATAAGCCTTAAAACCTTATGAACAAAGGCGTTCTACTCACAAAGTGGAACGCCTTTACTTTTATAATTTTCAGATACTCAAACAATTTCTATACCTTAACCACAAGGATATCGTCCCAATCGGTGGTAAATTGCGGCGACAGATATTGCCTGTTGGTATATTCACACATATTGCCATGCGAAAGCAATTTCACTGCGCCGTTGCCCTGTTTGGCATTTATGCTGTCTATCGTACCCATAAGCCGCTTATGCTTGCTGCGGTCGATGGTATCGAAAAGTTCGCATTGCACAACGCCCGCCGATGAAATATCGCTAAGCGTCACGCCGGCCTTCTTATATCCGAAGCCCGAACGATAAATCTTTGCCAACAGCCCCACTGCCGCTTTCACAATCTCAATGGTACTGTCGGTGGGAGTAATAAAATGGAAGGTAGCCCCCTCGACATGTTGGGGAGCATCGTCCCTGAAACGATTTGTGCAGATGAAAACTTGCAGTAGTTTTGCCACAGAACGTTGCTTACGAAGTTTTTCTGCGGCATTGGAGGCAAAAGCCGATATTGTGGCATGCAATTCTTTTACGTCGCACAATTCATGCGCAAAAGAGCGCGACACCGTTATAGATTGTTTGTCGGCTATTTGATGATTGAATTCTATACATGGCGTGCCATGCAGTTCGTGCCACGTGCGCACGCCTGTAACTGTCATGCGGTTACAAACCCACTCCTCGGTGAGCGAGCAAAAATCGGCAGCCGTTCTTATTCGCGCCAAATCGAGCATTTTGGAATGGCGTCGTCCTATGCCCCACACATCGGCAATAGGATACGTGGATAGCACTTTTTCGATATCAGCGTCACGGTGCATGGAGCAGGCTGAATTCAATTTCACATACTGCTTACACAGACGGGCTGCTATCTTGGCCAAGGTTTTTGTTTTCGAAATGCCTATGCTCACAGGAATTCCCGTATTCCGTTTTATGGTACGTGCCATATACTCGCCATAGCTTTTTAAATCCTCGGTTTTCACGCCATCGAGCAGGAAGAACGCCTCGTCAATGGAATAGACTTCGATGTTTGGAACAAAACTTCGCAACGTTGTCATAACGCGCTCCGACATATCGCCATACAGATGATAATTAGCCGAAAAAACTGCCACGTTGTTGTTTTTAATAAATTCGCGTACACGAAAAAGCGGCTGCCCCATTTTTATGCCCAACGCTTTTGCCTCGTTGCTGCGCGACACAACGCACCCATCGTTATTGCTAAGCACCACGACGGGACGCCCTTCGAGCGAGGGATTGAAAACCCGTTCGCACGATACAAAAAAGTTATTGCAGTCGCACAACCCGTACATGGCTTTATACGCGTTTTATTACATATGTAACAACGCCCCACACAAGGAAATCATTGTCGGCAGTAACTTTTATTGGTTTAAAACTGCTGTTGGCAGGTATCAGCATACCATAGCCATCGTGCCTCTCGAAACGTTTAAGAGTGAATTCCCCGTCGATATAACACACAGCCAAGCAACCGTCGTGAGGCTCCAAACTTTTATCTATCACCAATAAATCGCCATCGTCTATGCCGGCGTCTATCATAGAGAGTCCACTTACCCTTGCATAGAATGTCGATGCCGGATTTTTTATCAGTTCCTTGTTCAGGTCGAGTTTGAGCGTAGTATAGTCCTCGGCGGGCGAGGGAAAACCCGCCTTCACATGTTGCGAACTCACAGATGCGCTCACGTTGCTCGCCTCCTCGGGATTAAATAGTTCTAACATATTTCAAGGAATATACAATACCTTAATTTATATACTACAACAAACTACAAGGGTTCGGAAATTGTTTAAATCTATACCACAAGTTTTTTATAGAGCAAAAACAGAATGTTCATCTGTTTTCGTTTGGAGCAAACGAAAAGCGAACAACCATTTTTGAATATGGAAAAACGGCTGAACAAGCATTTTCAACAAGAATATAATATTGGGAAACTATTTCTTAGAATTTGCCACCTGTCTTTGCGCCGAACTTGCCACCGGTTTTTGAACCGCCTGCGCTTTTTGCCGCAAATATGTTTCCACCATAATTAACCGCCTTGAAACCGAAATCTTGTTTGCGACGGAATGCTATTTCTATGAGTTTATCTATCAGTTCGCTGAAATTTATGCCGCTGTACTCCCACAGATAATAAGAAAGGGAACCGGGAATGGTATTTATCTCGTTTATGTAGATATCGCCTGTTGCCTCGTCTATTATAAAATCAATGCGTGCCACACCGTCGCAGTCGAGCGCACGGAATGTGTCGCATGCGGCCTGCTGTATGAAGGCTGTCGATTCGTCGGGCAGATTAGCAGGTATTTCACGTTGTGTGGAACGCATGCCTTGCGACTGTTTTCCACCGCTCATGTATTTATCTTGATACGACAATATTTCGCCGCTGCGTACAGGAACCTCGCACACCGATGGGGTACATTCGTAGTAGTTGCCAAGAACGGCACAGTTTACCTCTTTTAGTTTCTGTACATATTTCTCTATTATCACCCTGTTGGTGAATGATATTGCATAATCGACGGCATCCAATAGTTCTTCGCGGTTATGAGCAGCTCGTATTCCCACGCTGGAACCACTGTTGGCGGGCTTTACTATCACGGGATAGCCCAATTTGCTTTCTACATTTGCCACAGTGACATCTTTTTTGTCATCCCACTCTTTGTCACTGAACCAGCAATAGTCAACAACGGGTATTCCGCACTCTTTGAGTATCATTTTCATTGTTATCTTGTCCATGCCGTTTGCCGAAGCAAGGGTGTTGCATCCTGTATATGGTATTCCGCAAAATTCCATAATTCCTTGGAATGTTCCGTCTTCGCAGTTTGTTCCGTGCAACGCAGGTAATACGACATCGAGCTTCGCCACCACATTGCTTTGGAAAAGGCCTTTTTTTACTCTGTACAAATTTGTGTCGCCATAGCAGGGGCGCATGTAAACCTCCTCGCACATCGACAATAGTTTTTTTGTATCGCGATAATTATCGACATTTAAAAGGGCTTCACCGCTGTACCATTTTCCGGTTTTTGTAATATATATTGGGGTTATATCATATTTTTCTTTGTCCATGGCTTGTATGGCCTGATTTGCTGTTATGACAGAAATCTCATTTTCGACAGACCTGCCGCCGAACACTACTCCTACATTTGTTTTCATTTTTTATATTTTGTTTTTGTTTGTTACCCAAGGTTCTGTTCCGATGTTTTAATATTTGCGGTAAACCGCGAATACAGCCTGCACTTGCCTATTTGAAATTATCGGGAAGGTCGTTTTCATAAAGTACCACATCACCTACTTTCAGTATGCTCGACAATTTCGCATGCGCCATGTTCAGCGTATCGGCCAAAAATATATTTTCGGTTTTCATACCTGCCGCAGCAAGCCCCTCGGCGATAGCTTCGCGGTTTGTCTCATTAACGACTATGACATAGTCGCACGAGGATGCTATGCGAGTGCCTAATTCTTTGTTCGCGGCATATTGCCGGCTGCCCATTTCCACAAAGCCCGGGGTAATCACAATACGCTTATTATCACTGCCAACATTGAAATTACGGAGTACATCCAACGCCATGGCTGCTCCCATGGGATTGGAATTATAGGCGTCGTCGAGTACGGTTATTCCACCGCCTGTACGCATGGATAGTCGATGTTCTACCGGTTGCAAGCGTGCTATGGCATTTTTTTGCTTTTGCAACGGCACGTCCAAAAGGTCGGCTGCCACCACCGATGCCAATATGTTAAGCAGATTTCCTGCGCCCAGCAAGCGTGTCTCGTATGTCCGTTCCTTGCCCGACAAGGAGAATGTAACGCCTGTGGCTCCGTAGCGCACATTTTCGGCTTTGTAATCGGAGGGTGCATCGACCGAATAGGTTATTTTGCGACACACGCCAAGCGGACCCTCATAACTGCGTAGCAACAAGGAATCGACATTCATGATACCAACGCCGTCGGCGGGCAAAGCGTTTATCAGTTCGAATTTTGTTTTTTGTATATTTTCGACACACTTAAAAGTCTCCAAGTGCATTTCGCCAACCGCTGTAACAATACCAATGGACGGGCACACCAAATCGCAAATTTCTTTTATGTCGCCACGTTGCTTGGCACCCATTTCCACAATGAACACCTGATGATAGGGACGCAGATGCTCGCGTATGGTGCGCACCACGCCAAGCAGGGTGTTATAGTTTCCGGGCGTAACAAGCACATTGTATTTGCTTGCGAGTATGCTTGCCAAATAGTTTTTGGTGCTCGTCTTGCCATAACTGCCTGTTACACCAATGACTATGAGGCCTTTGTTCGAACGAATTATTTTTTTTGCATCGTTATAGTAGTATCTGTTTATGGCTTTTTCCAAAGGGGTGTTCACCACATTGGCAAGCAACACCACCGCATTGGAAAACAATAACAACAGCGCAGCTGCCTTTGCCACATGCTCCATAAAAAAGAACGACGAGAGGAGCAATGTAATCGCATAAAGCAGGAGCGCTGTTGTAAAAAGTCGTTTCACTCTGTCGGTGAACACGAGTGGGGTTTTATAGCCTTTTCTTGCTTTTATTTCATATACTATATATGCTATTGCAGGCAACAGCACCAATGGGACAAAAACAGAATTGTCCTTGTCATCGCATGGGGCGACACTTATTCTAACGCTTGCACACAACGCCGCCAACAGCAACAACCACTTGGCATGTGTATGTATGTTTTTGGGAAACAGCCAACGGAAATATCGGTCGTAACGATAGGAACTAAGTTGAAACATATGTATGTCGTACTTTGCCGACAGCACAAACAGCAAAGTAACAACAGCTATATTCAATATTGTATAAGTATCCATTTACGTGTATGCGTTTTCTTAATTATAATTTAAAAAAGTTTTTCATCACCGAGGCAAACAACCCGGCATTTTCGACAAACGAAAAATGCCCTGTACCGTGAGCCACCACAAGGCCTGCATCGGGGATGAGACGCTCCATAATTTTTGCATCGGACAATGGCGTGGCTGTGTCAAGATTGCCCCAGAAGAGCAACGTAGGTGCCACTATTTTTTGCAACAACGGAGTCAAATCCTCGTTTACTACTTTCGACAATACGGCACGCATCATGGGCGAGGCGTTGTTATAGTCGCCGGACCCTGCCCCCTTGCGACGCGAGTCTATTATTTGTCGGGCGGTTTCCCGGGGCAGGAAGGTATTGCACAACCACTTCACTAATTTAAAGGAATATACCTTATAATAATATTTAAACGGGCGTTTTGGCTTTATTCCGGCTGCATCGACCAAGACCAAGCGTTCCACTTTATTACGCGAAGCATATATGATACTGATGCGTCCCCCGAACGAATGCCCTACCAACGACGGTGCCTCAATGCCATTGTCTGCCACAAACGATTCGAGCATAGCGGTGTATTCCTGAGTTCCCCAAACGGTAGCGGGCTCCTGCGAGTCGCCAAAACCGGGAAAATCGAAATTATAAACTTTGTATTTCTGCGACAGCAACTGTTGCAGCGGAGCAAACACGGCATGCGTGCAACCCCAACCATGCAACAACAGCACAGGTTCCCCCTCGCCTGTCACATCCACATACACTCGCTTGTTTTTGTAGTTATAAATCATAATTCCCTAAATCCATGCGAAGATAGTAAATAATATTCAGAAATATAAGCAACAAACAAAAAAGAATATATAAAATAAAATTTATAGGTTGTTTAGAAGTTGTTTAAATTTCCTGTAAATAATTTTTCCGTATTATTTGAAGTTTATCATTCTTTTGTTATTTTTGCTCACGTGCATTTTCGACATTTATTAATGGCAATATGTAACATTTTTGTAACAATATTGTAATGTACAGGTAATTATAGAAATATAATTTTGCACAGAAAAAACATACAATAACATAATTTATGGAAATTTCTTATCTAATAATTATCGCATTCCTTTTTATCTTAGCGATAACAGATTTGACGGTTGGTGTAAGCAACGACGCTGTCAACTTTTTAAGTTCCGCAGTTGGCAGCAAGGCTGCAAAATTAAAAACCGTACTATTTGTTGCTTCGGCGGGAGTATTCATTGGGGCTGCATTCAGCAGCGGCATGATGGACATTGCGCGACATGGTATTTTCCAACCGCAATATTTCTATTTCAGCGACGTGATGTGTATATTCCTTGCGGTTGTCATAAGCGACGTATTCCTTTTAGACCTATTCAATTCGCTTGGTCTGCCTACATCGACAACGGTTTCCATGGTATTCGAGTTATTGGGAGCCGCGTTCATAATATCTATTATAAAAATGAGTTCGGGCACCATGGATGCAAGCATTGTCGATTTGCTTAACACCGACAAAGCCCTTACGATGATTATTTCGATATTCCTTTCGGTTGCCATTGCTTTTGTGTTCGGTCTTTTGGTACAATGGATTTCGCGCATGATATTCACATTCCACTTCCGTCGCAACCTTGCCGCAAAAATAGGTATTTTCGGTGGTATCGCCGTAACATCCATTTTGTATTTCATGGTCATTAAAGGCCTTAAAGGCAGCAGTTTGGTTTCGGCCGATGTAAAAGCATATATTGACGAGCATACCGGTATGTTGCTTTTGTGCTCATTTGTCTTTTTCACCCTGCTGATGCAGTTTTTACATTTTTGCAAAGTAAACGTACTGAAAATAATCGTACTCATTGGTACATTCTCGCTTGCACTTGCGTTTGCCGGTAACGACCTTGTAAACTTTATTGGTGTGACACTTGCCGGACTATCCTCTTTCCAAGATTTCACAGCCAATGCAAATGGTCTTGCACCCGACCAATTTGTAATGACTTCGTTAATGGAGTCGGCAAAAACACCTGTTTATT
This sequence comes from Bacteroidaceae bacterium, assembly GCA_017416705.1. Taxonomy (GTDB): domain Bacteria; phylum Bacteroidota; class Bacteroidia; order Bacteroidales; family Bacteroidaceae; genus HGM04593. The sequence goes on from JAFQBG010000002.1 coordinate 10,585, forward strand.
TCCTTGTAGGAGCCGGTGCTGTAATGGTATTTGCACTTTGCACAAGCAAGAAAGCCCGCAAGGTATTGCAAACATCCATAAATCTATCGAGCCAACAGAACGACGAGAACGATATGTTTGGTTCATCGCCGCTTGCACGTAACGTAGTGCGTGTCACAACCAACCTTGTGAATGCAGTATCCAAAAAAACTCCGCAAAGCGTTAAGGATTGGATGAACGAGCGTTTCCGTCCGCTCGAAGAGCGCGAGGACACCGCATTCGACCTTGTACGCGCATCGGTTAACCTTGTACTTGCCGGCTTGCTCATTGCAGTTGGTACATCCATGAAACTACCCCTTTCGACAACATACGTTACATTCATGGTGGGTATGGGTTCTTCGCTCGCCGACCGTGCTTGGGGCCGCGAAAGTGCCGTATATCGTGTAACAGGCGTTGTATCGGTCATCGGTGGCTGGTTCATCACCGCAGGTGCCGCATTCATACTTGCAGCCCTTGTAGCAACCATCATGTACTATGGCGGTCTGCCTGCAATGTTCATAATGATTGCGATAGTCATATATATACTCATACACAGCCACATTAGCTACAACAAAAAACAAAAAGGCGACAAAGAGGACAACAAAATGCAAGTTATCATGACATCCCAAGACACCAACGAGGTATGGGATATGCTGAAACTGCATACCGCCGAGACACTCTCGCACACATTGTCGTTCTCGGCCGAAACATATAAAAGGATGTTCGAAGCATTCTCAAAAGACGACCCACGTCCGCTAAAAGGCTCCTTGTCGAAGATAATAGACGAGAAGAACCTAATGAAAAAAATGCGTCGCGCCGAGACACGAGGCATGCAACGCATAGAGCAGCCGTTGGCTTTTGAGCGTAGCACATGGTACCACCTATGTACCAACAGTTGTCAGCAAATGCTGAACACCCTCACCCGTATTGGAGAGCCCATGAAAGAGCACACCGACAACAGTTTCAGCCCCATGTCGCAGATATATATCGAAGAATTCTCGCCCTACTGCCGCGACGTTTACAATTCGCTCATGGATATAAACACCATAATTGCCACCGGCGACTACACCAACGCCGAGAGCGTTTCGGAGAAGGCCAAGGACTTGAAACACAAATTGGCCAACCTGCGCAAAACACAAACCATACGCCTGCACAAGAGCTCGGGCAGCCTTAGAATGGACTTCGTGTATCTGAACCTGATACAAGAATCGCACGAGTTACTCAGCGAGGTACGTAACCTATTGCGTGGAGGAAACAAATTCTTTGCATCGACAACTGCAACCAAAGACGTTGAATACAAATTATAAGCCATGAAACATATTGGTGCACACGTATCGGCAAGCGGCGGAGTAGAAAACGCTCCGCTGAATGCCGCACATATAAAAGCCGACGCATTTGCCCTGTTCACAAAGAACCAACGGCAATGGGTGTCGGCCCCATTAACCGCCAAGAGCATCGCCCTGTTCAAGGAGCGATGCTTGGCCCAAGGCATCACCGCCGACTACATTCTACCCCACGACAGCTACCTTATAAATTTAGGCAGCCCCGAGGTTGAAGGACAAGCAAAATCGCAAGCCGCATTCATCGACGAAATGCAACGATGCGAACAACTGGGGCTCACCATGCTGAATTTTCACCCCGGCAGCCACTTGAACAAAATAAGCATTCAAGAATGCCTTGACAAGATAGCCGACAACATAAACAAAGCATTGTCGGTGACAAACGGAGTGACAGCCGTCATCGAGAACACCGCCGGACAAGGCAGCAACGTAGGAAACCGTTTGGAAGAAATACGATACATCATAGACCGCATCGACGACAAAAGCAGGGTTGGCGTGTGCCTTGACACCTGCCATTTCTATTCCGCCGGATACGACATTGTGAACAACTACGACGGCGTATTCGACGAATTTGAAAAAACCATAGGTTTTGAATACCTGCGAGGCATACACCTGAACGACACCAAAAAACCCATAGCATCGCGTGTGGACCGCCACGAAACCATCGGCAACGGTCTGTTAGGCATGGATTTTTTCAAGCGTTTCATGAACGACAAACGATTTGACAACATACCCATAATATTGGAAACACCCGACGAAAGCCGTTGGGCCGACGAAATAGCCCTACTGCGCGACATGGAAGGTCGGTAACAAACAGCCACATATTTTTAATATTCAAAACACAAATCAATGGCAAAAATTTTGGTTGTAGATGACGAGAGCGACATTTGCGACATCCTAAAATTCAATCTCGAAAATGCCGGGCACACAGTAGAAACCGCCTGTTCGGCCGAGGAGGCCATGAAGCAGAAACTATCCACCTACTCCCTGTTTCTGTTAGACGTAATGATGGATAATATAAGTGGTTATGAATTAGCAGAGCAAATCCGAAGCATGCAAGAAACAGCAACCACGCCCATTATATTCATCACTGCAAAATCGGGTGAACGCGATATTCTGAAAGGGTTCAACGCAGGAGCCGACGACTATATCAACAAGCCATTCCGCATAAGCGAGGTTATAGCCAGAGTAAACGCCATATTGCGACGCGTACACCATAGCGTACCCGAAGACACCTTTGTTTTTGAAAATTTAGTATTGGACCCCGACAGCAAACGCGCCATGATAGATGGCAACGACATCGGCTTGACAAAAAAAGAGTTCGAGGTGCTTTTCCTTTTAATGCAAAAACCCGGGAAAGTATATTCGAGAGACGATATTTTGGCAAAAGTATGGCCCGGCGATGTAAATGTCCTCGAACGCAGTATCGACGTAAGCATAGCGCGACTAAGAAAGAAAATGGGAGAATACTCCTCGCACATAGTATCGCGCAGCGGCTACGGCTACTGTTTCGTAAAACAAATTCAAGAATAGAGCAATGCCACTGACAGATATACTGCTACCATACTCCATTACAGCCACGGTAATAATACTGGCAATAGCCTTTTACGGCATAACAAAACGTCGTAGCATATCGCAAGAGGCAACACAACGCATACTATCGCACCTGCGTATTTCGCAAGAAGGGCTTGGCATATTCGATTCCAGACGCCGCATAGTGTTTGCAAACACCCTGTTCAACCAATATTGCGACATAATTTCCGATGTATATCTGAGCAACACGCAGCAAATATTGGAACAGTCGGAATTTCGCGGAATACGTCTTTTCGTGGACGACTGGAAAAACACCGAAGAGAAAGAGCAATGCTACTCATCGAAAATAGAGAAATCGGGAAAAATATTCTCGTTGCGTTGTGTTCGGTTTGGCGACGGCGGTTTTGTGATTTCCATAAACGACATAACACAAACCGAGGAGCAAACACGCCTGAAACAACAACTGACACAGAACGTGGCACACGAATTCAAGACCCCCATATGTAGCATACAGGGGTATCTGGAAACCATAATAGAAAATTACCCCCACAACCTGACACAAGAAAAACTGATGCACTTTCTGAAACGTTGTTACAGCCAAAGCAACCGACTGCACAACTTGGTAAACGACATTTCACAGCTAAACAGCATGAGCGATACGCATCAACAAGTAAACATGGAGCAGACCGATGTCGCATTAATAATAAACAACATGCTGCAAGAGATAGGCAACAGCATACAAGAGCATAATATAACGATAGAGAACGACTTGCCAAAGCATTTGTTCATAGAGGCCGATGTATCTATGCTATATTCCATATTCCGAAATCTATTCGACAATGCAATATCCTATGCCGGCGATGGCAGCACCATAAGGTTGCAATGCTTCCGTCAGGACGAGCAATTCTGCTATTTCAGTTTCTCGGACAACGGAGCAGGCGTTCCTTCCGAGCACCTGAACAGACTTTTCGAGCGGTTCTATCGTGTTGACAAAGGCCGCAGCCGCAAAATAGGCGGAACAGGCTTGGGGCTTGCAATAGTCAAAAACGCAGTGTCGCTGCACGGAGGGACAATAACAGCACGACAAGCCCAAGGCGGCGGATTAGAATTTGTTTTCACGCTAAAAAAGCAGCAACAGGATATATAATTTCATTTCACCATTATTTTTTCGGCAAAACATTTGGTATTCTCACAAGAATACACTACTTTTGCATCGTCAAATTAAAACGACCACATTATTTGACAAACAAATTTTAGGAAAGGTGGCAGAGTGGTCGATTGCACCGGTCTTGAAAACCGACGTACTGAGAGGTACCGGGGGTTCGAATCCCTCCCTTTCCGCAAGCAAGCAGGAGACTAAACGTCCCCTGCTTTTTTTATTGCCTCATTCACCTATTTATTCAATATATTTTATTAGTTTTGCAAAATATAGCGGCAAGCGAGCAAAAACATAAGGTTGATTCAATATTTTTGTTACTGCAAGCGCAGGATATATTCGCGCACAGCGCAAATACACTAAAAAATGGCAGATAAAACTCTAACTAAAACAAAACATATTATGCTTAAAAACCAATTAAACAAAATTATCGCACTTGTCACAGCCCTCATATATGTTACGGCAAATATAACAGCGCAAGTGGCATTTGAAAAAGGCAAACTCTATCACATTTTCTCATCAGACAAAAAAGGGAATGTAGTTTCGCAGCAGAGCAAGAGCGATGTAGGAACATCGGCCCTCGAAGAACGAAACACAGCCCAATATTGGAAAATTTCCGAGTTGTCGGGTAGTTGGCGTTTAATAAACCCCGCGACAGACCTTGCAATTCGCACAAACGGCAACAACGTCGAGCTTGGCGAGAACAATGGTTCCGACGAAGCACAATTGTGGAAATTCGAGAACGGTATGCTCATACCCACAAACCAACCCGGCGTAGCAGCCATGGTGAGCAAAGGCAAACTCATACTTGTTGACAAAGAAAAAGCCATGAAGAACAAAGCCGCAAAGTTCATAATAGAAGAATCGGCATACGCAGGCTTCGACAACGACCTGACATACCAAATACGCTCGGCAGCGAACAAAGAATTGGTATTAGGCAACAACGACTCCGGCGAAAACAATGCACGTATTGTGGGCGAGGTAGCCAACGCCGAAAACCGCGGACAATATTGGAACATAAAAACCATCGACACATTTTGCTTTGCAGTGGAAAACGCATTCTACGGACAGAATTTTGACGATGGTGGCGACAATGCACACATAGACTATCTGTTGCAATGGCCCGCCGTTACCGGTGTCTGGAACAACGCTAAATTCCGTTTCGAACCCGTCGAGGGCAACAAAGGAACATTCAGAATAATATCCGACTCGAAAAGAAAAGAGGGCACCATGTACGCTCTTAAAGAAGGCCGCATGAAACTCGTCAAGTACGATGCATCGGACAGCGACGCATGGTTCACATTCGAGCAGGTAGAAAAACCAAAAATAGAATCGCCCTACTGGGAGGACGAGACAGTTTTCGCCGAGAACAAAGAAAACGGCGTTGCCACATACATGCCCTACGAGAGCGAGGCAGCCATGCTTGCCGACAAGGCATATTATGACACACCATGGACCACACCGGTAAACAACCGCTACATGACACTCAACGGCACATGGAAATTCCATTTCGTACCCGAACCCTCGCAAAGACCATTGGATTTTTACGAAATGTCATACAATGTAGAGTCGTGGGACACCATCCCCGTTCCATCGAACTGGGAAATGCACGGATACGACCGCCCCATATATAACAATGTGGAATACCCACATTCCAACACCCCGCCGTTCATAAATGCCCGTCCCGGCTTTAACGATGGTGGCAAAAACTATGGTATAAACCCCGTAGGCTCATACGTGCGCACATTCGAAGTACCCCAAGAATGGGATGGTCGTCGCACATTCATACACTTCGGCGGCATATATTCGGCTGCATTCGTATGGCTCAACGGAGAATATGTAGGCTACACACAGGGGTCGAACAACGTTGCCGAGTTCGACATAACAAAATACTTGAATAAAGGAACAAACAAACTGGCAGTACAAGTATTTCGCTGGTGCGACGGCTCATATCTTGAATGTCAGGATATGTTCCGCATGAGCGGTATATTCCGCGATGTATATCTGTACAACGTTCCCAAAACATCGGTACGCGACCACTACATAACAAGCACCCTCGACAGCGAGCGTAAAAACGCCACAGTGAACGTAAACCTGACAATAGACAACCGCGACTTTGAACCCGCCGGCAAACAGGTGAAAGTGGCATTGTACGACAAAAACAACAATCTTGTAGCCGAACAGACCCTTCAACAAGCCATGAAGACCAAGATTGCATCGCCCGAAATAACAGCCACCTTGGAGGCAAGCAACGTAGAGCTATGGAGTGCCGAGAAACCCACACTGTACACCCTGCGCGTGATACAGATGGACGAGCAAGGCAACGAGGAGATGGCATTCTCGACCAAGTATGGTTTCCGCGACATCAAGATTAAGAACTCATTACTATATATTAACGGCGAAAGAGTGCTGCTTAAAGGCGTAAATCGTCACGACACACACCCCTTGTACGGACGTGCCGTAACAACCGAGTCGATGTTGCAAGACGTTATATTGATGAAACAAAACAATATAAACACCATACGTACCAGCCACTACCCCAACGCCGCACGCATGTACGCCATGTTCGACTACTACGGACTATACTGCTGCGACGAAGCCGACCTTGAAGACCATGCCAACCAAACCATTTCGGACAAGCCATCGTGGATACCCTCGTTCGTCGATCGCATAAACCGCATGGTGCTACGCGACCGCAACCACGCAAGCGTAGTAATGTGGAGCTTGGGCAATGAAGCCGGCAACGGTCAGAATTTCAGTAATTGCTACGACGAAGCCGCCCGTTTAGACAGTCGCCCCATACACTACGAAGGAACACGTACCAACGGACACTATGGTGGCGGACGATTCAGCGATTTCTACTCGAAAATGTATCCCGACATGAACTGGATGAACAACAACACCAGCAACTTGGACAAACCCATGTTCCTATGCGAATATGCCCACGCCATGGGTAACGCAATAGGCAACCTAACCGAATATTGGGAAGTGATGGAAGCATCCAACGCATGCATCGGCGGCTGTATATGGGACTGGGTGGACCAAGCAATCTATGAGCCCAAAGAAATCAAGCAAGGCATATACCGCCTACATACCGGATACGATTTCCCCGGCCCGCACCAAGGCAATTTCTGCTCCAATGGTATCATCCCGGCCACACGCGAGGAAAGTCCGAAGCTAAAAGAGGTAAAGGCCGTTTACCAATATATCAAAGCCGACCTTGTGAAAATAAACAAGGAGAAAAATGAGGCCATGGTAAGAATAACCAACAAATACGATTTCACCACACTCAAAGAGTTCAATTTCATTTACGAGGTGGTTAAGGACGGCAAAGCAGTATCGAAAAAATCCTTTGCACTGCCCGCCATCGTGCCCAACGACCATGTGGAGTTCATCATCAAGCTGAACAAAGCATCGCTGTTGAAATCGGAGAAGAAAGGCACCGAGGTGCATCTGAACGTATATGTTGCCAACAAAAATGCCACAAGCTATGCCGAGGCAGGCCACATCGTTGCACAAAAACAGTTCGAATTGGTTAAACGCGGTAATCTGGCAACAGTGAAACCCAAGGGCGCACCCCTTGCATCCACAGGAGCATTACACGAGACCACAATAGGCAACGACAAAGTATCCGTCACATTCGACAATGCAACAGGCCGCATGACCGCGCTTGCATTCGGCGGACGCAACATAATAGCCAATGGCGAAGGTTTCTTGTACGACAATCATCGTTGGATTGAGAACGACAGACAAGACTACGACTATTGGGATCAACGTAACAACAACCACAAAAAATTCGCCAGCACAAGCAACGGTCTCGAAGAAAGCGGCACATGCCTTGTTACCGAAGAAAACGGCAACACCGTAGTGAAAACAAAGCGCAAGGGCAGCATCTGCGACACCGAAATAAATTATACAATATATCCGCAAGGAATTGTAGATATTGACGCTACATTCATACCCAAGAACGGCAACCTACGTCGTGCCGGCCTTGTATGCGCAATAGATTCTGCGCTTAAAAACGTCGATTACTACGCCCACGGACCTTGGGAAAACTATTGCGACCGCAAAGCATCGGCCATGGTAGGCCGCTACTCAACCATAGTCGAGGATATGCTCGAAAGCTATGTGAAACCACAGACAACAGGCGGTCGTGAAGGATTGCGCGAACTTGTACTTTCCGACGAAAGCGGGTTCGGTGTAAAAATAGAGACACAAGGCACAGTTGCTTTCTCGGCACTGCCATACACCGACGAAGATTTGATGAAAACCGGTCACACATGGGAACTCACTCCGCGCCCCTACACCGTTGTCCACTTCGACGCATGGACACGCGGACTTGGCAACGCATCGTGCGGCCCGGGTACACTCGAAAAATATTATGTTCCCAACGAAAAAATGAGCTACAAACTCAGAATTTCGGCGACAAAGTAAAAAAACGCCATATATTATTGATTTTCAACAATATAACAAAGCAGCAAAATGCATTACATTTAATTCATTGAAAATCAATTAATTACAAACCCAATAAAAATCTGTAAGAATTTATTTTTCTTACAGATTTTTATTTTGCTGATTACCAACCACTTAAAAACACCAAATGAAAGAATTGTAAGGGCTATTTATTTTGCAGGTAGTACAAAACATAGTAAATTTGCAACAGAGAAAATATATTAACTACTATAAAAACAACAATTATGGAAAAAGAGAAACAAAGCCTTATTGAGGTAAAGAAAAGCCGCGAAGCCAATCTTGAAACAAGAAAGACCACATGGTTATTGATTGGTTATGTAATAGTGCTTGGCGCGTTGTTCGTTGCATTCGAGTGGACTGCATCGGAAAAGAAACAAACCGGTGAAATCATCAACCAAGGTATTTTGCTCGAAGAGGAAATTATGGTGCCTATCACCATGCCCGAGAAGAAAGTCGTTCCTCCCCCTCCTGCTGCAAAGCAAATCACCGAAATTCTTGAAATCGTAGAGGACGATGCCGAGATTGAAGAGACAGAAATCATGTCGGTTGAGGACCAAGGCGAGATTGTAGAAATTAACGACGATGCCAACATTGTGGTAGAAGAGGTTGTTGAGGAAGAGACCATCTACCAAGTGGTAGAGCAACAGCCCGAGTTCCCCGGCGGTATGAAAGCCCTTATGAAATATCTTCGCGACAATATCAACTATCCCCGTATAAGCCGCGAGAACAACTCACAAGGTAAGACTTTCGTAAACTTCGTGGTGAACACCGACGGTTCTATTCAGGACGTAGCCGTTCTAAGAAGCTCGGGTGACGTACACCTTGACAAAGAGGCTACCCGCGTGGTTGCATCCATGCCCAAATGGAACCCCGGTAAGCAACAAGGAAAAGCCGTACGCGTACGCTTTACATTGCCCGTTACATTCAAACTACAATAATAGTTGAACCAATGACATACAAAGGGGCTGTATCATTTTTTGATACAGCCCCATAGATTTTGTAAAAACAACCCGCTTACAAGCCACACAATTCTATTTTTTTAGGATTACAACCACAAACACCCAACAGAACACCCCGATGATAACATTTTTAATATGCCTCAGCGCACTTATTGCCGCATATTTCACATACGGAAAGTATTTGGAGCATGTGTGCGAGATAGACAGCAACAACCCGGTCCCATCGAAAACCATGTACGACGGAGTAGATTACCTACCCATGCCACGATGGAAAGTTTTTCTCATCCAACTGCTTAACATAGCCGGACTTGGCCCCATTTTCGGAGCCCTTCTTGGAGCCGCATACGGCCCGGTGGCATTCCTATGGATAACCCTCGGAGGCATTTTCATGGGGGCCATGCACGACTTCGTAGCAGGCGTCATCTCGCTTAAAAACAACGGAGTAAGCCTGCCCGAGATAATAGGCAAATACTTAGGAAGCGGAACAAGGATGTTCATGAGAATATTCTCGGTGTTACTCATGGTACTCGTGGGAGCGGTTTTCATGTCGCAACCCGCCGAGCTTATAGCATCGAACATAGATATAGAGCCATTGCAGGTAAACGCATTCAGCAGCATGACATGGGAAGTAATAACAGTGCTGGCAATAATACTCATATATTATATTCTTGCCACCCTCCTACCGATAGACAAAATCATAGGCCGCCTGTACCCTATATTCGGATTGGCACTGCTTTTAATGGCACTGAGCATACTGTTCATACTCTTCACAAACAGCGACACATACATAATACCCGAACTCACATCGCTGAAAAACCAGATTGCCAACGCCGAACAATACCCCATAATACCCATGCTGTTCACCACAATAGCATGTGGCGCACTATCGGGATTTCATGCCACACAGTCGCCCATGATGGCACGTTGCATAACATCGGAGAAACAGAGCCGCAGCATATTCTACGGCGCCATGATTTCGGAAAGCATCATCGCGCTGATATGGGCAGCCATAGCTATGGCATTTTGGAACGGCGTAGAAGGCTTGAACGATGCAATAGCCCAAAACGGAGGCAACGCAGCAAAACTTGTGAATATAATAACCGAGACCATATTAGGCAGCACCTTGTCGAAGGTAGTTATATTCGGAGTTATAGCCTGTGCCATAACATCGGGCGACACCGCATTCCGATGCGCACGACTTATAGTGTCGGATATGTGCAATATTGAACAGAAAAGTTTTGCAAAAAGAGTCGTCGTATCGTTGCCATTGTTTGTAGCAGGAATATTAATAATATTCGCTCTGCCATTCCAAACTATATGGAGCTACTTTGCATGGTGCAATCAAACATTGGCAGTAATAACATTGTGGTGCATAACCGTTTATCTTGCTCAAAAGAACAAACCGACCATCATAGGCTCCATTCCGGCCATAATAATGACATACGTATGTACATCGTATATATTTATCTCGCCCATGATGTTAGGAATGGAAAACCGCGCCTTGGCATACACGCTTGCCGCAGCAGGAACATTGTCGATATGCTATTTGATATACCGAAGAATACAAAAAACAAAGAAAACATATTGCTGAAACACCCTCGCAAAGAATATTTTTATATAAATTAAGCCTTTTTTCGATAGAGTGTTACAAAAAAAGCATTTACTTTGTAAAATAAACAGACACCCACTATATTATGAGCATCAACCGTCACGAAAGACCCAAAGACAGACACAACGTATTGCAACTGCAATGCGCCCCATTAGCATGCGTACGCATTGGATTTGTCGGATTGGGCGTTCGAGCCAAACGCGCTGTTGAACGCATGATGCACATCGATGGCGTTGAAATAACAGCCATCTGCGACCTTGTACAGGACAATATAGAGGAGACAAAACATATTCTGAAAAAATATTCAAGGTACACGCCCGACACATATTCCCAAGCAGACGGTTGGATGCAAATATGTACGCACAGCAACGTCGATCTTGTATATATATGCACCGACTGGCTTAGCCATGCCCAAATAGCCCTTCAAGCAATGGAAAACGGCAAGCATGCAGCCATTGAAGTACCGGCAGCCACCACCATAGACGACTGTTGGCGTCTTGTCGATACAGCAGAACGCACACAACGTCATTGTATCATGCTCGAAAATTGCTGTTACGACGAATTTGAACTTGCCGCCATGCACATGGCACAAAAAGGGATATTAGGCGAGATAATACATGCCGAGGGTTCATACCTGCACGACCTACGCGAACGAATATCGTCGAACGACAGCGGCGGACGCAAGTGGTCGAACTGGCAAGTGGACTTCATGAAAAAGCACAATGGCAACCCCTACCCCACACATGGTCTTGGCCCTATCGCGCTGGCCATGAACATACATCGTGGCGATAGAATGAAAAGCATTGTTTCAGTGTCATCAAAAAACATATCATACAAGGACAATGCAACCTCCCTTGTAGGCAACATGAACAACTCCATTATAAGAACCGAAAAAGGGCATACCATATTGGTACAGCACTGCATATCATTGCCTCGTCCTTACAGCCGTTCATTTGTACTGAGCGGCACACGCGGATTTGCACAAAAATATCCTATGCCCCACATAGCCACCGACCCCAACAGCAACGACGCCATAACGGGCGAACAACTACAAGCCATGCTCGAAGAATACAAACACCCATTTGTTAAGGCATATAAAAACAAAGGAGAGGAAATATGTGGCCGCCGTTGGATAGATTACGCCATGGACAGCCGACTGATATACTGCCTGCAAAAAGGATTACCCACCGACATGGACGTGTACGATGCCGCCGAATGGTCGGCACTTGTGGAATTGACGAACCTATCGGCTGCAAACAACGGCATGCCAATAGAAATACCCGATTTCACACGCGGCGACTGGGATAAATTACACAAAACAAACTTCACAGTATAATATATTAATAAAAAAAGGAGCGTATAACGCTCCTTTTTTTATTAATATATTCACTGTAAATCGGGTAAGGACTTATTTTATCACACCAAGTTCCTTGCCCACCTTGATAAACGCAGCGATAGCAGTGTCCAGATGATGTTGCTCGTGAGCCGCCGACAACTGTACACGTATGCGTGCTTGTCCCTTCGGCACCACCGGATAGTAGAAACCGGTTACAAATATACCCTCCTCGGCCATTTTTGCTGCGAACACCTGCGACAATTTGGCATCGTACAACATAACCGCGCATATAGCCGACTGTGTGGGTTTTATATCGAAGCCGGCAGCCAACATTTTGTCGCGGAAGTAGTTGACGTTGTTTTGCAATTTATCGTGCAGAGCATCGCTCTCGCCAAGCATCTTGAACATTTCGATAGACGCACCCACCACCGAGGGAGGCAACGAGTTCGAGAACAGATAGGGACGCGAACGCTGACGCAACATGTCGATAATCTCCTTGCGACCGGTAGTGAAACCACCCACAGCACCGCCAAACGCCTTACCCAGCGTACCGGTGAATATATCTATGCGTCCGTAGCAATCGAACTGCTCGGCAACACCATGTCCTGTGGCACCTACCACGCCGGCCGAGTGGCTCTCATCGACCATGACCAAAGCATCGTATTTTTCGGCCAAATCGCATATCTTATCCATGGGGGCAACGTTGCCATCCATAGAGAACACACCATCGGTAACTATTATGCGGAAACGCTGAGCCTGTGCCTCCTGCAAGCAACGCTCCAAGTCGGCCATGTCGGCGTTGGCATAGCGATAGCGTTGTGCCTTACACAAACGAACACCGTCTATAATGGATGCATGGTTCAACGAATCGGAAATAATGGCATCCTCGGCTGTGAAAAGAGGCTCAAAAACACCACCGTTGGCATCGAAGCAGGCAGCGTACAAAATAGTATCCTCGGTGCGGAAATAATCCGAGACAGCCTTTTCCAGCACTTTGTGACGGTCCTGAGTACCACAAATAAAACGTACCGACGACATACCGAAACCACGTTCTGCCATAGCCTCGTTTGCAGCCTTTATCAAGCGTGGATTATTGGCAAGGCCCAAATAGTTGTTAGCACAAAAATTAAGAGCCTTTGAACCATCTTCCAGCACAATTTCGGCCGATTGCGAAGAAGCTATGTTACGTTCTCTCTTGTACAAGCCGGCCTCGTCTATTGCAGCAAGCTCGTTTTGCAAATGTTGTTGAAATTTACCGTACATAATTATATTTTTAATAAATTTGTGAGTATAGCATAACCAATTCAATACAGTCATATTCCACATCGAAAGCCATCCATGACGGCCTGCAACAGCAATACATTCAACTATATTTTTAAATCACAATGCAAATGTAGTTTTTTTCAAATATATTAAAACATATTTTTACGAAAAAAACATAGCTTTTTATTAAAGGCTGTTTAAATCTACATAGCCAAGTTTTTTATAGAGCAAAAATAGCGGGGTTATCTGTTTTTGACGAAGGCATAGCAGGCTGTGTAACCCATAAAAAGAAAGAAACAAACAGCTGCGTATATAAAAAACGGCAAATATACAATCTGCATAAGAAAATAATTTTAGAAATTAAATAGGCTTATTAATAAAAAATTGCAAAAACCGATACACGATACAAAAAATAAAATGTATATTCGCAGTGACAAAATCCAAACAAAACTCACAAACGCGTGGGAACAACAACGACACAAATTTTAAAACATTGATAATCAAATGAAAAATGTACTAATCATCGGTTCGACAGGACAAATTGGTTCTGAACTCACTATGACTTTGCGCAAGCAAATACCTGATGGTAACATTGTAGCCGGATACATTCAAGGTGCAGAGCCCAAAGGCGAATTATTGGAAAGCGGCCCCTCGGCTGTTGCCAATGTGTGCGATGCGGCCCAATTAGCCAACGTTGTAGCAAAATACAACATCGACACGATATACAACCTTGCCGCCCTGCTATCGGCTGTTGCCGAGGCCAAGCCCCTGTTGGCATGGGATATTCAGATGAACGGACTTATCAATATTTTGGAAATTGCACGCGAGAAAAAATGTGCGGTGTTCACCCCCAGCTCCATAGGTTCGTTTGGTCCCAACACCCCAAGGATGAACACTCCGCAAGACACCATACAACGTCCGCGCACCATGTACGGTGTCACCAAGGTGGCAACAGAATTGCTTAGCGACTATTACTTCAACAAATTCGGTGTTGACACACGTGCGGTACGTTTTCCCGGCCTCATCTCGAACGTCACACTACCCGGAGGCGGAACAACCGACTATGCAGTGGAAATATACTACGCCGCTGTCAAAGGCGAGGACTTTGCTTGTCCCATCAAAGCCGGCACATTCATGGACATGATGTACATGCCCGACGCCCTGAAAGCCGCCATCGACATAATGAATGCCGACCCCTCGCGTTTAGTACACCGCAACGCATTCAATGTGGCATCAATGAGTTTCGACCCCGAGATAATTAAAGCCGCCATACTTAAATATATCCCCGACTTCAAAATGCACTATGTCGATGACCCCATACGTCAGGCTATTGCAGAGTCGTGGCCCGACAAGATGGACGACACCTGCGCACGCGAGGAGTGGGATTGGTGTCCTACATACGACCTTGACACAATGACAGTGGACATGATAAAAACATTGCGTCAGCGATACGGAAAACAAGAATAAATCACCTAATTTATATTATAAAACAAAAGCGTTTCGTGCTCACACGAAACGCTTTTATTATTAAAACGATGATTTGAAACTATTTTTGCATATTCTCGGAAATCTCCAACATTCTGTCTATCGAACGACGCGCTTTCAGGCATGTATCCTCGTCCAATTCCACGCAAGGCCACTCATAGCGCAGGCAGTTATATAGTTTTTCGAGTGTATTCAAGCGCATATAAGCACACTCGTTACAAGCACATGCTCCTGTGAGCGGAGGAACGGGGATGAACTCTTTTTGCGGGCATCGTTTTTGCATTTCGTGCAATATGCCGCTCTCTGTTGCCACAATGAAACGTGCTGTATCGTCGTTTTGTGCAAATTTAAGTATGGCGGCAGTAGAACCCACATAATCGGCAAGTGCCAACACACCGCTCTTACATTCGGGGTGAGCAAGCACTTTTGCATCGGGATAGCGGTTTTTCAGTTCCACTATTTTTTCCACCGAGA
Source organism: Bacteroidaceae bacterium (assembly GCA_017416705.1). Lineage (GTDB taxonomy): Bacteria > Bacteroidota > Bacteroidia > Bacteroidales > Bacteroidaceae > HGM04593. Next base: position 26,231 of record JAFQBG010000002.1, read on the forward strand.
ACTCCTCGTGCACATGGCAACAGCCATTCCACAGCATCATACTCCTGCCTGTAACGGCGTTCAGATAGTTTCCAAGATTTCTGTCGGGTGCAAAAATTATTTTTTCGTCTTTGGGGAAGCTTTCTATTACCTCGCGTGCATTAGACGATGTCACCACCACATCGGTCAATGTTTTTACGGCGGCCGACGTATTCACGTATGCAACGACTTTGTAATCGGGATGCTCTTGTTTATATTTGGCAAGCTCATCGGCGGGGCAACTATCGGCAAGCGAACACCCTGCGTTCAAGTCGGGCAGCAAAACTTTTTTACCGGGACATAGTATTTTATTTGTCTCGGCCATAAAATGTACTCCGCACATAACAATGACATCGGCCGATGTCTTTGCCGCCTGTTGTGCCAAGGCAAGGCTATCGCCAACGAAATGAGCGACATCCTGTATCTCGCTGCGGGTGTAATAGTGTGCAAGCACCACCGCATTTTTTTGTTCGCACAAACGACGTATTTCGTTCTTTAAATCGACACCGGGCAACACCGGTTCATCTATAAAACCCTTTTCGAGCCACTCTTCTTTCAACATACTATACTTAAATTATATTTCGGAAGTAATATTTTCATATACTGCCAATGTATTATACTGCAACATATATCACATTGGCAACGCACCTATTTCATGGCAAATATAGTAACAAGCGAGCGAAAAATATCAAGTTTACTTGAATATTTTTTACAGCGAGCGCAGGCTATATTCGCGCGGAGCGCAAATTAGTAACAAGCGAGCGAAAAAAATCAAGTTTACTTGAATATTTTTTACAGCGAGCGCAGGCTATATTCGCGCGGAGCGCAAATTAGCAACAAGCGAGCGAAAAAAACGAAGTTTACTTCGGTTTTTTTACAGCGAGCGCAGGATATATTCGCGCGGAGCGCAAATCAGCAACAAGCGAGCGAAAAATATCAAGTTTACTTGAATATTTTTTACAGCGGCAACGCGAAATAAGCGTTGCTTGCGACGACGGAACATTTATGTTCCCAAAGGAGTGCGGCTTGCCGCCCCAAAGGCTATATTCGCGCGGAGCGCAAATTAGCAACAAGCGAGCAAAAAAAACGAAGTTTACTTCGGTTTTTTTACAGCGGCAACGCGAAATAAGCGTTGCGTTGCTCTTAGCGAGCCTTGGCCGCGCTCGTTTACAATAGCAAATAAATTTGCTTTGTACTCGCTTGCACAAGCCTTGCGACGACGGAACATTTATGTTCCCAAAGGAGTGCGGCTTGCCGCCCCAAAGGCTATATTCGCGCGCAGCGCAAATATACTGATATTAATTGTCATCGCAATCCCAAAAAAAGGAAACGAATGACAAAAAACACAAAATTACAAATTCATGGAAAAAGTAAGCCCATAACCACCATCGGGAAGCAGCAACGGTGCAGCCGACATATTGTGTTTTGCGGAATAGGGACGGGTAAAAATATATGCACAGCATGCTCCAATTGCAGCACCCGCCATAACATCCCAAGCATCGTGTTTCTTGGAATATACTCTACCCCACGACACATACGATGCCACAGCATAGGCAGGCGCACCCCAAGCCCACCCGTATCGACGTTGCAAATATGCCGCGCCGGCAAATGCCACACCCGCATGGTTCGAAGGAAACGAATGATTATCGCTTGCATCGGGACGTTTCTTATGTATGGTATATTTAAGCGCATACGCAGCAGCCACCGACAATGTACCACTCTTTGCCAACTGCCAAAAGCCATCGTAGTCGCCATTCAACAAAGAGACACCAGCCCCGACAGCACCGGGCAGGAACATAAGCACGTCGGTCGATGTCTCCACTGCATCGCGACTTTGCGCCGTCGTCTTTGTTACACAAAGCAAGAGCAAGAAGAATATTATATATATGCTATTTGTTCTGTTCATATAGAAACAAAATTTTATGACACCAATATTTATTGCAAATATAGCGACAAACGAGCGAGAAATATCAAGCAAACTTGATATTTCTCGCTCGTTTGTAATTATATTTGATATAAACATCGAATATAGACTGCGCTCGCTGTAAAAAAAAACCGAAGTAAACTTCGTTTTTTTCGCTCGCTTGTAATTATATTTGATATAAACATCGAATATAGACTGCGCTCGCTGTAAAAAAACCGAAGTAAACTTCGTTTTTTTCGCTCGCTTGTAATTATATTTGTAACCACGAATATATTTATTATTGTAAATAGAATATAAAAGCACATTATGAGCATAGCAATACCATCATTTGTACAAATCATTGAGTTTGTAGGAACCTTTGCCTTTGCCATAAGCGGCATAAGGCTTGCATCGGCAAAACAATTCGATTGGTTCGGCGCATACGTAGTTGGCGTGGCCACAGCCGTTGGTGGCGGTACATTCCGCGATATGATGTTAGGAGTAACCCCTTTCTGGATGACCGACTCAATATATCTTGTATGTTCCGGGCTTGCATTGCTATGGGTAATTCTATTCAGCAAGTATCTCATTCATCTGCATAACACATTCTTCTTGTTCGATGCAATAGGACTTGCCCTTTTCACTGTTGTCGGAGTACAAAAAACACTCGATTGCGGTTACCCATTATGGGTTGCCATAATAATGGGCACCATGACAGGTGCAGCCGGCGGTGTCATTCGCGATGTATTTATAAACGAGATACCACTGATATTCAGAAAGGAAATTTACGCCATGGCATGCGTCATAGGAGGTGTTGTTTTCGGCATTTGCAATTGGTTGGAACTAAACACGTTTATAACCCATGGAGCATGCGGACTAAGCGTATTGCTAACCCGTATATTGGCTGTTAAATACCATATATGCCTGCCAATTCTAAAAGGAGAAAATAGCCCCAAGAATTCTATAAACTAATAACCATTATTCTATTTATGAGAAAATCGACTTTAATTCTGTTTACTATCTGCATGCTCATCCCCATGTGGCTACACGCAGATAACACCATCAACCTGACACCTGTACCAAAAACCATTTCGGTGACAGGCGGCGAGATAACATTGCCAAATGAACTTACCATAAGCACCGTTGGCCTTTCGTCGAATGAAGCAGCCGAGGCTGCCAAATTTGCGAATTTCATGTCAACATTCGGGTTCATCATAAATGTAAACGAGTCAGAAGGTTCATTTATCACCATGTCGTCATATTCCGGCAGCGAAGAAATTGGCGACGAAGGCTATACCCTTGACATCACAGAGCAAGGCATAAAAATAGCCGCAAACACCGAGCAAGGTTTCTACTACGCATTCCAAACCATAAAAAAACTTTTGCCCCCATGCGTAATGGCAGGAGTGAAAGACACCAAAGTAACATCGTTCCCCTTGCCACTGCTGAGCATAACCGACTCACCCCGTTTCCAATATCGTGGTTTCATGTTAGATGTTGCACGCCACTATTTCGAGGTAAGTGAGATAAAACGCATGATAGACGTCATGTCCTATTACAAGATGAACCGTTTTCACTGGCACATCGTTGACGACCAAGGCTGGCGCATACAAATAGACAAATACCCCAAACTGACTACTATTGGAGCCACACGCAGCAATTCATGGAACGTCGATCCCATATACGGCGGATACTACACAAACGAGCCCTATGGGCCCTACTTCTACACAAAAGAGGAAGCACGCCAGATAGTAGAATATGCCAAGGAACGCCATATAGAGGTCATCCCCGAGATAGAATTTCCCGGCCACGCATGTGCCGCCCTTGCCGCATACCCCGAGTTCAGCTGCACACCAAACGGGAGCCACAGCGTGAAAATAGACGGCGGTGTATATGCCGACGTTTTTAATGTAGCCAACCCCGCCACATTACAATTTGCCAAGGACGTCTTAGACGAGATAACAGATATTTTCCCATACCACACCATACACATAGGCGGCGATGAGTGCCCCACAAGTGCATGGAATTCAAACGAGGAGTGTCAGCAATTGATGCAACAGGAAGGGTTCGGCAACATACGCGAATTGCAATCGCGTTTCGTTCGTCTGCTTGCCGACCACCTTGCAGCCAAAGAGGGTGACAAGAAACGCAATGTCATCATGTGGAACGAAAGTCTCTCGGCAAACGGGACAAATGTCGAACTGATAAAAGGAACCAACGGAACGTTAATGTGCTGGGAAAGCGGCAAGGTACAGTCGGCTGCATTGCAAGCGGCACAATTAGGGATGAACAACATCATAACCCCCATTGGACCGTACTACATAAACCGCAAACAAAGCACCGACGCCGATGAACCCGCAGTAGCAGGCAACGGCAACGACAATGTACGTACCACGTATGAATATGTCCCTGTTCCCACAAGCGTACCTGCCGAACTGCACAAATACTACATTGGCGTTCAAGGAACATTCTGGACCGAGCACGTACAGCGCAACGACCTTTTGGAATACCTTGCACTACCCCGTCTGATAGCTATCGCCGAGACAGGATGGAGCCCCGCCGACAAGAAAAACTTCGACGATTTCTGCCGTCGCATAACAGCCGACAGCGTACTGCTCAATTATAACAACTACCAATATGGTCGTCACTTCATGCAAACAGACAGCGACGACGCAATGGTGATGCCCGAAACATCGACCGATGGCAACATGCATTGGTACAGAATTGTGACAGGAGCAACCGATGCCAACCGCGCAGAAAAATGTATAGAACTACTGCGTGAAGGCTCCTCTACCATAGGCACAGGCAACGCCAAAGCCAACCGTTTGTGGAGCGGCACCATCGTAAACGAAGAAAACGATGCATACGACTACCAGCTATGGGCTTTGAAAGAGGACCCCGAGAACCCCGGACGCTATGCCCTTGTGAGCAAGGCCAAACCTAATGGGTCGGTAAACGGCGTACCCACAGCCACAAACAACACCGGACGTTGGGACTACGACGACAACAACCTGCATTACGATTTCGTATTAGGAGAATCGGTATATACAAAAAACGGCGACTACTATCGATACAGCATACGCAGTCAGGGGGTATCAGGCATGTACATGAATATAGCCGCCGCAGGCCAACAATTCTCCATAAACCTATGGAACAACCCCGTCGATGGCAACAGTGGCGTGTGGGAATTCCGCCCCATCACAACCGCCGAGGAGCCTGCACCCATAAAATACCCCGAAGCAGGCAGCTATGTACGCATCAGCAACAACGTTGAAAAATTCGCAGGATGGCGCATTATAGACAATGGAGGCACAACAGCCATAGCCAATGCTGCCCCCTTCGCTGCCGACGTATGGGAGGTAGTACAAGCCAATATGGTTAGCGACGGACAAGAAATTACATTGCGCAACGTAGCCACCGGCCGTTACATAAGCAATACCACTGCACCCATACAATTGGGCGATAACGCTGCGACACTGAAAAACGTTTATAACACAAGAACAGGCGATTTCTCTATAATAGCAGGCAGTGGCGCCATATTCCCCATGCCCGAGAAAGCAACCACCAACCCCAACACACTCAACGTAGGCGGCATATACCCGCAAGGTTCTGCATGGATATACGAGCCGGTGTACCAAATAACCTACGACTGCTACGACAACGCCGGAAACAGCGTAGGCAAATACTACACCTCGGCAGCACAAGGCGAGGCATACACCTGCTCTGCACCCGAAATAGCCAATATGCAGGTAAGCGGCTACGGCGACAATATGACATTGGTTCCACCCGTAATAGAGGCATTGAACGCACATACAACAGTCAAGGTGACATATTCCAGAACCGCATATAACATAACAATCAAATGTATGGAGGAGCATGGCGGCATAATAACCACCACGACAAGCAGTTGCCCCATAGGAGAAAGCTACCGTCTTAGTTATCCCACGCTACCCTACTACACATTTGTACAGGGCGAGTTGGCCAACAACAGCATATTGTTCCCCGACAAAGACATAGAGGTTGTAGCGACATATAGCACCGAAGGACTATGTGGATTTAGCGCGGTAGGCAATGCAGTAGATAAGATAGAGGCCGGAAAATCCTATCTGTTCTTTAACAACAAAAACGAAAGCACAAGGAACGGTTTCATAAATGCCAACGGCATAAACAGCAACATCACCACCGACAACAGCGCATCATCGGGCTCACCGGCCTACGTATGGCATGTAGAGGAGTCGGGTAGCTACATGAAGGTTGTCAACAGCTATGGCTACTACATCCCCCAACTGACAAGAGGCTCGGCTAACAAAGCATCGGAAAATGGTGGCGAGTTCACATTCATTGACAATGGCGATGGCTCGTTCAGTGTAAAAGGCACAAACGACCTATACTGGAATGGCAACGACGACCACACATTCACCGGATGGACAAACGGACACCCCATAGTAGCCTATGAATACTATGTACACCCCTATTTCGAGGTGACAATAAAATGTGTCGATATAAATAGTGGTGATATCGAGATAAATAGCACATCGTCGTACCTACCCGCGGGAAACAGCTACTCACTGACAGCTCCAACCATCGAAGGCTACACGTTCTTCACAGTGGGCACCGAGGGTGTCAACATGGGAACAAACACTGTCAATGGCAACATTGTGGTGATACTGCAATACACCAACGACACCCTATCGTCGATTGATGATACCACTATCGACAACAAAGCCAACAACAAGGTATATGACCTATTGGGACGCCCGGTGGACAACCCTGCACAAAAAGGAATATATATACAAGGTGGCAAAAAGATTCTTGTAAGATAGGACAGGCCACATACAGATATTCTTCCATCGTCAATATATTGGCGATGGAAGATTTTTTTTAGAAAGTTCTTTGCAAAGATAAATTTCGGTTCATCCGCAAGGGGCGGGGAATATATAAATTCACCTACCCCGCCATTCCTATAAAAAAACCTAAATTTTGGTTTCAGAACTATTGTAAACACTACTATCTGACGATAGAAGGGTGGAAGGGCAAAGCATAATGGTATTAATAGCATTGTAACATCTATTTCATGCCGTTTTTTCTCCGTACAGCACAAAAAAAAAAGAGAGACTGCTTATTAGCAGTCTCTCGTGGAGCGGAAAACGAGGCTCGAACTCGCGACCCCAACCTTGGCAAGGTTGTGCTCTACCAACTGAGCTATTTCCGCATTTCATTTAAGTTTTTCGACAACACTCTGTATTTTGAGTCTGTTGTAAAAAAAATAATTTCTCTGAAAAAGAACGCATTGGTGAAGAAGATGAGACTCGAACTCACACGACCCAACGGCCACTACCCCCTCAAAGTAGCGCGTCTACCAATTCCGCCACTTCTCCATTCCCAACTTTTTCAATCCGCGCAGCACCGAGTGCCCAGAACAGGACTCGAACCTGCACGTCTCTCAACACTCGCACCTGAAACGAGCGCGTCTACCATTCCGCCACCTGGGCTACTGCTAAACACTTCGGTTCACGCGTTGTCTGATTTTGAGCGGAAAACGAGGCTCGAACTCGCGACCCCAACCTTGGCAAGGTTGTGCTCTACCAACTGAGCTATTTCCGCGTTTTTGAAATTTCAAACTACTTTGCAAACTACCAATGTGGTATCGCAGCCGTTATTCATTCAACGGGTGCAAAGGTACGACGTTTTTCCGGACCTGCAAACTTTTTCCCGTTTTTTTTCAATAAAAATTTATATTTACTAATATTTTTCGATATTTCGTTATGCCTATGACTGCGGAGAGGCCATTTTCAACACATTCTATCGCGATAATCCTCATACGTAAATTGTCGCATGACATCCAAGGTGCCATCCTGACGCAAAAGAGCAATAGACGGATGAGAAATCCCATTGAACATATTTGTTTTCACTGTCGTATAGTGTATCATATCCTCGAACACCACCCTGTCGCCTATTTTCAACGGTGCAGGAAAACGCCAGCTGCCCATGTAATCGCCACTTAAACAGCTGTTTCCACCCAAACGATATATATTTTGTTCATGGGGAGCGTTTTTAACGGCGTCGGGTTCCATGCTTTCGGCATCGGTCACTTTGGGTTGATATGGCATCTCCAAGCAATCGGGCATGTGGCAAGTAAAACTAACATCGAGTATAGCGGTTCTTATTCCGCGATTTTCCACTATATCAACAACCGAGGCCACCAACGAGCCTGTCTGCCAAGCAAATGCCGAACCCGGCTCCAATATTATATGCAGGTTGGGATAGCGTTCATGCAAACCATTGAGCAACGCTATCAGATGATTTACATCGTAGTCGGCACGTGTCATCAAATGGCCACCACCCAAGTTCAACCATTTCAGTTGTGGCAGCCATCGCCCGAACCTCTGTTCTATATGTTCAAGGGTGTGTTCCAAGGCATACGAGTCGGACTCGCAATGACAGTGACAATGAAAGCCCTCGATATGCTCGGGCAACACGTCGGGCAGCTGGTCGCATGTCACTCCAAAACGGCTGCCCGGGGCGCATGGGTTATACAGTTCGGTCTCAATCTCGGAATATTCGGGATTAATCCTTATACCGCACGATATTTTATTCTCGGCGGCAAGTTTTGCAAAGCGTTCGTACTGTGTGAGCGAATTAAACGTAATATGGCTGCTGCAACGCATATATGCGCCAAATTCCTCCATGGTATATGCCGGAGAAAATGTATGCGCCGGCGAACCGAACTCCTCGAAAGCCAGACGCGCCTCGTTGACCGAGCTTGCTGTAACCGAGTTTATATATTCACGAAAAATAGGGAATGTTTTCCACAATGCGAATGCCTTGAATGCGAGTATAATCTCCACATTGGCTTCGCGTGCGACACGACTTATCAACTGTAAATTACGACGCAGCAACTGCTCCTCCATGACATAACAGGGCGATGGCACCTGCATTGTTTGTTCCTTGTCCATATTGTTCTATTGTGTATATTATTTCGTTTATCGTACTACTGTTTCGGGGGGGATGCCTTCACGTTGTTACTTCACCACCGACAGCTTGGCAAATTTCAGCAACAGAGTTTTTTCCCCTGCGTTCTTGAATTTTATTTTTGCTTTTGCATTCTCGCCCGTTCCTTCCAAATGCAATACCTGTCCAACGCCAAAACGTTCGTGGCTGACAATATCGCCTATGGCAAGTTGCCCGCACGACACCGAGGGCTGTGCACTGCCACTGCGCACTGCGTCACTGACGCGTTGCAAGCGCGATGCCGACTGAACGGGCATCGACATGGTTTGTATGCGCTGTGGCTGCGGCGTTTCCTGTTTGGGGCGATAAAAGTCGCGCTCACGCAATTCGCGAGAATTGGTTGCGGCAAACAACCCGCTGCCCCTGTACGATGCCTGACGCGCCTGCCCTGCACGTTGTGCCCCACCCGAAAATTGCATGAAGCATTGGTCTATCTCTTTTATAAAACGGCTGGGCTCGCAAAACTCGAAACTGCCATATTTATAGCGGCTCTTGGCAAATGACAACATGCAAAAATCCTTGGCACGTGTTATTGCTACATAGAACAAACGGCGTTCCTCTTCGAGTTCGCGCATGGAATTTTGCGCCATGGCATTGGGAAACAATTCCTCTTCGAGCCCCACCACGAATATAGCCGGGAACTCCAATCCCTTGGCCGAGTGAACCGTCATTAGCGTTATATGGTCGTCGCCGTCGGCCTCATCGGTGTCGATATCGGTGAGCAGCTGCACGCTGTTTATGTAGTCGATAAGTTTGTCGTTCTCGCTACCCTCCTCGCGCTGCATATCGACGAAATCGCTGATGGCGTTCATGAGCTCCTGCACATTCTCTTGGCGGCTCTTATCCTCGACGGTATTGCCCGAGAATATATCGGCATGCACACCCGAGTCGGCAATTATTTTTCGTGCCACGTCAAAAGCATTGTCGGTAAGGGATTGCATGATGAACCCGCTTATCATATCGGTGAAATTTTGCAGTTTGGCAATGGTTCCTCGGCTCACTTGCAGGCCATAGACCAAAGGCTGGCACATTATATCCCATGCACACACTTGCAGTTCGGCCGACAGCAGACGTATTTTCTGCAATGTGGTCTCGCCTATTCCCCTTGCCGGATAGTTCACTATGCGTTTAAGCGCCTCATCGTCGCGGCTGTTACACACGAAACGAAAATAGGCTATTATGTCTTTTATTTCCTTGCGTTGGTAGAACGACAAGCCACCATATATTTTATAAGGAAAGGAGCGTTTGCGGAAGGCCTCCTCGAACAGACGCGACTGCGCATTTGTGCGGTAAAGGATGGCAAAATCCTTGAACGACAGATTTTCTTTATATCGCAATGCCGATATCCTATTGGCGACAATTTCCACCTCCTCGTAGTCGGAATAGGCGGCATACACCAACAAGGGTTCGCCATCGCCACGTTGCGAATATACGGTTTTTTGTATCTGTTCGTTGTTTCTCGATATGAGGCTGTTCGCTGCATTTACAATCATTTTTGTAGAACGATAGTTCTGCTCCAATTTAAAAACGGCTGCACCGGAATAGCGTTCCGTAAAGCCCAATATATTGCCTATATTGGCACCGCGGAACGAATATATGCTTTGTGCATCGTCGCCCACCACGCATATTGCGCGACGTTCGCGCGTCAACTGCCACACTATGCACGACTGAGCATAATTGGTATCCTGAAACTCATCGACAAGCACATAATGGAACTGCTCCACATATTTTGCAAGCACATCGGGGTATTCGTCGAACAGGCGATAGGTATTCAGCAGCAAATCGTCGAAATCCATGGCGTTGGCTTGACGACAGCGAGCCTCGTAACGGCCATAAATCTCGGCAAGCGATGGTATTCGCGCACGATGGTCGTCGTTCAACAGTCCCGCATTGTGAGCATATTCAGTGGCGTTTATCAAGCGTCCTTTTGCAGCCGAAATACGTTCGCCAACCACATTGGGCTTGTATAGTTTTTCGTCCAGCTGCATATCCTTTATTATACTTTTGAGCAGGCTGCGCGAATCGCTTTGGTCGTATATCGTAAAATTTGAATCGTAGCCAAGACGGTGTGCCTCGCGACGCAATATTTTAGAAAAAACAGAATGGAATGTGCCCATCCACAGATACGAAGCCTCCCTGCCACCCACCATGTCGGCTATACGTTCTTTCATTTCGCGTGCAGCCTTATTGGTAAATGTAAGCGCAAGTATCGACCAAGGCTCATAGCCCTGTTCCAACAGATAAGATATTTTATAGGTAAGCACCCTTGTTTTTCCCGAGCCTGCACCCGCGATAACCAACGACGGGCCATCGAGGTAGCGCACTGCGTCGAGCTGTGCTTTGTTCAATTCCTCTGCGTAGTTTATTATCATTAGCCGTATTACTTTTTGTTCCGTCACCAACGAAACAGCGCGAAGATAGTGAAATTTGCCCAAATTCACGAACATAAGCAAAGAAAGGTTGTTGTTAAAATATCAACAGAATATAAATAATTATGAGTATCTTAACCAAAAACAGTATCACCGGGTACCAGATGCCTGCGCTCGGGTACACCGCAAGCGCGCTTGAACCGGTCATAAGCAAAGCCACCATAGAATATCACTATGGCAAGCATCTACAAACCTATATCGACAACCTGAACAAGCTGATAGAGGGGAGCGAATACGAAAAACTCACTCTGCGCGAGATTGTGCGGCAGGCACCCGAAGGGCCGCTATTGAACAACGCCGGGCAGGTGCTCAACCACACTCTGTACTTTGAGCAGTTCACCCCCTTTGCTCCTGCCAACAACCGCCCCGAGGGTGCATTGAGCAGTGCCATACGTTTCGATTTTGGCAATTTCGACACGTTGAAGAAAAAAATGGAAGAAACAGCCGGTGCGCTTTTTGGCTCTGGTTGGGTGTGGCTGGCACAAAACGAAGGAGGCAAATTGGATATAGTACGTTGCCACAATGGCGACAACCCAATACGTCGTGGGCTCACTCCGCTATACGGCATTGATGTTTGGGAGCACGCCTACTACCTCGATTACCAGAACCGTCGAGCCGAGCATGTGAAACAGCTATGGAACATAGTCGATTGGGAAATGATTGAAAGCAGAATGGACATATAGAAGCCCTACCGATTACCATAAAACGACAGCCGCAGGGCTGTCGTTTTATGGTAATTGGTATAGAATGTTTATTTTGCTTCCTTTATCAGATATATTATCACCGGCAGGTGGTCGCTGTAACCATTGAGCCACACGCCTCCTGCGTGGGTACGTTTGGGCGAGCCTTTGTATTTTCCCTCCTGTTGCAGCATGTAGCTACGTGTGAAAATCTCGGGCTTGTAGTATTTAAGCGTGCTACGTTCCTTGCCCACCAGATTGCCGCTCACCACTATCTGGTCGAACAAATTCCATTTGCCACGATATTTAAGCGTGCCAATGCCTTTATTGCGCAGGATATTCCACCAAGGGTTATATAGGTCGGACGACGACTTCACATCCTTTTGTTCGCGTTTTGCACCCAAACAGGTTTTCATGCTTTTATCGTCGGGGTCGTCGTTCATATCGCCCATTATAATAACCTTGGATTGTGGCTCCGCCGCAAGCAAGGAGTCTTTCACTGCCTTCACAAGCACCCCGGCGCGTTCGCGTGCGGGCGACTTTGCATACCTCGACGGCCAGTGATTTACTATAATATGCACACGCTCGCCTGCCATGTCGCCACTGACGGTAAGGAAACCACGAGTTTTGTATGTAGTGTCGTTATCCTCGGTGGTGTATGGAACAAGCTTGCTTGCCACCGGCTTGAACAGTTTGGGATTATATAGCAAACCACAATCGACGCCACGTCTGTCGGGGCCCTCTATATGTACAACCTGCCAGCCACGATGAGCAAGTATCTCGTGCGCCACAAGGTCGTCGAGAACACGCGAGTTCTCGACCTCGGAAACACCCACTGCCGCCAAACCCATGGGCAACATATCGGCAGACATCTCGTTAAGCACAGTAGCCATATTGCGTAGTTTGTTCACATATTTCAGCGTACCCCATTTATTGGTACCCGAGGGCAAATATTCGTAATCGTTTTTGCCTGCATCGTGAATAGTATCGAACAGATTTTCAAGATTGTAAAAGCCAACGCTATACACCTCGTACTTTTTATTCTGCGACTGCGCAAAAGTAAAAATTGCGGCAATCGCCAACATAACTGCGAAAGAAAATATCTTTTTCATAAATTAATATTTTATACACTTACACAAATGAACGCGTAAAAATAGTGTTTTTCATTGTAAAAAAGAAACAAAAATCGTTTTAAGATACCAATGTTTTTTATTAGCTTTACAAAGATTTTAAAAATAAAAAATCATATATAATATCAAATTCATTGATACAAAACTCAGTAAGTATTACAAGCAGTTTATTTGACAAAAGAAAAAACCGACCAAAAACGAAATAAAAAAAATATTAGTAATAACAGGAATAAAATTATTTTCCAAAAATCATGAGTAAATTATTACAAAAGGCCTCACTGTTACTGTTTATGTTCTCGCTGAGCATAACAGCAGGCATTCAGGCTGCAAACCAACAAAGTTCCCGCCACGAGGGATATGCGAACAACATGTCGCAAGACATCCCCGGCAGTAATAGCCGCGGAGCATTAAACAAAGAGATTAAGAGAGACCCGGCATTTCACTATGCCGACAGTTTGAATGTACAGGGCACAGAAGATGCCTCGATACAGCAGAACGACGACAGGGATGCATTCACCTTCATCGAGGGGCAGTTGGACGAGGACGAGGATGTAATACAAGGCTCCTCGACAATTTCGTCGTCGAACGACGATTATTTCCTATCGGAGGTAGGCTACCTGTTCAGCCCCATGCGTTTTCGTATCAGAGCATACGAAAACTATTACAGCAAGATGTATGCCAACGGCGCACTGCTTAACGACGCCGAGCGTGGCAGTTTCAGTTATGGTATGATTGGCGGTTTGAACGATGCCACACGCAACCGCGAGGGATTGACCTATATCGAGAATGGCACATTCGGCGGTAGCGACATTGCAGGAGCAAGCAACATCAACATGCGAGCAAGCGAATTCGCTGCCGGACACAAGGCATCGTTGGTGGGTTGCAACCGCAATTATCTGGCACGCGCCATGTACACATACGCCACCGGCCTCATGAACAACGGATGGGCCTTTGCAGGCTCGGTGTCATACCGTTGGGCCAACGAAGGCGTCATCGAGGGTACATTCTATAACTCCTTGGGCTATTTCCTTGCCGCACAGAAAAAATTCAACGACAGACACTCGCTGTCAATAGCCACATGGGGAAGCCCCACAGAACGCGCACAGCAGGGTGCAGCCACCGAAGAGGCATACTGGCTTGCCAACAGCCACTACTACAACCCCAACTGGGGCTATCAGAACGGCGAAAAACGCAACGCACGCGTGGTTACATCGTTCGAGCCAACCGTACTGCTCACATGGGATTGGCAGATTAACGACAAGAGCAAGCTGACCACATCGGTTGCGGGCAAATATTCGAGCTATGGCACAACGGCACTTGGCTGGAACGGAAATGCCGCCGACCCACGTCCCAACTACTACAAGAACCTTCCCAGCTCGGCCTACGATGTATGGGATTTGGACTATGAGCCAACAGAAAGCGAGATAGCCGACTGGACACAACGCTACAACTATTGGAAAGAGAGCAAAGCCAACCGACAGATAAACTGGGACTACATGTATTTTGCCAACCGTCAGGCAAACGCATCGGGCGAGAACGCATTGTATTATATCGAAGAGCGACACAACGACCAGATGATGCTGAACCTCAGTTCGGTACTGAACCACGAGTTCAACAACCATAACAAAATAAGCGTGGGCGTGAACTTGGGAACAACAAAAGGCATGCACTACAAAGAACTCGACGACCTGTTGGGAGCAAACACCTACGGCACCGACGTTGACAAATTCTCAATAGGCGATTACGCACCCACAAGCGACTACGTGCAGAACGACCTCGACAACCCCAATCGCGTAATTGGCGAAGGCGATAAGTTTGGCTACGACTACGATATTTATGTAAACAAGCTGAACCTGTTTGCACAGTACACATACAGCAAGAACAATTTCCAATTCATGGCCGAGGCACACACCGAGGGAACCACCATAGAGCGTTATGGCAACATGCGCAACGGACGCGCAGCCAATAACTCGAAAGGCAGCAGCGGCACAGCCAAGTTCATGGGTGGCGGTGGTAAATTAAGCACCGTATGGAACATAAACGGCAACAACACGTTGTCGTTGGGAGTGGGCATGCAGAAACGCGCACCGCTCGCCTATAACTCGTTCGTGGCACCACGTATAAGCAACGACTTCGTGACAGGGCTTGAAAACGAAGATATACTGCATGGCGAAGCATCATACCGCCTATCATACGGCCCTGTGACAGCCAAAGTATCGGCATACTACACAAAATTCGACAATGTAATAGAACAGAGCGCATTCTACAACGACAATCGTTCGGTGTTCACATACCTATCGATGACAGGACTGCAAAAAGAGCACTACGGTTTGGAAGCAGCAATAGTATATAATGTAAACTCGGCGTTGTCGTTCAATTTTGTAGGCTCGATAGGCGAAGCCGAATACACCAGCAACGGTACGGGATACCTGAACAGCGAAAACTCCAAGATAAACAACGAGGCGCAGACAGTATATATGAAAGACACCAAGGTAGATGGCACACCGCTCACCGCACTCAGTTTGGGAATAGACTACAACACCAACGGTTGGTATCTTAGCGCAAACGCCAACTATTACAGCCGAGTATATATAGGAGCATCGCAATACAGACGTCTGCACGATGTATTGGAAAAACACGGAGCCTTCACACCCGAAATTGACGCCGACGGCAACGAAGTGCGCAAAGGCCTCCCCTCGCAATACAAAGGCAAAGGCGGTTTCATGATAGACGCATCCATAGGCAAAAGCATCAATCTACGTGGTGGCAAACGTCTGAACATCAACCTGCAACTGCAAAACGTCTTGAACAACGAGGATATGGTGACAGGAGGATACGAACAAAATCGTGACGACTACTACGAGGATGGCGACGAGAGAATATACAAATTCTCGAACAACCCATTCCTTTACTATGCAAGCGCATTCAACGCCTACCTAAACATAGGCCTACGTTTCTAAAACAAAAAGCAGAATACCAATATGAAAACATTGAAATATATTTTTATACTTTGTTTATCGCTCTTCACAGCTACGGCGTGTATGAACGATTTTGACGAGCCCAACCTCGACACCCCACCCTATGGCAACAACAACATAGGCGAGGGCACAACAAATATCAAGGAATTAAAAAAAGAATACGAAACCACCATATTGAGCAACGGCTACGAAGAAATAACCGATGATGTTATAATAGAAGGTGTGGTAGTTGCAAACGACGAAACCGGCAACGTGTACAAGCAAATCGTAATTAACGACCAAGAGGGAGCCATCATAATAGGTATAGACGATGTCGGTTTGTATGCCACCATCCCCATAGGACAAAGAATACGATTGAGCCTTAAAGGATTGTACATTGGCGGCTACGGCAGTCTGGCACAGATTGGCACAAAATACTATAACGACAAATATTCGGAATGGCAAATAGGCCGTATGTCCAAAAATTCATTCCAAGAACACGTGCGCATTATGGGCGAGCCCGACATGCTGCAACCCGAAATGGTTCCGTTCGAAGTCACCGAAGATTTCCTAAAAGACAATAACAACAAAAACCTGATGCCCATGTACGTGGTTTTGCGCAACGTATCGTTCGAGGAGGCCAATGGCAGAAAACTATTTGCCCCCGAGGATGAGCAGATAAGCGCAACCAACACCGCAGTGGAGCGCAACGTAAAAATAGGTAACGAAAAAATCATTTTCCGTCTTAGCACATACGCCGACTTTGCCAACGAAGTAATCCCCGTAGGCAATTTCGACATATACGGTGTGCTCACACGCTACAAGAACCCGGGCAACAGCAGCAAGGACTATTGGCAATTCCTGCTAAGCTCCACCAACGATATAGTACCTGTCAACGATGTTAATAATTAAAAAAATATAAGATAATGAAACTATTCAAGAAATTAGCAATTTTGGCAATGACCGCATTTGCGTTCACTGCTTGTGAGGATGTCCCTGCACCCTACAACCTGCCCGGAGAAGGCGGAGGAAACGGAAGTGGAAGCGGAAGCGTCGAGGGAGTATTGATAGACGAGAGTTTTAGCTCGGGTTTCGGTGTATTCAAAACCGTTGAAACCGAAGGCAACTACCCTTGGATAATAGACTACAATACCGCAAAAGCCACATCATATGTAAATGGCCAAAACGAGCGTGCTCAAAGCTGGCTCATTGCCGACCCCATTGACCTTACCGGACTAAACGAGGTTCGCATCGTATTCGACTATATAATACGTTACGCCGAGAGCGGCAAGGTGGCAGCTAACCACCAATTGCTCATAAGCGACAACTACGCAGGCGACCCCACAACAGCCACATGGACAAACATAGACTACGGTGCAGTAGAAGGTGTCGATTGGACCACTTTTGCCCAAGCCAACGTATCTATTCCCCAAGAATATACCAACAAGAGCAACATCACCATTGCACTTAAATACTCGGCGGCATCCAAAGCCGGCACATGGGAAGTAAAGAACTTCTTGGTAGAAGAGGGACAAGGCGCAACAGGCGGCAATGTATCGGGCAAATACATAGACGAGACATTCGCCAACGACTTTGGCAGTTTCACATTGGCCGAAACAGTAGGCGACTATCCTTGGATAATAGATTATAGCACAGCCAAAGCAACATCGTACATAGACGGAGCGAACAACGCCGCCGAAAGCTGGCTCATATCTCCTGCTGTCGATTTCAGCGACGAGACAGAGGCATACGTGGCATTTGAATATATCATACGCTATGCCGAAAGTGGCAAAGTAGCCGAAAACCACCAGTTGCTCATAAGCGACGACTACACAGGCGACCCCGCAACAGCCACATGGACAAACATAGATTACAGCGCAGTAGAAGGAGTAAATTGGACCACATTCGAAAAAGCCAACGTAGCCGTTCCGCAAGCCTTCATGGGCAAAGCAGCCGTTACATTTGCACTGAAATATAGCGCAAACGAGAAGGCCGGAACTTGGGAAGTTAAGAATTTTGTAGTGGCACATGGTGCAGTAGTCGAGGAAGAGGAACCCGAGGCCAACGAGTACACCGTAGCCGAGGCCATAGCCGCATTTGTTGACGGACAAGAAATACCCGCTATTGTCACAGGATACATTGTAGGTACAGTTCAAGGCATGAGTACCAGCGATGCTATTTTCGGTACAGACAACCCCTCGAACACCAACCTGATACTTGCCGACGATGCCGACGAAAAAGATATTGCAAAGTGCTTGATAGTACAATTGCCCAGTGGCGATATTCGCAATGCGCTCAGCCTTGCCGGAAATGCAGCCAACTACAAGAAAAGAGTAAAACTCACCGGTGATATAGCAAAATATTATGGTGTTCCCGGACTTAAAAACACATCGGCATACGAGTTTGTAGGCGAAGGCGGTGACACCCCCTCGATACCCGGTGAACAAACAACCATAGCCAATGCCATAGAGGCAGGCCCCGGAGCAGCCAAAGTAAGCGGTACTGTGCTTGCCACATACGCACGCGGTTTCATTGTGAACGACGGAACAGCATCAATCCTTGTTTATTTAGGCAGCGAGCATAGCTATGCAGCAGGCGACGTTGTCACAGTAGAAGGCACCACAAGCGAATATGCGGGCATGTTGCAGTTCGGTAGCGGAACAAGCGTGGAAAAGACAGGAACAGAAAGCGTCAGCCACCCCACCGTATCGGTTATGTCGGCTGCCGACATGGATGCCTACCTTAGCGCACCCGTAATAAAATATGTACAATATACAGGCAAACTGACCATAAACGGATATTACTACAATGTCGAGATAAGCGGAGCCACAAAGGCCATGGGAAGCATATCGTACCCCGCAGCAGGCATGGTGGATGCAAGCCTCGACGGTAAGGAAATCACTGTGACAGGATACACCATAGGTGTAAGCAGTAGCAAGTATGTGAACACAATGGCAGTGAGTGTAGTAGCAGCCGACGGCAGCACCACACCCGACGAAGGCGACGACGAAGGCGAAATAACAGAACCCGTAGTGTTCGACTTCACCAACCCCACAAGCCTGACACCCTCCATAACACCTGCCGAAAAGGGCAAAGGCGTTGAGTTCGACGAAGTAACATTCACAAACGGCGACGTCACAATTACAGCCTTAAAGAACGATGCAACCACAAAAGTCAGAATATGGACAAAGAATGACCTTACAACAGAATTCCGTTCATACAACAAATCCACAATAACTATCAGTGGCAAAGGCATGAAAAAAATTGTGTTCGATGGCAATAAAGTATCTACCATGACAACTACCACCGGAACACTGAGCGAAGGAACATGGACAGGCGATGCCGACAGCGTTACCTTCAACGTAACAGGTACTTTGAATATAAATACCATTACAGTGGAATAACAGCCCACGTAAAAAAACAAATCGGTAGGATGCAAGCATGCTTGCATCCTACCGATTTTATATATATTTAACATCTATTTTTAACACAAAGAATAGTGGGATATGTTTTTTCATTATCTTAGCTGTTCGAAACGATGCGACAGCACAAAATTGTTTAACACAAAAAAGAAAATGGTATGAAAAAATTTGAATTCGAATTATCGGGACTTGCCGGTGTAGGCATTTGTATAATGATAGGTCTGATGGTTTTGGGAAACTGCGTAGGCGACAGCATAGAAAAAATGGCCGACAAAGACCGTTATGTCACAGTGAAAGGACTTGCCGAACGCGAAGTAATGGCCGACAAAGTCATTTGGCCGCTCCCCTACTACTGTTTGGGCAACAATCTTGAAGAGCTATACGACAGGGTGGAAAAAGACAAAAACATAATTTTGGAATTCTTAAAGGAGAATGGAATAAACAGCAACGAGATTGTCATGTCGGCACCCATAGTAACCGACAGGGAGGCACAAATGTATGCCCCCGAGAACATAAAATATCGTTACCGGGTAGAGAGCGTCATAACCGTCATTTCGTCGCAGGTAGAGAAAGTAATAGCCCTGATGGGCAGCCAAGCCCAGCTAATGAAAAACGGCATAGCCATTGAACAGAATTACAGCTATCGCACACAATTCGAGTTCACCGGCCTCAACAGCCTTAAACCCGAAATGATAGAAGAAGCCACAAGCAACGCCCGCGCAGTGGCACAAAAATTTGCAGACGACTCAAAGAGCAGGCTCAACGGAATACGTCGTGCCAATCAAGGCCAATTCAGCATAAACAGCGACGAAAACACGCCCCAACTGAAAAAAATAAGAGTAGTGACCACGGTTGACTATTTTCTGAAATAATAATAAGCTACCCGCTTGTCCTTTAAAAGATTTGTATTTAATTTGCACATAAACAACAAACATAAAAACACAAAACAATGGAAAAAATCTTAGGATTGATAAATGCGCCATTCACACCGTTCTACGAAAATGGCGAAGTAAACTACGAGCCTATACCTGCCTATGCACAAATGTTGGCAAAGAATGGCCTGAAAGGAGTTTTCATAAACGGTTCATCGGGCGAGGGCTACATGCTCACCGAGGAAGAGCGCATGAAACTGACCGAGGCATGGGTGGCAGCCGCTCCCGAGGGGTTCAAGATTATAGTGCACGTTGGTAGCACATGCGTGAAATCGAGCCGCAGAATGGCCGAGCATGCACAAAAATTAGGCGTATTCGGAATTGGTGCAATGGCACCCCCGTTTCCCAAAGTGAACCGCGTCGAGGAACTCGTGAAATATTGCGAGGAGATAGCATCGGCAGCCCCCGAACTGCCATTCTATTTCTACCATATACCGGCATTTAACGGCGCATACCTGTCCATGGTAAGTTTTCTGCAAGCCGTTGACGGCAGAATACCCAATTTTGCCGGAATAAAATATACATTCGAAAGCATGTACGAATACAACCAATGCCGCCTGTACAAGAACGGCAAATACGACATGTTGCACGGACAAGACGAAACCATACTCCCCTGCTTGGCTATGGGCGGTGCACAAGGCGGTATTGGCGGCACCACCAACTACAACGGTTGCAATCTTGTGGGAATTATAGAGGCATGGAACAGCGGCGACTTGGAGAAAGCAAGGGAATTACAAAATTTCTCGCAGGAGGTAATCAACGTTATATGCCACTATCGCGGTAACATAGTCGGCGGCAAGAGAATTATGAAACTGATTGGTTTGGACCTTGGCAAGAACCGCACACCGTTCCAAAACATGACCGACGACGAGGAAGCAGCCATGCGCAAGGAATTGGAAGCCATAAATTTCTTTGAACGTTGCAATAAATTCTAAGAAAGGCACTATGAATTGGAAAAAATATCTATCGGAATGGGGTGAATGTTATCGCAACGACCTTACCAAGAATATAATGCCCTTTTGGTTGGAGCATGGACTGGACCGAGTGAACGGCGGAGTATATACCTGCCTCGACCGCGACGGCTCGCTCATGGACAGCACCAAATCGGTGTGGTTTCAGGGCCGTTTTGCCTTTGTATGCAGTTTTGCATATAACACAGTAGAGAAAAACCCCGAATGGCTCGATGCAGCCAAAAGCACGCTCGACTTCATAGAAGCGCACTGTTTCGACAGCGACGGCAGAATGTATTTCGAAGTAACCGCCGACGGACGTCCACTGCGCAAGCGTCGCTACGTATTCTCGGAGACCTTCGCCGCAATAGCCATGGCCGAGTATGCAAAGGCAAGCAACAACGCCGAGTATGCCCACAAAGCACTAAAACTATTCAAGGATATTCGTCGTTTCGTCTCCACCCCGGGATATATGCCCGCCAAATATACCGACGAACTGCAAGCAAAAGGCCACTCGCTGGTGATGATACTGATAAACACCGCATCGCGCATACGCGAGGTTATAGCCGACCCCGAGTTGGATTTACAGATAGCAGAATCCATTGAATCGTTAAAAGACTTCATGAAGCCCGAATTCAAGGCCTTGCTCGAAACAGTTGGCCCGAACGGAGAATTTATAGACACCTGCAATGGTCGCGTAATAAACCCCGGACATTGTATAGAGACAGCATGGTTCTTGTTAGAAGAGGCCAAGCATCGCGGATGGGAAAAAGAACTCACCCAACAGGCGTTGCAAATTCTCGACTGGTCGTGGGAATGGGGTTGGGACAAGCAGTACGGTGGTATCATAAATTTCAGAGACTGCCGCAACCTGCCACCCCAAGACTACTCGCAGGACATGAAATTCTGGTGGCCGCAAACCGAAGCCATCATAGCCACCCTATATGCCTACGAAGCCACAGGCGACGACAAGTATCTTATCATGCACAAGCAGATTAGCGAATGGACATACGCCCATTTCCCCGACACCGAAAAAGGCGAGTGGTATGGCTATCTGCATCGCGACGGCACGGTGGCACAACCGGCAAAAGGAAATATTTTCAAAGGGCCGTTCCACATCCCCCGCATGATGATAAAAAGCTACGACCTGTGCAAAATACTTACCGACAAACTATAAAGCAAATTCAAAATGAGTAAATTAACCGAAAAAAAATGGTATCCTTGGCTGGTAGTGGTATTGCTCAGCGGTGTCGCATTCCTGAACTACATGGACCGACAAATGCTAAGCACCATGCGTTTTGCCATGTCCGAGGATATAATAGAGGTTGCCACAAGCTACACCGGCCCTTGGGGATGGGGTGCGCTGATGGCGGCATTCATGTGGATATATGGCCTTATGAGCCCCATTTCGGGAGCTATTGCCGACCGACTGAACCGCAAAAGACTCATCGTGGGCAGTCTGTTTGTATGGTCGGCGGTGACATTCCTCATGGGCTATGTAGATACATACAAGGAATTGTACATACTACGTGCCATAATGGGATTTAGCGAGGCGCTGTACATACCGGCAGCCTTGTCGCTCATTGCCGACATTCACAGCGGCAAAACACGCTCAATGGCAATAGGAATACACATGACAGGACTGTATCTGGGACAGATAGCCGGCGGTTTTGGTTCTATATTCTCGAGGCTGCTTAACTGGCACACAGTGTTCCTTATATGCGGTCTTGTGGGAATGATATATTCGTTGGTGCTGATACTGTTCATCAGCGACCCCGGACGCGAGAAAAAGTCGCAAGAGAAACAGCAAGCCACCGATGTCAACCGGCCAAGCGTTCTAAAAAGCATAATGCTTGTATTGAGCAACATGGCATTCTGGGCGGTGCTGTTCGTGTTCACCACATTGAGCATGCCGGGCTGGGCCACAAAAAACTGGTTGCCCGAGCTATTGGCAAATGTAATAGGCAGTAATTGGCACATGGAGGTAGGTGAAGCCATGAACTACGCAGGCCCCATTGCCGTTATCAGCCTTGCCGGCGCATCGTTCATTGGAGCCATGATAGGCGGACGTTTATCCGACAAATGGGTACAGAAGAATGTACGCGGCCGAGTGTACACCAGCTGCATAGGATTGGCGCTCATAGTCCCCTCGTTGGTATTCATGGGCTTGGGCGACAGCCTGCTTGCCGTCATTCTGTCTATATTATGCTTTGGTATAGGATATGGATTTTTCGACACAAACAACATGCCCATCCTATGCCAATTCATACCATCGCGACAACGCGCCACAGCCTATGGATTCATAAATATGTCGGGCGTGCTTGGCGGTGCAGCCATAACAACCGCATTGGGTAATTTGTCGTTGGGACAGGGATTTGCCCTGCTTGGCGGAGTAACGGTGCTGTCGTTGCTTATACAGCTGCTGACACTACGTCCCAAAACAATAAACATGGAATAATGAAAACTATTATAACAACAATTATTTTGGGCATTGCGCTCTTGGGTTGCACATGCAGCACCAAGAGCGCAAGCTCTTTACAGGAGCTTGGAGCCATGCCTTCGTTCGAGGCCGGATATGAACAAGGAGTATCGGCATGCTACTCGGCCGCACATGCCGACTATTTATACATTGCCGGAGGATGCAATTTCCCCGAGACACCTGCTGCGCAGGGTGGTGCCAAACGATACTACAAAGGAATATACAAAGCACACATAAAAGACACCCTTATATGGGAAAAATGTGGCGAACTGCCCTGTGCCAATGCCTACGGCGCAAATATTCAGTGTGGCAATAAATGGATAATAGCAGGGGGCATGAACGAGGATGGAGCCTCCGCAACCGTTCTGTCGATAGACTTAGCCGAGGGATGTCACATAGACACCCTGCCCCCATTGCCATACAAAACAGACAATACGGCAGGAGCAATTAGCGGCGACAAAATATTTGTCGTAGGAGGCAACTGCGACGCAACAGCACAAAACCATGTGTTCGTGCTGGATATAAACAACCGGCAAGAAGGCTGGAAGCAACTACCCGCCATGCCCGGCAAAGCACGCGTGCAACCCGTATGTGCCGCAACGGCAAACAAGCTATATGTATGGGGCGGATTTAGCCCAAAAACCGCCGACAGCCAAGCTCGGGTACACACCGACGGCGCATGCTACGACATGCTCACAGGCACATGGGAAGCATTGCCCGATGTAACGATAGAGAACAAGCCGACGACACTGTCGGGTGGAATAGCCGCACTGCTTGACGACAGCACCATAGTGGCAGCCGGCGGAGTGAACAAAGATATATTCACCGATGCCATTTCGGGCAGCTATCAACTGACAAAAAAAGAGGAGTACATGCACAAGCCATACTCATGGTACCGTTTCAACCCCAACCTGTTGCAATACAATGTAAACAAAAAAAGTTGGGAACTGCTGCACAGCAGCAATTCCCTTGCAAGAGCCGGAGCATCCATTGTCATTCACAACAACAAGATATTGTATATTGGCGGGGAGCTTAAACCCGGAATTCGTACTCCCAAAATAGTTGTTTACACTAAAAATTGTACCTTGCCATAAGATTTATGCGATTGGCATTGTAGGTATCCTTGTCGAAATCGACACGCCAGCCATGCAGATACTCAATGCCCAATTGCAAATTTTCGGTGGCATTGGCAAACATATTCACAGCCAGATACTGCCCGCGTTTGTAAACATCGGGGTTGGCAGCCTCGAAACCACGACGCGAGCGCAGATTGCTTTGGCTGTATGTAGCCGACGCAAACATGCCGGGGGCTATATTATAGTGCAACGAGGCAAACCACGCATCGGTCAGCAGCATCATCATGTTGCCCGGTTTGCCCGGTTCGGGTACAATATCCATGCCTATATTGGATACATCGTTTATGAGCGAGCCTATACCCTTGCCTATGTTATACTGACCGCTTATTTGCAGGCGTCCCAATGTGACCAACGCACTGGCTTGCGCACCCCAAGATACCTTGTGTTTGTTTTCGCCATTGACAAGGTTCTTGTATGATATGTCGCGCATGATGGCACCCACACGCACGTGGCTATCGTCATTAAAATTATATTTCACATATAATGGTATGTCGGGAAGACGTTGCGCCCCCACTCGCACATACTCATTCTCAATGGCATTGACATCGGGGGACTCCAATCCAAATCCCATGGAGAGGCCCCAATCGAAACCATAGTTAAAAGCCAATTGGGTGGCACGATAGAATGTCATGCCACAAGGGCCTGCGTTATCCACTGTGGCAGGATAGGCAGCAAGGTCCATGAACAAACCGGTTGTATATCCCAGCGTCATATATTTTGTACGCAAGTAGGCATGCAGCAGATGAAAAGTCTTGCCATCGCCACGCCAATCGCCCGAGGTATAAAGATAGAAGTCGCCAAGCAGATTGCTACGTCCTACAAGCTTCATAAAAACAGTCGATGTGGTGATATCCATCTGATACTGCGACGAAGTACTGCCACCACGGTTAATGGACGAAGGCAGGAAGTCTATATTGTCGGCAATACCATCGAAATCATATTCGGCACGCGCCTGCACATATCCTCCCAAGCCAAGAGCCCATTTGCCTTCGCGGTCGGTTAGAACAAAACGAGGAGCAAGAGGGTCGCGGAAATACTCACCCTGCGTAGTATAAAATATATTCACTATCTCGGGAGCGGTATTTACATTCTCGGTGAAATTGTAAACAGTCACAGGCGTCCCAAGTACACGCGCCCAACGTTGCGCATGCAACGGCAAAACAATAGAAGACATGCATAAAACGAGCAATGCCTGTTTAAATAGTTTTTTCATGATTTTGATTTAATTTTTGTTGATTACCTTTTAAGAACATTGCAGTTCGAAAAAAAGTTCTGCAAAACAGGGGAAAACTACCGGCGGAAAGAAAAAATAGTTCTAATTGGCAGAATAACCACCTATGCTCAGTTCGCGAAACGCCATATCGAAAGAGAAAAATCCCGGCCCTGTAAAAAACATAAAAACAAATATGGTTAAATACAGAATAGGCAATTCTTTTTCGTAGATAGAGGCACCGGCATGTACCACAAATATCACAATGCACATGGTGAATATCATGGGAATGAGACAAAAACGAAATAATATACCCAGAATGAAACCAAGGCTGCATATAACCTCGGCAAACAGAACAAGTATGAACGACACATCGCTACCCAGCGACAGAGGGTCGGGGAATGTTATAATGAGCCTGTCATAGGCCACGCATTTGGCTATACCATGGTTCAGGAACAACAGGCCTACCACTATGCGCACAGCCAAGAACAACACCGATAACACTGTTGTCGATGGCGGTAGCGGAAAAAGTATTCTTCGTAATCTGGACATAAAAAAACAGGTGTGATATTTATATAAAAAACATCACACCTGCTATGTTTGTTTTGCAAATGGCTATAATTATGCCACCGTCAGAAGCCGTTTAAATTATCATTGCAACAGAAAACGGACATTCACCTCCACTTTATATGTCAGTTTGCTCACCGAGATAATGGGTTGCGATGCCACAGACGAATTTTCAACGGCATCCTCCACCGTTACCAATGCACGCGACTTATAGCGGCGAGGCTGAACAGCATCGACGTAATTATAGGAATTTATGCTCAACGCCTTGCCTACTTCCTGCCCCACAGACGCGGCATATACCTTGGCGCGTTCTTGGGCCTTTTTCAGAGCCTCCACACCCAATTGGGTGATTAGTTCGTCGCCCTTGGTGTATTTTGTTTCGGCAAGTTCTATATTGGAAATACCTATGTTTTCAAGGTCATACACTATTTTTTGCATTATGCCCGCATCGTTTAATTTCAGAATATATTTTGCCTCTGTTTTGGGTTTCATTTTCCCAAACACCTTATAGCTTACGCTGCTACCCATGAAATCGAGCGTAAGCACCTCGGGGATATCTATTCTGTTTACTTTCAGGACACCTATCATGGCCTCCTGCATATCCTCCAATGTTTTTTTGCCTTTGTAGTCGCTCTCCTTGATGGTTATGGACAGGTACAATTCATCGGGGGTTACTTCGCGCTCGCTGCTTACACTCATAACTATGTTGGGTAACGAATTTATGTTAGGCAGCGAAGCATCCTGCGCATTAAGCAACATGGGAACAAACAGCAACGCACCCAAAAAAAGTTTACAAATGCCTGATTTAATCTTTTTCATATTTCATAATTTTAAACGAGTATGACACCCGTATTGTTAATGTGCGCAAGATAGCTATTGTTTTTATTTTTATGTTAAGAAGAACGGATTATTTTAACAAATTTAACTTACACAGAGGCTATTTCACATTTTTTCAGTTTGAAACAGTGTTTTATAGTAATCAATAGAACAAATTGCGGAATTAATATGTTAAAAAGAAAAATATTAATTTATGAGAACGTTAATCATATTCAACCACCCTTACGAGGGTAGTTTCTGCAACGCCATTTTAGATGCAAGCATATTGGGGCTGCAACAAAAAAACGACGAAGTCGATTTAATACATTTGGACAAGGAGGATTTCAACCCTGCCATGAGCAGCAACGACCTAAGGGCCTTTTCCTTGGCAAAGGAAGAACCCGAAAAAGCACTTATGATGCTCGATAAAAAGGTATTGGAATACAAGGCACGACTGGAAAAGGCCGACCATCTTGTGCTTATATTCCCCATTTGGTGGATGTTGATGCCTGCGCTCACGAAAGGATTTATAGACAAAGTGATATTTCCTGCCATTGCATACAGCTACAACAACAAGGGTGGCATGGTGTCGCGTCTGTGGAACCTTAAACGGGTGACGGTAATCACCACCATGAACTCGCCTGCAAATGTCTATGAGACGGTCATGGGCAACGCGGTGTGGAGAGCCCTGTTGCATGGCACGTTCGAGGCTATCGGAATTACGGATTGTAAATGGATTAACTTCGGCCGCGTGAAAGAGGTCACTACCGAGCAGCGCAGACAATGGCTGGAAAATATCGAAAACTACTTTGCCGACAGGGAATAGGCCTGTCATAAATGCCAAACAGCAACTAAAAAAGGGTTGTCCGAGAAACTTATCGGATAACCCTTTTTTCTTCGTAGTTGTATCAGTTCAACAGGAAACGCATGATTGCTCCCATGAGCATGCTTCGCTGCTCCTCGCTCACGATAGACTCAAAGGGAAAACTTGCCGACAACACGCGATAAGTGCCTGCATAGGCCACACCCGCGCTCTCCTTGCAACCGTCGAACACAAACGACACGAAGGCATCGTTCATGGGCACAAGTATATCGGGACGCGCCACTGCATAACACTCCTCGTTGACGGAGCGGTAAATATCCATTGTAAGATTTGAACCAAAAATCCTATTCTCGTATATATTGCTGATGGAACCGCCGTAATCGAATTTCAAAGTATTGCGTATGAAATCCCTGTCTGCATCGTTTTTTATCATGTCGCTGGCTATATGCGCTCCGCTGACAAACAGACGGCCGCCCGAGGCACAATATTCACTTATGACACGCTGCAATTCCTTCGGGAAGGTTTTGTAGGGCTTGTTATAACCAAGGTAGGAACCATCCTCGCCCTGTTTTTCGACTCCAAGAATTAAATCTACGGCATTGTAGCCTGCAAGCGTCAGTGAACCATGGGACAATGCCTCGCTGCTACACGACACAAAGGATATACCATTGGATGCCAATGCCTTGCCATGCAGGTAGGGGTAATCGAATGAGTTTCCGGCTATAAGCATCCCCTCGAAGTCGTTGCCACTGAGCCCAAGACCATCCTCGTAGCCTATATTAACACGTTGGTAGTCAAGTTGGCGTCCGCAATACTCGGGTGTTCTGATATATGCCACACCCGGGTCGGCATCCATGTCAAATCCTGCCTTTGCCGGAGTATTTACCTCCTTGGGGCCGCTCAGCCTATGAAATCCGTTAATTATCATCACCCTGCCCTTTTCCTCGGCGGCTTTATATGCGGTGAGCACCTCCGAGGGGAAGCTTTCGCCACCGTCGTTCAAGGCAGCCACTTTAAAACTATATTGTACATTCTCGATAATAGGGAACAGGCACGACGTTGACTCTATTATACGTCCGTTGTCGAAACCACCATCGCCCACACGCGTGTATAGGATATATTTTTGCGCCACCGCTGTGGGCTCCAATTCATCGTCGGTGGGTTGCCATGAAAGTAAGACGTTTTTTTCGTCGTGGAATGTAACCGCGAAACTCCTAACGGGCAGAGGCTGAACAACATATTCGCGTTCTTGTACAAATGTCAGCTGTTTCAGCAAGGCCTTATAGACCGCACGTGCCACTGTGAATTTGAAATCGGGGTCGTGTCCCATGGACATATCCGAAAAATTCTGGTGCGACATGGATTCGAAAATCATAGACGGCACCACAGGCAGGCGCGACTCGCTATAACTTTTATCTATAATTCCACGCACCGCCCAATTTATGCCGTAGCGTTTGTCTATATCGCGTTTAACGCTTTCGAGCACAGTGCCTATGATGTCGCGCGACAGATAGCGGCACTTGCCGGTGGCCAAGGTGTCGCCGTTGTAGTCGGTGGTGACAATGCCCAACGAGCCTACAAGGGCATCGTCGGCGTTATAGCCGGCATCGGAGTGAAAACCAAACGACATTTCGAGGGGTACGGAAAGCCCCACGGTGTCGGGATTGTAAACAGAGCCACCCGTCAGATAGTTCAGGGCATGGGAACGACAGTTTATATCGTCGGTATAATCGCGCTCGCCGTTGCTTGGCGAATATACCTCGTAGGGGAAACCACCCCATTGCAAAGCATAGCGTGCACCCTCTAAATAGCGTGGCATTCCGCTTGCCACAAGCGTGGTATCGCCACGCATGACAACGCCTGTGCCGCCGCCAAAACGCACTGCGTCGGCGCTCACGACGCCCTTACGGGACGAGGCATTGCTCAACTGCACTCCTTGGTTTTCGTGTGCCCCTTTTTTGAAACGGAATGTACCCAGATAGACCCATACTCCGCCACCCATCTGCTGATTTACACAGAACTCGGTCACGCCGCCGGCATGCAACACGCTGTAACGAGCATCGGGTATGGCATCCTGCAATGTTTGATAGGTGACATATACGGCATATTCCCCATCCTCGGGAATTTCGGGTTGCCATTTTGCCAAGGCTGTCACATTCTTGGTATCGCCGCTGGTGGCTATATAGCGCGATGTACCATTGGCAAACGGGTTTTCGTGGTCCACAAAAAAGCCGTCGCGCAACATGAAGCCCGTCGGAGCCACGTTCCATTGTCCTTTATCCTTTTTTCCTTCGAGGTATTGCGATGCTCCGAACGTCACATCGTTATCCACAATGACACTGCGAGGTTGCCAATCGCGTTCGCGAGGGGTGTACATGAGCGCACCTGCATTTTCGAGCATAGGGATGAGAAACTGCACCGCTATGGACTGCGTGAAAAGGTCCTCGGTGGTACAATAGAGTGCCGGACGTTGCCACTGCCACATGCCTTTATCGTTGGCATACACCCTGCCATGACTCTGCCACAGGGCTAAGTGACGTCCTTGCAAGCCCTTGTCAACGGTATAAGGGCGCGAAGAATTTTTCACCCATGGCTCGCCCGTATATACTATGTCGTTTGTCATTCGACCGTAGTCGTATTCTTTTTTATCCCTGTATATGTTGGGTATCAGCTGTTCTATCGGCTTGCGATGGGCTATGACCTCTATTTTGTAACGTCGAAACTCCTTGGGGAGCAATTTTCTTATGTCGGAATATATTTTCTGAACGCGCTCGGGCGTGAACACCTGAACCGCAAAATTTTTATTTGCATATATTGTGATACGACGCGCCGGCTTGTTTATAACAATGTTGTTGCGCTTCCTTTCGAGGCGGCAGTTTTTCAGAACAAAATCGCTGCCATCGTAGTTTTTTAAATAGCCATCAATGGCATTAGTAAGAACTTTGTCGGCACGTTGTGCCGACAAAGTAAGACTGCATAACAGACAGGCCGAAAGCAAAACCGACCGTATTATGCTCATATTGAATTTATTATTTATTTTCAGACAGCTGCTGTATCTCATTCAAAAGGGATTTAGCCTCTTCGTTAAACGACATACACAAGGTATCGAAATATTTTCTTGCAGGAAGCCCCGGCTCGACATGATTTACGCGTGCTATGTACTCCTTGTTCAAAGCAAAAATCTTGTTGAAAACAGCCACCCATGCTTCGGTATTGTCATTAGAGTCATACGAGGCAAAAAAAGCCTGTGTTGCCAATTGGTCGGCTATATAAGTAATAACCTTCTTTAAATTTTTTCTGCTTGCCATAATAGTGATATTAAAAATTATTCTCGGTAAAGATACATTATTGTGTCAAAAGAAACAAGTATTAAAGGGCTATACATGGAAAAAAAACGAAAAAACATATTATTACTGATAAAAAACCGATTTATACTTTTTATATTCGCAAAAAAAAACGAAATTTGCCAATTATTTAGCATATTATTAACCAATATTTATATTTAATAAAAATGAAAATCAGCGCATTGCAACAGGCAAGAGCGGCATACCAGCCAAAATTGCCACAAGCACTCAAAGAGGTAGTTAAGATTTGCGAGGGAGCAGCTACACAATCGGTAGCCGACCAAGAAGCAATCAAGTCGATGTTCCCCAACACCTATGGTCTGCCCATTGTCACATTCGAGAAAGGTGGCGAGACTGTTGAATACCCTGCTATAAATGTCGGTGTAATCCTTTCGGGTGGTCAGGCTCCCGGCGGACACAATGTAATAGCCGGTCTTTTCGATGGCATCAAAAAACTGAACGCAGGCAGCCGTCTATATGGTTTTCTCATGGGCCCCGGCGGTCTTGTTGACCACAAATACATAGAAATCACAGCCGAGTTGATGGATCAGTATCGCAACACAGGCGGTTTCGATATAATAGGTTCGGGACGTACAAAATTGGAAAAGACCGAGCAGTTCGACAAAGGCCTTGAAATAATTAAAGAGCTAAACATAAAAGCACTTGTTATAATTGGTGGCGACGACTCAAACACCAACGCATGCGTATTGGCAGAATATTATGCAGCAAAGAACACAGGCGTTCAGGTTATCGGTTGTCCCAAAACCATCGACGGCGACCTTAAAAACGCCTATATCGAGACATCGTTCGGTTTCGACACCGCATGTAAAGTATATTCCGAGGTAATCGGCAACATACAACGCGACTGTAACTCGGCACGCAAATACTGGCACTTCATAAAATTGATGGGTCGTTCGGCATCGCACATCGCACTTGAATGCGCATTGCAAACACAGCCCAACTACTGTATCATTTCCGAGGAGGTTGAGCAGAAAGCCCTTTCACTCGACAACATAGTAACATCCATTGCCGAGGCTGTTGCCGCACGTGCCGCCGAGGGTAACAATTTCGGTACCGTACTTATCCCCGAGGGACTTATAGAGTTCGTTCCCGCCATGAAAGCCCTTATTGCCGAGCTCAACGACCTGTTGGCACACAAAGGCGAAGAGTATGCAGCCGTTGCACCCGAGGAACAACGTCAATATATCATCAACCTACTGTCGAAAGACAACGCCGAGGTTTATGCAAGCCTCCCCGCAGGCGTAGCGCGTCAGTTGACAATGGACCGCGACCCCCACGGCAACGTACAAGTGTCGCTCATCGAAACCGAGAAACTACTTTCGGAGATGGTTGCAAACAAACTCGCCGCATGGAAAGCCGAAGGCAAATACACAGGCAAGTTCAACGCACAGCACCACTTCTTTGGTTACGAGGGACGTTGCGCCGCTCCTTCGAACTACGACGCCGACTACTGCTATGCACTTGGCTACAACGCATCGCAGCTTATAGCAGCAGGCAAAACAGGCTATATGTCATCGGTTCGCAACACAACAGCACCTGCCGCAGAATGGGTTGCCGGTGGTATCCCCATCACCATGATGATGAACATGGAGCGTCGTCATGGCGAAATGAAACCCGTTATACAAAAAGCACTTGTTGACCTGAATGGCGCACCCTTCAAAACATTCGCTGCAAAAAGAGCGCAATGGGCAAAAGAAACATGCTATGTATATCCCGGTCCCATACAATATTTCGGCCCGTCAGAGGTTTGTGACCAAACAACCATGACTCTGGCATTGGAGCAACAGAAATAAAAACAGACAAGCCTTACATGGCAGCAGAAAAAGATAAAAAAACCAAAACCGGCGGACGGAAGAAAAACACTTCCGCCCGCCGTTCATCATCGCCCCGCAAAAAAGCAAAAGCGAGCGAAAGGCCCACATGGATATACGCCATTGTGGCTGTGCTATTTTCGTGCATATTCATTGCCGGGGCATATTATATCTTTTTCAGGCCATATTTCTATCGTTTTCGTCCATGCTATGGCACAAGGCATTATGGTATATGTATGCCATCGGGCTATTCCGTATATGGACTGGACATATCGCGCCATCAAGGCAACATAAATTGGAGCGTACTTAAAGAAGGCTCACCCGAAAATGCCCCGATAGAATTCATCTATATAAAAGCAACGGAGGGCAGCGACTTCTCCGATGTACAATTCAAAGAAAACTTTGCACAGGCCAAGCAGCATGGCTTCATTCGTGGAGCATACCACTATTTCAGCCGACATTCCAATGGGCTTGCGCAAGCCGAAATGTTCATAAAAAGCGTAAAATTGGAAAAAGGCGACCTGCCACCCATGGTGGATGTCGAGGAGCGACCGAAGAACCGAAAACAATTTCTTCAGGAACTAAAAATATTTATTGCAAAAATAGAAGAGCACTATGGTGTCAAACCCATAATATACTCGTACAAAAAATATAAAGAAAAGTACCTGACAGATAGTTTCTTCGATAAATACCCGCTGTGGATAGCTCACTACTATGTCACTAAACTCGACGAAGATATAGAGTGGCTCATGTGGCAATGCTCGGACATAGGCAGTGTTCCCGGAATAAAAGGGAACGTCGATGTGAATATTTTTAACGGAAACAAAGAGCAGTTGAAGAGTATTCTCATCAAATAATAATCAACCCGAATAGGCTGCACTCGACGAAGAATAGTTGCGCCATGCCGCAAGAAGCGCCTGAAAATCATCGGGCAGCTGCGAATCAAAATTCATCATCTCGCCCGTTGTAGGATGCACAAAACCAAGCGTCTTGGCATGAAGGGCCTGACGCGGACAAATCTTGAAACAGTTTCTTACGAACTGACTATACTTGTTAAATTGTGTTCCCTTTAATATTTCATCGCCGCCATAGACGTCGTCGTTGAACAGGATGTGCCCGATATGTTTCATGTGCACACGAATCTGGTGTGTACGCCCCGTCTCCAAATTACACTCTATGAGCGACACATAGGACAGGCGTTCAAGCACTTTATAGTGTGTTACGGCATGCTTGCCCACTGTCTCGTCGGCTGTGACAGCCATCTGCAAACGGTTGCGCGGATTACGCGCTATGTTGCCAACGACTGTCCCCTCGTTCTCTTTCAGCGTTCCCCACACCACAGCGTTATACGTGCGTTTTGTTGTCTTATTAAAGAATTGCTTGCCCAAGAAGGCTTTGGCGTATGCCGTTTTTGCCACCACCAAAAGCCCCGAGGTGTTTTTGTCTATTCTATGAACCAAGCCCACCTGTGGGTCGTTGGCGTCGAATGTGGGATTGTCTTTCAGGTGCCACGCAACGGCGTTTATAAGTGTACCATTGAAATTTCCGCAGCCGGGATGCACGACCATTCCTGCCGGCTTGTTTACCACCATCAGTTCGTCGTCTTCGTAAACTATATCGAGGGGGATGTTCTCGGGGACTATGGTATTGTCATATTCGGGCGTGTTGTAGGTTATTACAATTGTGTCGTTGGGCTTTACCTTGTAATTGCTTTTCACCACCTTGCCATTAACCGCTATGCTGCCGGCATCGGCTGCCTGCTGTATTTTGTTGCGCGATGTGTTTGCCATGTGGTCGATAAGGAACTTATCTATGCGCACCGGCGACTGGCCCTTGTCGGCAACTATTGTCACACTGCGCATAGGCCCTGCCGCGACATCGGCAAGTTCATCGACATCGGCAAGTTCGTCAAAATCCATATAGCTGTTATCGTCCGACATTCTATTCAAACCATGAATTATCAATAATAGGGGTTGTGTCGGGCTGTTCATCCTCGCCGCTTCCTATGAGCAACGTGACAGTGGAGCCCACCGGTATCTGCATGCCGTTGCTCAATGTATCCTTGCCCAGCATTAATGAGTACACCCAATCCTTCTCGCCGCGAACCTTGACGTGCGATGTCAGATTAAAGCCTGCTGCACGCAAGCGAGCCACAGCCTCGCGCAACGAGCAGTTGTCAATGATATCGGGAATTACCTGCATGGGTTCATGCTCCGAGCTCATGGTGAGTTCTATTTTACGCCCCTCCTTCACTTTCGAGCCGGCTGTGGGACGTGTTTCAAGCACCTGATTTTCCTTTGCCCCTTTAACATATTTATAATCGATAATTTCGAAATCCAATTTTTCCTTGCGCAAAGTCCCGGCAGCCTCGTCCAACAGCATACCGTTCACATCGGGGACAACAATAGCCTGCCCATGCAACGTATAACTATCGAGCCACGACAGCACCAAGAAAGGCAATGCCACTACCACCGCCAACATCAGCAACAGATTTATTATAACCACTTTTTTGGTATTTCCTGTATTCTTCTCCATGCCTGCACAAAATATAGCTGAAACAAATAGAACCAAAATATAACTGTGCGAAGATAATAAAAAAATGCGCAGCATGCAACCATGATAAAATAAAACTCGCGGTATATAGTTTCTAAATATATTTTAACTTGTTTACTTTGTTGTTTTATATTATCTTCGCAAAAAATTAAATTTACAATGGATATGAAAAAGTTTCTATCACTGACAATAGTCCTGTTACTCGTCATGTACACATCGGCATCGGCTCAACTATTCAAGCCAAAAGAGAAGAAACCGGCCGAAGCGGCATACCAAGCAGGCACAGTACCCGTGGAGAACAAACGTATTGTTTTTCGCGAAACCATATCACTGCCCGGGAAATCGGCCGACGAAATAATGAGACAAGCCAAGGCATGGTACTCGGAGCGTTTTGTAAAACCCACTGTAATATCCACAAAAGAGATAGACAAAGGCAGCTGCAACATATTCGAGGCTGTCGTGGAAGAATATATTGTTTTCAAGAAACGTTTTTTTGTTCTTAACCGCGCACGCATATATTACTACCTGACAATAACAAGCACCGACGGAGCATG
This sequence comes from Bacteroidaceae bacterium, assembly GCA_017416705.1. Taxonomy (GTDB): domain Bacteria; phylum Bacteroidota; class Bacteroidia; order Bacteroidales; family Bacteroidaceae; genus HGM04593. The sequence continues at coordinate 62,977 of JAFQBG010000002.1, forward strand.
CGAAGCAAGCATATCGAGGATAACATATTGGCATGACGACGAAAGCCCCGACGGCGGCATGCGTTACAATGCCGAGGAGCTCATAACCGATGAAAATGCTTTAAAGGATGGCATGCTAAGGAAATTCCAAGGAAAATTCCGTACAAAGACCATCGACCTTAAAACAACACTGTTTGGCGAATTGCGACAAAGACTAACATCGAATTAAAAACAATGACAACGATAAACAATATACGACGCATATTGAACATCCTGTTCATGATAGGAGCCATTGTAACTATCATTCTATACATAGCATACGACAATAGGGAGCCGTTTTTCTATGCCGGTTTCATATCGCTTGCAATAAAAGTTCTGGAATTTATTCTAAGATTTGTTTACTGACACAAATGAAAAAAATACTGCCATATATATTGCTCATTCTTCTGCCGTTGAATGTAAAAGGACAGTTTCTTCCCAGCCACAGCACCGGCAGCAGACACAGCGGATTGGGTAGCGGCGAGATTTTCAACCCATTCCAAAAAGACACCACCAAGAGCGAAGACCTCATTGTCCCCGAGGATATACACCAATGGCACATAGACGAGCTGATGGGTGATGTTCTGAATGTAGAACCCGACACCATGCCGCACGCCTTTCAGAATTGGCACATGACCGAGGGCATGACGGGTGAATACAATTTCCTTGGCAACATGGGCACACCACGACAATCGAGAATATTCTTCAACCGCCCATCAAGCACCGAGTTCGATATGTTTCAGCCCTACGACTATTTCATAACAAAGCCCGGGGAACTGTTTTTCACCGATACAAAATCGCCATACACCAACCTGAGCTACCATGAGTCGGGCGACAAAGTAACAGGTGACGACCGCGTAAGGGCCTATTTTGCCACAAACGCGGGAAAGCATTTCGGTGTAGGATTTCTATTCGACTATCTTTACGGACGCGGCCAGTACGACAACCAATCGACAGCGTTCATGAATTTCTCGCTATTCTCCTATTACCGCAGCGACAAATACAACTACCACATGCTGGCAAGCCGTTATCATATAAAAGCAGCAGAGAACGGCGGCATAACCAACGACGAATATATCACAAACCCCGAAAACACCGACGGCAACGGCAGTAACTTCGGTAGCGACGACATACCCGTCAATTTCAATAAAACATGGAACAGAAACGAGGCATACACTGCATACTTCACACACCACTATAATTTCGGTTTCTACAAAAAAGTAGCAAAGGATATATCGAACGAGAACATAGCAGGCGAAGTGAACAAATTCATGCAAGAGAGAAGCCGCAAGGAACTGCCGGCAACAGCAGCCGACTCGTTAAGCGTGAAAGAATTTGCCGATAGCATTATGTCGTTGCCACAGCGCAGCTATAACGACGAAGAATACGAAAATCGTTTCATACAGGTTGCAAGGATTACCCACACAGCCGATTTCCTATCGAACAGGCACGAGTTCAAAATGTATGAACAGCCCAAAGACTATTTTGCCGACACATATATGCGCTACGACTCACTGGACCGCACCGACCAATGGAGCATAAAAAACACATTCGCATTGTCGTTGCGCGAAGGATTTAGCAAATGGGCAATAGCAGATGTCACAGCATATATATCGCACAAATACAGCAACTACAAATTGCCCGACACTATACCCGGCACAACGCTGGAAACAAGAAAAAGCTACTCCGAGCACACCGTAATGGCCGGTGGTATCATCCAAAGCACACGTAACGATAATTTTAAATACAAGCTACGTGGCGAGACAGCCGTATCGGGCGACGACTTAGGCGCGTTCTTGCTCGAAGGCAACAGCGAACTTAGAATAAAACTGCTGAAACAGAATATAAAAATAGAGGCAAACGCATTCATAAAAAACAATCGTCCATCGTTCTACTATCGTCATTTTCACTCCGAGCATTATTGGTGGGACAACGACGACTTAGAAAAAGAGTTCCGCTCCCACATAGAAGGCTCGCTAAGCATCGACAGATGGAAGACAAAAATAAAATTAGGATTTGAGAATATAAAAAACTACACATACATAGCAAACATATCGACACCGCACAACGACGGCTTTTTAAACAAGCTGACAGTAGCGCAGGAGAGCGACAACATACAAATAATGTCGGCATCGCTCAGTCAAAAATTCAAACTTGGCATATTGCATTTCGACACCGAGCTAACCTACCAGACAACAAGCAAAAAGGAGGTACTGCCACTACCCAAGCTAAACGCATACGCCAACCTATACATAAAATTCAAAATTGCGAAAGTGCTACACACCGAATTGGGAGCCGACGCATACTATTTCACCGCATACGACGCCCCCGAATACTCGGCACCGCTGGGGCAATTTGTGCAACAGAACCAACAAGACAAGGTAGAAATAGGCAATTATCCCGTAGTGAACTTATATGCAAACTTCCTGCTTAAAAAGACACGTTTCTATGTAAAATATTATCATGCCAACGAAGGCATGGGCAATATGAACTATTTCTTAGCCCCACACCAACCATTGACACCGGCTACATTGTGGTTGGGACTATCTTGGAATTTCTACAATTAAAAGGCCATGAATATAAATATCAAATGGGGCTTCATTGGTTGTGGCGAAGTGACCAAAAAGAAAAGCGGCCCGGCATTCAACATGATAAAAGGCTCCGAGGTGGTAGCCATAATGGGACGCGACAAAGAAAAGACCAAGCAATATGCGCGTCAGTTCAATATATCGCGTTGGTACACCGATGCGCAAGAGCTCATTGACGACCCCGAAGTGAACGCCGTATATATAGCCACCCCACCATCCTCGCATGCCACCTACGCCATCATGGCCATGAAATCGGGCAAGCCGGTATATGTAGAAAAGCCATTAGCTGCCAACTACGAGGATTGCGCACGCATAAACCGAATATCGCGCGAGACAGGCATACCTTGTTTCGTAGCCTACTACCGTCGTTATTTACCCTATTTTCACAAAGTAAAGGAACTGATACCACGACTTGGCAAGGTGCTAAACGTACAAATAAGATTTGCAGTACCCCCACGCGACCTCGACTACAACCGCGACAACCTGCCTTGGCGAGTACAACCCGACATTGCAGGCGGAGGCTATTTCTATGACCTTGCCGCACACCAATTAGACCTCATACAAGATATGTTCGGCTGCATTTTGGAGGCCGAAGGGTACACAGCCAACCGAGGCGGTCTGTACAAAGCCGAGGACACTGTAAGCGCCTGTTTCAAGTTCGAGACAGGAATACCCGGCTCGGGCTCGTGGTGTTTCGTCGCAAATGAATTGGCAAAAGAGGACCACATAGAAATCTTCGGCAGCAACGGCACGCTTAAATTCTCGGTATTCACATTCGAGCCCATAATATTCACCGGCGAAAAAGGAATTGAAGAATTCAAGATACCCAACCCCACATACGTACAGCTACCGCTCATAAAAAACATAGTAGAGCATTTGCAACACACTGCAATATGCTCGTGCGATTCGGTAAGTGCTACCCCCACAAATTGGGTCATGGACAAAATTTTAGGAAAAATAATATAACAAAATATTCTAATTTGTTATATACCTAAACCCCACCCCATACACATGCAAAACAAGAAAGCGAACAGGAAATATATTTCGGAATTGCTATTGCCAATAACAATAGCAATTCTGCTGCAAATATCTATTCCCAGCCTATCGCAAGATAGTTTCAACACGCTGTTTAAATACCCCGAGAAAATTCTGGGATACACACATACCGGAATACACAAAACCGAAGAACTCATAGACAAATATCTCGACCAGAAAGACTCATTGTATATAAGCCCAAACATATACAAACTGACGCTCATGGCCCAATATTCGAACTGCTACGAGTACTATCGTTTTTCGACAGAAAACAACAACCAGAAATTTACCCTATCGCCCGACAACAGCGACAAGCTGGGTATATATGTCGGTTGGAAATGGATATTCTTGGGATGGTCGTTCGATATAAACAGTAACAAAGCCAAGGTAGATTTAAATTTCAGTTTCTACACATCGAAGGTTGGCATCGACATATTCTACCGCAAACGCGACAAAGGGTTCAAGATAAAGGACCTTGTAGGATTCAAAGACAATGCCGGCAACGAAATACGCACGTACAATGGTTTTTTCGACGGTATTTCCGTCAAGCAAAAGGGAGTAAACGTCTATTACATATTCAACAACAAAAAATTCTCGTACCCTGCCGCATATAGCCAGACAACCAACCAACGAATAAGCTGCGGCTCATTCATTTTAGGGCTCAACTACGCCGAGCAATCGTTCCACATAAACACCGAGAAGTTCGACGACAAGATACAAGAGTCTATATCGTCGGACTTTAAATTCAACGAGATAAAATACAAGGATTACAGCATAAATTTCGGATACTCCTATAATTGGGTGTTTGCAAGAAACTGCCTTGCCAACATATCGCTGACACCGGCCATAGGATACAAAAACACATCGTTCAAGTTCACCGACAGCCGCGATTTTATAAAAAACATAAATTTCGACCTTATAACACGAATAGGGGTGGTATATAATAACAGCCGCTATTTCATAGGACTATCACATATATCGCACACCTATTCCTATCGTAAGACCAATATATCCATTGTGAATGGATTTGGCACCATAAATTTATATGCAGGATTTAACCTATTTAAAAAATAGTTTTCAGAAACGTATTCCTGCTGTGACCATAAACCGGTTCTTCGTATCCTTCACTGTGGTAGCCGCATTGCTATGCACATTGCCATATTCATCGCTGAAATAGTCGTAGAAAGGATAGAAATCGCTCTCGCGCACAGACAACACGTAGGCAGCATCGACATAGAACGCATTGTTTCGATAGCCAAAGCCAAGGGTGTAGTTACGTTGCTCCATGCTGTTTAGATATTCGGTATTGGTGTCGGGCATTGTCATCATCACCTTTGCGGCATCGGCCTTATAGGGAGCCGAGGAGTAATTATATCCGCCACGCAGACTGAGATTTTTGCTAATCTTACATTCCGCACCTATTTTAAATGTATTAACCTCCTTCATATTGCTCTTTATCTCCTCGTTCATGGCTTTAATTTTGTCACCGTCGCTATATCTCATTCTTGCCGATGAATAATCGGCATATTCGTATTCGGCATTAATGGCAAATGACGAACCTATGGTATATGCCGCACTTATATTATAGCGCCACGGGGTTGTCAAACGATAATCTACACAATATACATCGCCATAGGCATATTCATAATCAAGCGTACTCATGTAACCATCGTATGGCGCACCGTCGAATCCCGGGCCATACATGTCGCACCACATCCTGTCGGTGAGCGAATACCATGTAGGGGTGTGCAGTGCAAAACCTATTCTGAACGACGACTCCTCGAAAGGCCTGATAATTGTACCGAGTTTCATATCGAAGCCTGCTCCCTCGGTTGCATATTCGTTATAAATGGTATAAAGAGGACCGAAAGCGTCATCCTCGCCATAGTACGAACTGCGTTCATAGTCAACATTGTATATACCCACCGTAAGACCCAAATATACCCTGTCGTCTATATTGCATGCTATATTGCAATCTATCTGGTCCACGCCGCCATTCTCTTTCGAGCCATACTCCATATATTCGGTATCGGGATACATTAATTCGCCTTGCGGGTCGGAGGCTGCGTCGAGCAAACCGCCATCGGCAGCTAACAATGCCAACCATGAATGGTCAAGATTTACATAATCCTTGTAGCTCATATTGTTTATATTGAATGGCGAAGCATCGTATAGGCGTTGCATCTGATACATTTGCGAAAATCCGTCAGTGGCACCTGCCATAAGGAATTCTCGTTTCAGATTATTACGACGTTTGTAGGCAAAACCCACATTAACATATTTCACCGCATCGAAATCCACTTCGCTGGCCAAGACCACACCGGCGTTATCTACCGTAAAGAACGTTTTCTCGCTCTCCTCGACATTGCCTGCACAGTCGCTCTTGCTTATTAACGATGTCACACCCATTGTAACGGCTGCGTCGCCCGACCTGTAAAGGCCTATACCTGCCGGATTAACACCCATAACCGAAATATCTGTACCCAAGGCACTCATAGAGCCACCCATTGAGACGTATCGTGCTGTACCCGAAAGGTCATTATCGAGCATTTTTGCAGCATCATAACTGCTTTGTGCGTTTACACCCGAAACGAACATCACGAATAGGGGAATTATATATTTTTTCATAGCTAACTGTTTTATTTGTTTTTAAATTAACGTCTTCCGCCACGCGAGCCGCCACCACCACGCGAGCCACCACCGCCTATGCCACGTGAACCGCCACCGCTGCGCGAAGGAGCAGATATTGAAGAACGATTAGACGAAGAACGCTCTACGTTTGTGGAACGCGATGTCGTGCGCGTGCTGCTTGGGCGATTATACTCGCGTTGCCTGCTGTCCGATGTCGATGTGCGTGTGGATGTTCTACGATGCTGTTGCTGCGTATTGCCTGTGTTTCGCACATTGCCTCTGTTCGAGGAGTTTTTGTTTTGTACAGTCGTGGTACGCTTATTTTCGGTCGAAGGATTATTAGTGCGCACTCCCGATGAGGTCGTTCTGCCGCTTCGTCCTGTTCTGACATAGCCGCCTCGGTTATTGCCACTGCCTGCCGATTCTATTTTTGTATTGCCTTTTATATTACCGCCCCTATTGTCGCTTTGCGATATGTTATTTACACGCCCCCTATTGTTTCGGCCATTGTTCGACGAATAAATTTTGCCTGTCCTCATATCGACAATGGGTGGACGTCGGTTTTCGCGATAATAGTGACCGCCTGCCAAATGCCCATGATGTACATGGTGTCCACCACCCCACCAATGAGGATGATAATAGTGGTAGTGCCCATACCATGCCGGCATGTGCCAATAGCTCCAACAATAGGGCGAGTAATAGCCCCAATGACCAAAGGAATAACTCCAAGACCACGAGGGGTAATACCACGACGAATAATAATTATATGTAGGATAAACATCCCAATAAATGCCATCGTCGCACACCAGCCAGTTATCGACACCGCTTGTATATACTATATCCCAATACCATGGGCTGCTGAGCATCACCATGCGCGGGCTATGGAAACGCAATATACGTGCCGAGTAAGTAAAATCCTCCTCGTCCGAAAAGTCATTAACGTCGGCGGTGTTATATCCGCTTTCGTCATATATATATTCTTCGTCCGACACATCGTAATCGTATTGCTGTGCTGTGCTACGACGATTATAAGCATCCTCGTCCATTTCATTGGACAAGCCATAAGCGGGCGACAAGGACTCTTGCGTGGTCTGCAAGCGTTCCTGTGTAGTCTGCATCACCCCTTGGTTCACGGTTTTGGCATTTGCAACCTTCTTTTCGCTCTTTTTTGGAACGAAATACATGTCATCGACTTGCGCTGTTACACCCATTGCATATAACAACAAAATGGAAAATATAAACTGTTTCATGGCGTAATATTTTATATTCACTTTTTTCATGTTGCTAAATTACTCATTGCCATATAAACAAAACAGGAAAATCCCCTACCGTTGCATGGGGATTTTCCTATTTTGTAAAATAAAACGATACTTAGATATTGTTTAAATTCATGTCGCCCTATTTTATATAGCAAAAACCGTTGCTTTTTTATTTTTTTAAAGGCACATAGACTATACTATGCAACCGCAGAAAATATGAAAACAGGCGTTTTTGAATATAAAAAACGGCAAGACACAGGGTTACTATGTTTCAGGAATTTAAACAGCCTCTTATTTTGCCTCGTTCTCGGGACGCAACTGACGTACCACCTCGGCTGTACGCCACATTTCGCTCTCGTGAAGCGCTTGAAGCTCCTTGTTCAGTTTTTCACGATAGTCGGGTTGCGAGTTCGAGTCAATGGATATCTGTGCCTCGTTACCGCTCTTCACCGATTCGTATAGCTTGTACATAACCGGTTTTATAGCATCGTGGAAAGGAGTCATCCAATCCAAAGCACCGCGTTGTGCAGTTGTCGAGCAGTTTGCATACATCCAGTCCATACCTTTTGCCGCAAAAAGAGGCATCAACGACTGTGTAAGCTCCTCGACTGTTTCGTTAAAGGCCTCCGAGGGAGTATGTCCGTTCTCACGCAGTACCTCGTACTGTGCCAACAGCAATCCTTGGATAGCTCCCATGAGCGAACCGCGCTCGCCTGTAAGGTCGGAAACTGCCTCGCGTTGGAATGTAGTCTCGAACATATATCCCGAGCCGATACCTATACCGAATGCAAGCACTCTGTCCATAGCCTTGCCTGTTGCATCCTGATATATTGCATACGAAGAGTTCAAGCCACGACCTTCGAGGAACATTGTACGCAACGATGTACCCGAACCTTTGGGGGCAACCATAATTACGTCGATGTCGGCGGGAGGAACTATTCCTGTTCTGTCGTTCCAGTTAATGCCAAAGCCATGAGAGAAATAGAGGGCCTTGCCGGCTGTCAGATAGGGACGCACCTTGGGCCATACAGCTATTTGTGCAGCGTCGGAAAGCAACATACAAACGATTGTTCCTTTCTCGGCAGCCTCTTCGAGCGAGAAAAGTGTCTCACCGGGTACCCAGCCATCGCTCACAGCCTTGTCGTATGTTTTACCCTCGCGTTGGCCTACTATTACATTGAAACCGTTGTCACGCAGGTTGCAAGCCTGTCCGGGGCCTTGCACACCATATCCCAACACTGCAATTGTCTCGTTTTTCAAAATCTCACGAGCTTTCTCCAATGAAAACTCTTTCGGGGTTATTACATTCTCGATAACCCCACCAAAATTCATTTCTGCCATAATTAAAATATTTATTGTTTGTTATTTAGATGTTCTGCGCATAGCATCCTCGTCGAACAGTTGCTCTGTAAGGTGCTCCACGACGTCGCGTGTGACGGCAATATGTCCCGATTTCACGAACTGCAATACACATTGTTCGGCCAAGAACTCTTTGTATAGTTTCATGATGGTTTCGGTCTTGCCTGTTTGCTCCACTACCATATATGTGGAGTTAATTTCTATAACACGGGCGTTGTTATGTCTGATTATTTTCGATATTTGCTTATTTTCCAATAGTTTCGGGGTGGATATTTTGTACAGCGCTACCTCCTGTACAAATATCTCGTCCTCGGTATAATAGCTTGCTCTGAGCACATCGATTTTCTTTTCGAGACGCTTTACGACTTTTTTTATAGTCTCCTCGTTGCTCCACAACGACATGGTATAGCGGTGTACGCCATCTATCGAGGATGACGACACATTCAGCGTCTCGATATTAATTTGTCGGCGTGTAAACTCGGCTGTAACCTGATTCAATAATCCGGCTAAGTTCTCGGAGTAGATTATTAATGTATATAATTGCTTTTCCATTATCTGAAAATTAGATTTATTCAAAAATCATATCACATATAGATGCTCCGGGAGGAACCATTGGCATTACGTTGTCCTCCTCTTCCACTGCCACATGCAACAAGAATGCTCCGGGCGATTCCACCATCTCTTTTATGGCCGCGTCGAGTTCGGCTCTGTCCACAACCAAGCGCGATGGAATACCGTATGCCGATGCAATCATATTGTAGTCGGGGTTTAGCATTGGTGTACACGAGTAACGGTGATTGAAGAACAGTTCCTGCCACTGACGCACATTGCCAAGATAGTTATTATTCAGGAGTATCATCTTCACCGGAGTCTTTTGTTCCATTATGGTACCTAACTCCTGTATATTCATTTGGAAACCACCGTCGCCCATAAACACGCATACTGTTCTGTGCGGTACTGCTATGGCTGCACCTATGGCTGCCGGCAATCCGTAGCCCATTGTACCAAGACCGCCCGATGTGAGCACGCTGTGCGGTTCGCTGTATTTGAAATAACGACACGACATCATCTGGTTTTGGCCTACGTCTGTCACCAAGATTGCTTTGTTCTCGGTTGCTTCGCTTATTTTGCGTGCCACCTCGCCCATTTTCAGATGTCCTTCTTTGGGGTTCAGGGCTTTTTCAATAACTTTTTCATACTCCACTGCGTCATATTCCGAAAAACTGTCTATCCATTCCTTGTGGTCGGCCGGTTGCAACAGTTCGGTCAATAGCGGTAATATCTCCTTGCAGTCGCCAATGAGCGGTATATCGGCTTTTACGTTTTTGTCTATCTCCGATTTGTCTATGTCTATATGTATTACCTTGGCCTGCTTGGCGTATGTATTGAGGTTGCCTGTCACGCGGTCACTGAAACGCATACCTATTGCTATGAGTACGTCGCATTGGTTGGTATTGACATTGCAGCTGAGATTACCGTGCATACCCAACATACCCATGCTGAGCGGATAGTCTGTGGGCAACGCCGAGAGGCCGAGCAATGTCCTTGCTGCGGGGATGTTGGCTTTTTCCAAAAAGGCCCTTAGCTCGTTATGTGCCCGACCGAGTTCCACGCCTTGCCCCACAAGAGCAAACGGACGTCGTGCGCGGTTAATAAGTTCTGCCGCCTCCCTGATGGCTTTCTCATCGGGTTTCGGATAGGGTACGTAACTGCGAATATTATCTACTATTTGCGGTTCGTATGCCACTTTTGATGTTTGGGCATCCTTGGTGAAATCGAGGACTACCGGACCGGGACGTCCCGAGCTTGCTATGTAAAATGCTCGTGCCACAGCCCATGCCACATCCTCGGCACGACGTATCTGATAGCTCCATTTGGTTATAGGCTGTGTGACACCCACAAGGTCTATTTCCTGAAAAGCATCGGTACCAAGCACCGACGAAGCCACCTGCCCTGCTATTACCACGATAGGTGTACTGTCGAGTATGGCATCACTGATGCCTGTTAGTGTGTTTGTGGCACCGGGGCCGCTTGTTACTATGCACACACCCACTTTGCCCGAACTGCGTGCGTAGCCTTGTGCAGCGTGCGCCGCGCCCTGTTCATGACGCACCACCACTTGTCTGAAATCGTTTTGGTGGTCGTACATGGCATCGAATACCGGCATTATAGAACCACCCGGATAGCCGAATATGGTATCTACGCCTTCGTTCATCAGTGAACGCATCAAGGCTTCAGCGCCTGTTATTATCTCTTTCATCGGTTATCTGTATTGAATTTGTATTTTACTCTATAATTCTCACTCCTCCTTTATCGGCCGAACTAACCATGTTGGCATACGCTTTGAGGCTCTTGGACACCACACGATTGCGTGTGAGTGGCAACATGTCGCGTGCGGCAAGTTCTTCGTCGGACAATTTTACGTTTATGGTTCTGTTGGGTATATCTATCTCTATTATATCGCCATCGCGCAATTTTCCGATGTTGCCACCGGCTGCTGCCTCGGGCGATATGTGACCTATGCTAAGCCCCGATGTGCCACCGCTGAAACGTCCGTCGGTGATGAGCGCGCACTCCTTGCCCAGATGACGCGATTTTATGTACGATGTAGGATAAAGCATCTCCTGCATGCCGGGACCGCCTTTGGGGCCTTCGTAAACGATGACTACTACATCGCCTGCCTGCACATCGCCGCCCAATATACCATCGACTGCCGCTTCCTGCGAGTCGAACACTTTGGCTTTTCCTGTGAATTTCCATATACTTTCATCTACACCTGCTGTTTTAACCACACAACCATCCTTGGCTATATTACCGAATAGTATGGCAAGGCCTCCGTCTTTGGTGTAGGCATGTTCTATACTGCGTATGCAACCATTTTGTCGGTCGGTGTCGAGTGTGTCGTAGGTATTGTTCTGCGAACCCATTACGTTGCTGAACACTTCGGCCGGCGCTGTTCCGTATATGCGTTTTGCCTCGGGCTGTATAGCTTCGGCTGTAATATTGTAGCGTTCTATATCCTGTGCCAATGTGGCTCCGTTCACACGCACGAGCGATGTATTAAGCAAACCGCCTTTTGCAAGCTCGCCCATGACACCTATTACACCGCCTGCTCTGCCGCAATCCTGTACACTGTATTTTGCGGTATTTGGCGCAAGCTTGCACAAGCAAGGCACCACCCTGCTAAGTTTGTCTATATCGGCCATATTGAAATTCACGCCTGCCTCTTGGGCCACTGCCAACAAGTGCAGTATGGTATTTGTGGAACCGCCCATGGCTATATCCAGTGTCATGGCGTTCAAGAAAGCCTCGCGGACAGCTATGCTACGTGGCAAGACGCTTTCGTCGCCATCTTGGTAATATTTAAACGCATTCGTGACAATTTGGTGTGCAGCGTCTTTCAACAGCTGTATGCGATTGGCATGTGTAGCCAATATTGTGCCGTTTCCGGGGAGTGACAGGCCGATGGCCTCGGTTAGCATATTCATGGAGTTAGCAGTAAACATACCCGAGCAGCATCCGCAACCGGGACAAGAACGTTTCTCCACCTCGGCAAGTTCCTCGTCGCTCACCGATGTATCGGCAGCCTTCACCATAGCCGATATGAGGTCGAGGTTCTGTCCCTTCCAAGTGCCTTTTTCCATGGGACCACCCGACACAAACACGGTGGGTATATTCAAACGCATTGCAGCCATGAGCATACCCGGGGTTATTTTATCGCAGTTCGATATGCACACAAGGGCATCTACCTTGTGAGCGTTGCACATATACTCGACGCTATCGGCTATAATGTCGCGCGAGGGCAATGAATAGAGCATGCCATCGTGTCCCATGGCTATACCATCGTCAATGGCTATCGTATTGAACTCGGCAGCATAGCAACCCAGTTTTTCTATCTCCTGTTTCACTATCTGACCGGCCTCGTGCAGGTGTGTATGCCCGGGAACAAGCTGTGTAAACGAGTTTGCTATTGCTATAATGGGCTTGCCGAACATTTCGCGTTTCATTCCGTTTGCAATCCACAGGGCGCGTGCTCCTGCCATGCGACGTCCCTCGGTACATTGTGCGCTTCTTAATTCGATTTTCATGTTTTTCAAATTTATGTCAAGGCCAAAAAACCTTTATTTTACAAAAAAAAGCCCTCCTCATTGTACAGAGAAAGGCAATTTATAATATACATACAGCCATTCTCACCCCATTTTTGCAGATAGGACGACAATCACGTTAATAATGTGAATGGAACTGTACGATAGGTTATGCATAGTTTCTTTCATTTAGTAACAGCTGCGAAATTAATATTATTTTCCTGTATCACAAAATAAAACAGGTAAAAATCGACAACAAATTTATCAAAAAAACATTTATTTTCCTAAAACAAAGATAAAATGTTATATTTTAGGAGATAAAATCGGGGGAAGGCTCTTTTTGTATAAAAAGAACAGAGCCTGCCATTCACATGGCAGGCCCGATATATTTAATTATCAAGGCTATGGTGCGTATGGCATCGGGCATGCAGTTGTGTCGTGGGGCGCGGCAGACATATTGTCATACACCACCGAGCCGTACATATAGTTTTTTACCGACGGGACAAACACCCCCTCGTTGTTGTCCGAACCATATATGTATAATTGTGGCAACGAGCCTTTTTTGAACGATATTTCAAACGGCACCATGCCACATTTCGCGGCATTGTCGAAACTAACGGCATCGTTCTCATCGACAAAACGAACAGGGATATCATAGGAGTTCACACTCATGGAATAGCCCGAAATGAAGTCATCGTTCCTTATATCGACCAGAATTTCATTGGCCATGGGGTTCCAAATGAAAAACATCGAGCCCATGCTTATGTCAGAAACGGATAGTTCTATGCTGGAATATTCGTAATTCTCCGACATATCGCCATCGGATGCCTCGGGCAATAGTTCGTTCATGAAACGCACCGTTATTTTGTCGAATGCAGGCGAGCGTTTGGCGTCGATGGCAAAAGGCAGACTGCCTGTATTGTCAACCCACGCCGAGTAGGAGCAGGCAAACTCGTCAACCATTCGACCAATGTTTTTTTCTATCAGATTTTGCCAGAAGCTCTCGTTGAACAGATTTTTATCGACATTCTTTTCGAGGAACGTTTCAACACCGCCGTCGGCACTTATTTTGTCATATAGTTTTGTACAGCCAAACAGACACAAAGCCAGCCACACAACAACAATGGTCATTTTCAGATATCTGTTCATGGGGGCGATGCAACCGCATTTTTTCAGAATCCAATGTACCAATGTCAACAGAGGAATAGCCACCACAAGCACGAATATTATATTATTGTAAACCGTTGCGCCGTATGCAGCAAGCACCACAACAGCCAATAACACGAATACGCCGAGCGTGCTCAGCAGCAATATCAAAAACGGCAGAGCCATCATTGCCAACAGCAACACAAAAACCACGCGGACAAGGCTATACATACAGCCTCTGTTTTTAGGGAAGGCCATTTGCGTCATGCTCACGTCGTAATTGGCTTTCCAAGCCTCATCGGCCGATGCAGTGTCGTAGGCAGGGATATTGGGCTTACGCAAGCGAGTGAGGTCTATCACATTCTTGGCTTTGGGTATTACAACCCACATGACAATATAGAACACAAGCAGAACAAAGGCTATATGCGTGCCGGTGAAAAACAGAAACAGGAATAGCAGCACGAACAGCAAGCGCACTGCCGCAACGCCTAAATTATAGTAGAGAGCCACTCCCGACAACACGCCACCCAGCATGGAGTCGAAGGGGTTACGAAACAGTTTCCGCCCAAGCAGCATGGCCTTGCGCCAAGCCTCGTCGGTGGTTTCTTGCCCGGCAACATTGCCCGATGCCTCCTTGTCGTGTTGCTCATTGCCGTCGTGTTGCTCATTGCCGCCAGCGCCGATGCCACCGGTGGCATCGGCTGTGTTGTGACAATCCTGCTCGCAGGCATCATCAAGGAGAGCACGTACTATATCCAGCGTAACAATTCCGTCGTTGCCCACCAACTGCGCCAGCTCCTCGGCAATAGCAGCCTCAACAGCCTCGGGCCCGGCTGCGCCGTCACCCATATTTTCGGAATTGGCGACACGTCGGGCTATGCCCTTTTCGAGCAATTCCAACGCATCCTCGTCGATGTTAAAGGCTTTGTCGCCAAGTTTTATATTATATGATTTCTTCATAAATTTCTTCATAAAATTATATTGCTACACAAAATAAGTTTCCATATTGCCAATACCCAATCGACAAACATAAGCAGTTTTGCTTTGGTGCTTATCATTTTCCATTTCGATACACACACAAGGATTGTCAAGAAAACAGGCACCCCTATTGCAACCGCAACAGCTAACCACACCAGCATCAGCCTTATTGGGGCAAACACCATTATATTCGTTAAAGTGACATTCAAGCCATAAGGCGATACAAAAAGACTCACGAGCAACACGCACATAAGTATGGTGAGCAGAATGACAAGTCCTTTATTTCCAATATCCTTTACGTTGTTCATCATGACGTTCACCACGGGTTCGTCGCGCACAATTTTTTCGCTTATATTCTCGGGGGTTGGCCTCACACCCTTCATGCGCAATTTATCGGCAGTGGTAATGGCAGGTGGCACTATGGCCCATAGAAGCAAATACAGAAGTATAACCCAGAAGGACGACAGCAAAGAGAGTATAACAGCCAAAATTCGGAGCAAGGTCACATCCACGTCGAAGTATGCCGACAAACCGGCCATGACGCCTCCGAATATTTTATTTGTAATGTCGCGATATATCTTTTTTGCGCCCGTTGCGGCATCGGATTGCTCACCCAAGTGGGACGCGCTTTCGGTTTCTGCTTGCTTTTCTGCAACAGGCTCTGCATCGTCGTTATTTTCAAGCATCAGTTCCGGCGAGCCCACCCGCGCTATTATTTCGTTCACAAGAGCAAGTGTTATGATTTTGCTATTGCCGTTTTCGGTGTGCGACACAAACAGTTCCCCCATGCGCATTTCGATATCGGTCACAATTTCATCGCAATTTTCGTTATTGCCCAAACACTCCTTGATGCTTGTCAAATAATCGTTCAGTTGCTCGTAGGCATCTTCGTCTATCTGAAAAAGCCTGCCTCCCAAATTCACATTAAATGTTTTTTTCATATATAACAATTGTTTTTATTATTTCATTCCACGTTGCTTTTCTCGTTTTTTATTCTGTCAACGGTACTGACAAGCATGCACCAATTACTATCGAGAACAGACAACACCTCGCGGCCTTTCTCTGTCAGTTTATAATACTTCCTTGGCGGCCCCGAGAGACTCTCCTGCCATTCGTAGTCGAGCAGTTCCTCTTTTTTCAGACGCGACAAAAGCGGATAAAGCGTCCCCTCCACCACTATAAGATTGGCATGCTCCAATTCGTCTATTATATCGGAACTGTAACACGTTTTATTCTTCAAGAGCAGCATTATACAATACTCCAACATCCCTTTACGCATTTGCGACTTTACATTATCTACATTCATTATATCTAAAATTAGCAATACAAAAGTAGTCTATTATATAATACCTTGCAATACATAGTACGCAGATTAACATAAATTAACCTTTAATTTGTAGAATGAATGAACCAAGAGACAGGGTGAGCGTTTACAGATAGATGATATTTAAAATTATTGAATTATGTCTGAAAAATTAGGGAAATCGGTGAAGCTGGGTGTTATGACACTTGCCATCATGAATGTAACCGCCGTTGTATCGTTGCGCGGACTGCCTGCCGAGGCTGAATATGGTTTGAGCTCGGCTTTTTACTATTTGTTTGCCGCTATTGTTTTTTTAATTCCAACATCGTTTGTTGCCGCCGAGCTTGCCGCGATGTTCCAAAACAAACAAGGCGGTGTGTTCCGTTGGGTGGGCGAGGCGTTTGGCAAACGCATTGGTTTTTTGGCCATCTGGCTGCAATGGGTGGAAAGCACCATCTGGTACCCCACCGTACTGACGTTTGGCGCAGTGTCGTTGGCTTTCATCGGTGCCGACAGCGCCCACGACATGTCATTGGCATCGAACAAGCTATACACGCTTGCCATTGTACTTATTATTTACTGGGCTGCTACATTCATTTCGCTGAAAGGGCTTGGATGGGTGAGCAAGGTTGCCAAAATAGGCGGTCTTATTGGGACCATAATCCCTGCCGCGTTGCTCATGATTCTTGCCATAATATACTTAATAGGTGGCGGAGAGCCACAAATGAACCTGCATGGAGAATTTTTCCCCGACATTGCCAAATTAGACAATTTGGTATTAGCATCGGGAATATTCTTGTTCTACGCAGGAATGGAAATGTCGGGCGTGCATGTATCGGAAATGGAAAATCCCTCGCGCAACTACCCTCGTGCGGTATTTATCGGCGCAGCCATAACCGTACTCATATTCATTCTGGGTACTTTTGCTTTGGGAATTATCATACCGCAGAAGGATATCAACCTCACTCAGAGCCTTCTTGTGGGATTCGATAACTATTTTCGCTACATACACGCCTCGTGGTTATCGCCCATAATTGCCATAGCCTTGGCTTTTGGCGTGCTTGCCGGCGTACTCACATGGGTGTCGGGCCCGTCAAAAGGACTTTTCGCTGTCGGCAAGGCCGGTTATCTGCCTCCGTTCATGCAAAAAAGCAACAGCCTTGGTGTGCAAAGGAACATACTTCTTATTCAAGGTGCCGCCGTAACCATACTAAGCCTGCTGTTTGTTGTCATGCCCTCGGTACAGAGTTTCTATCAAATACTATCGCAATTGACAATCCTGCTCTATCTGATAATGTATCTGTTGATGTTCGCCGCAGCCATCTACCTGCGATACAGCATGCGAAATTACAGCCGCCCGTTCCGCATAGGAGGCAAAGGAAACACGCTCATGTGGATTGTAGCCGGCATGGGTTTTCTTGGCAGCCTTTTGGCATTTGTACTTAGCTTCATACCGCCTGCACAGATTTCGGTTGGCAGCAGCACCGTCTGGTACATGGTGCTTGTCATAGGTTGCATAATTGTGGTTGTGGCACCATTCATAATCTACTCCATGCGCAAACCATGCTGGAAAGACAAGGATGTGGAGTTCGAGCCATTCCACTGGGAGGAGCAACAACCACTTAAATAGCAGTATCGAAAAAAATTAATGCAGATAACCGTTAACGGTTATCTGCATTAATTGGTGTTTGCCCGTTATTCGTCAGCAACATATCGCGTGTATATTTATAGTTCGGGTGTGCAAGCGAATTATCTGTATCGAAATGGTTGCTCCTGACATCCAACACGCCACAAACAAACTCATACATAAGGTCGTTGGTAAAATACTTATCCTTGTTGGCACGCATGGCATCGAAACGCTCTTTGTGGTTGCTTATATAGCTGTCGCTGCAATGGAGGCTCAGCGGCACGCGCACATTCTCGAACCCTGTGAAGTGTGGCACGCGTCGTTTGTCGGGAACACAAGCGTGGTCGCTGAAATATATCAACGCCTGCAAATTAAGTTTCTCGCAACCATATTCATATATTTTTTTGAGTAGCGTGTCGGTGTAACGGATGCTGTTCATGTAGTTCAGAATATTATCCTGTACACCCGGCTCGCCCCACTGTGTAGCCTCCGCCGGATAGCGGTTTATGAAATTGAAATGGCTGCCCATCAGGTGAAGAATGACAAAATTATTCTCCTGCGGATTTAGTTCATCAAGAAAATCCAACAAAGCACCGTCATACTGCACCTTGTTCACTTCCTGCTTTGTCCATTTTGCCACATCGCAGGTTTTTGCCACAAGAGTAATAGACGTTTCGGCCGCACCTATAACCCCTTGATTACTGAACCAATAAGTTTTATACCCTGCCTTACGAGCTATATCGACCACCGACACCGACTCGTAGAATTCCTTATTATTATATTGATTGCGTTCTGTCAGTACGCGTTCAAGCGTGGGGACTGTCTGATTGGCACAAGCATAGGCATTGGGGAATATTATATTGCGCCTATCCTCCTTGCAAGCACGAACCCAAGGAGTGGTATCGTGTTCCATATCGACATAGGCACTCATATAGTCGCGCGATGCAGACTCGCCTATCACCATTATATAGGTGTGCGGACGCTGTGCATCGGTGTCAAACGTTTTCAATTCAAGATTTTCCAATCTGCTCTCTTTTTCCTTGCTATACAACAATATACGTTTGCTATATTCCTTGACATCCAGATACATGAGCACAAGGCCGCTACGACACAAAAGGCTGCGTTTCCCCACCCAGATATATTTCAGCATCGACACCAACCATGCCAACGCAAATAAAAAGCCCCATACAGGTATATTCCCGACGCCCAACCCCATACATTCGCCCCAAACACATAATGCCAACGACGATAGGATTGCAACGCATATAAGCAACAGTGTCAAAGGATTAAAGGATTTTACAAATTCGATAGCCTCATTACGGTCTGTGTCCTGTACCAACTGCATACTGTCGGTACCGAAATTCGTCTTAAAAATAAAGTAATAGCCCCATTGAATTACCGCAAGCAGGGCAACCAAGAAGGCTGCAATGCCCACCAAAGCACAAAAAACAATGTACAAATAGTCGTTCTGCACCCACGAGGCAACAATTTTCAATGCACTGAACCAACCAAACAGATATATGCCATAGACTAAATCTATTCTATTATCGTAGTCGGGCGACGACTTGCGATTACTCAAATGATATATGACAGGAAAGGCTGTTCCGCACACCAATGAAAGAGCCAAATTGAACAACAGCGCGCCATTTGTGACAGGCACCTGTGCCACGGCAACCGGCAACACCGACACGAGCGATGCTATAAGGTAGCGGCGCGATTGCAACCCCTTTGCATTACGTGCCAAGCCATGATTAAAATTCAGATACACAAGCAGGTTCACCGCGTAGAGCACCGCCACAAGTATTATATAATCGACTATTTCCACCATGATATTAAGATGCTTATTAAGAATTATTTCCTTATATATAAATTGTTAAATTATTCAAGGTACAAAGTTAGTTCATTTCATTGACAAGCCACCAAAATAGTTCTATTTTTTTAGAAACCGTTCCATTTTATTTATTACATTCGCAAAAACAAAAAAATGAGAACAGCCATATACACCCTTGCCACGTTGCTAACCCTTGCCACGTGCAACAACAACGACAACACCAATTATGCAAGCCTTGTCAACCCGCTCATAGGCACAGACTACACAGGAAATGTATATCCCGGAGCGCAAGCACCGTTTGGCATGGTGCAATTAAGCCCCGACAATGGTATCCCCGGATGGGACAGAATAGCCGGCTACTACTACCCCGACAGCACCATAGCCGGGTTCAGCCACACGCACCTGTCGGGAACGGGTGCAGGCGACCTGTACGACATCAGTTTCATGCCTGTTACCGAGCCTGTAAGAGAAGCCGCCCCGCCATTAGGCATACACTCGCGTTTTGCTCACGACGATGAGCATTGCGAAGCCGGCTACTACCGCGTACTATTAAGCGACTATAACATAGGCGTGGAGCTCACTGCAACCGAGCGATGCGGCATACAGCGTTACACATACCCCACGCGCAATGGCAAAGTCATTCTGAACTTGGCAAAAGCCATGAATTGGGACAGCACCACCGATGCCCATTTCAACATAGTGGACAGCTGCACGATAGAAGGCTACCGCTACTCCAACGGTTGGGCAAGAAACCAAAAAGTATATTTCCGCACCCGTTTTTCGCATCCGTTCCACACGGCACACATTGACACCGCGCGTACTACGGACAGCGTTGCAAAGAAAATCCCGGGAGTTATACATTTCGATTTCCGCCTGCCAAGCGACCGACAGCTTACCGTCGCCACAGCCATTTCGGGAACCGGGCTTCAAGGAGCCGCCAAGAACCTTGCCTCGGAAGCCACACACAACAATTTCGATGAATACCGCAGAGCTACACAACAAAAATGGAACAAGGAATTGGGGCGCATACAGGTGACAGGAGGCACACGCGACCAACAGGTATGTTTCTACACAGCCATGTACCGCACAATGATTGCCCCAACGCTTTTCTGCGATGCCGACCGACTATATCGCGGAGCCGATGGCAAGAACCACCAAGCCACAGACTGGGATAACTACTCTACATTCTCGCTATGGGACACATTCCGAGCCGCTCATCCGCTATATACCCTGACAACACCCCAACGTGTTGCACACATGATAAATTCGTTCCTTGCATTCCACGAGCAGCATGGCAGCCTGCCTGTATGGAACATGTGGGGCAGCGAAACAGATATGATGATAGGCTATCACGCTGTCCCCGTCATAGCAGATGCCTACCTGAAAGGGATAGGCGGTTTCGATGCAGAAAAAGCCCTTGACGCCTGCATTGCCACTGCCAACCGCGACGAGTATCGCGGCATAGGACTATACAAGCGGCTTGGCTACGTGCCATACGACGTTGCCGACAGCTACAACGCCGACAACTGGTCGCTATCGCGCACGCTCGAATATGCATACGACGACTACTGCATAGCCCGAATGGCCGACGCTATGCACAAGCCCGACATAGCCGCCGAGTTCTACAAACGCGCTCAAAACTACCGCAACCTATACAACCCCGCCACCACTTTCATGCAACCCAAGAACAGCGCAGGAGAATTTCAACCCGCGTTCGACCCCGATGAATACACGCCGCATATATGCGAAAGTAACGCATGGCATTATGTATGGTCGGTTCAGCACGACATAGAGGGATTAATGGCACTGATGGGCAAAGAAAAATTCTCGGCAAAGCTCGACAGTATGTTCACCTACGCGCCAAGCGACAGCGCAGGATTGCCAATTTTCAGTACAGGCATGAAAGGGCAATATGTTCATGGCAACGAGCCAAGCCACCATGTGATATACCTTTTCAACCGCGTAGGCAAGCCACACAAGACACAGGAACAGGCCGCGAAAGTCATGCACGAGCTATACAGAAACAGCCCCGACGGCCTATGCGGCAACGAGGATTGCGGACAAATGTCGGCATGGTATATATTCTCGGCTATGGGATTTTACCCTGTTGACCCTGCGAGCGGCGAATATGAGCTTGGAACGCCCCTGTTCCCCGAAGTACGACTGCACTTGGACAACGGCAACACGTTCACCATAAAAGCCCCCGGGGTAAGCAGACACAACTATCTTGTAAAGGGTGTGTACATAAATGGCAAGCCGCAACAAGGAACAAGCATCAAGCACACCGATATAATGAACGGCGGCACATTGGAGTTCGACATGAGCAAGTGAGAGCAACCAAACATACTGCAACCAAGGCGGCAAGCATCAGCTTGCCTCGCCATCGACTGAATAGCCGTTGGGGTATATCAGCAACACGCTTGTTTCCTGATAATCGCGTTGCAACTGCGTAAATACATGGTCGAGCGAAGGACGGAAGGATATAGAGCCTTTACGTGCGCTCACAATGACCAACAGGTGGTCGGGCTTTATTATTTTCGCAAGACGTTTCAGGTCGTTACCACCATCGGTTGCATAGAATTCGGCATCCACCCTACCCTTGCCTTTTATATATTGCTCGATGTGCGCCATCGTATCGGGATGCCCATGATAGCACACCTTGCAACTAAGGCCTGCCGCCATTTGGGTAGTCTCCTCGACCCAATTTTTAAAACCGGCCTCGTACTCGGCCTTTGCAGGGAAGGTTATATGTATGCGTCTGACGGTATTCAAGGGTATTGTGAGGCGTGCCATTATAATCTGGCAATACAGGCCTGTCAGTAACACCGGGAGCACTCCGCCAAGGAACGTATCGTTGGCAGTCTCTTTCTGATGAAAGCCCACGATGAGTTCGCGATAGTCGTTCTCCTTCATTTCGTGTATAATTCCGTTCGACAGGTTGGTAGTCAAACGCACCTTGGTGAGCAGGGGCACATTGACCGATGAGGCTATTTGCGCTGCCGATTCGAGCACCTTGGCACCCCTGTTCAACATTTTCTCGTCTTCGTCAAGTACCACAGTAACTGCCGACAACGGAACTTTGGAGTTCTCTTTTCTTACCAACAGTGCCAAATCCATTAGTTTATCCACCATATTGGGGTTGGCAAGCGCCAAAAGGGTTTTTTGGGATGTATTCACAGGCTTGTCGGTAACACCGCCCGACACTATTATGCGTCGCGATGCCCTGTCGGCGGTTATGGAGCTAACCACGCACGATACAAGAATGAGCAAAATGGTTCCGTTCAGCACATCGTCGTTCAGCAAGCGCGAGCCGTCGGACAGCACGATATTGTGTCCCACAAGTGCCGCGGCAAGGGTGGCTGCCGCCTGCGAACTGCTCAGTCCGAACATAAGCCAACGCTCGTCGCGCGACATCCCGAACATCTTGCCTGTCAAGAACGAAGCCAGCCATTTTCCACACAAGGCTGTGGCAACCATAGCAATCATAACCATTAGCGCGCCACCACCCGTAAAAAGCACTTTCACATTTATAATCATGCCTACGCCTATAAGGAAATAGGGAATGAATATAGCGTTGCCTATAAATTCTATGCGGCGCATGAGGGGCGAGGAGTGCGGTATCAGTCTATTAAGCACAAGACCGGTTATGAAGGCTCCCAAGATGCCCTCCATACCCACGAGTTCCATCATGCCGGCACCAAGAAAAAGCAGTGCCATCACAAATATATATTGAATGGTACCCTCGTTGTATCGACGGAAAAAGTATCTTGCTATACGTGGGAACAGGAACACTATGAGCGCAGTGAGCAATATCAGTTTCAGCAACAACAGCACAAAAAACCAGCCATCGGACTCGCCGCTGAACAAGCCACCCACCACGGCAAGCACAAACAGCGTCAGCGTGTCGGTTATGACGGTGCCGCCCACTACAAAATTCACGCATTTAAGGCGCGAAAGACCATGTCGCGCCACTATGGGATAGGATATAAGCGTGTACGAAGCATACATACTTGCAAGCAACACCGATGTTATAAGCCCATATTTAAGCAGCACCATATTGGTGAACATTCCAAGCGCGATGGGCAAGGCAAAAGCCAACAGACCAAGCGTTAGAGCACCGCTCTTATAGGCCTTCATCTCCTGCATATTTATTTCGAGGCTCGCCAAGAACATAATATAGTAAAGGCCCACCTTGCCAAACAGTTCGAAGCTATCGTCGCGTTCCAGAATATGCAAGCCGTTTGGTCCTATGAGCAAGCCGGCCAATATCATGCCTATGATATGCGGAAGGCGAAGTCGCTGGAAAAGCAACGGCGCAAAGAGGATTATGCATAATACCCAAAAGAATATCCACGTGGGGTCGGTTATCGGGAACAAGGAGGACCAATTCATTCTACTACATCAATCAACTGCAATTACACATTCTTAATATTTACACACAATGGCATTACCACGTATATGTAACGCCAAGCGACATATACTCTTTCATCTGCCAATATCCATGCGACTCGCTGTAAAGGCCGGGGGAGCTATCATCGAAACGTCCATGCAAGAAGAGCGTGGCGTTGAGATATTTATTTATTTTCATGGATATGGTATTCTCCCAATTGAAGTATGTACGCGCATAGTTGGTATAATATTCCAAGCGAGCCTCCCACACCACATTTTCGAACACTGTGGCTTTGAAATGCGGCTGTATCTGGGTACCGAAATCCTCGGTATGCTGCCTTCCGGGGTAGATACCGTATCGGTCGGCCAAATAGCCATAGCGCACAAATTTGTAATTATACGATGACAGAGGGGCAAAATAGAGCGACAGTTCCCAATTCTTGCCTCTGCGTTTATAGTCAAGACCCAACGAGAAATTGGCCTCGAAAGGAGCCATGAAATTAGATACAAAATCCTTTTCGTTAGTGGGATAGCTGGGCATGAACTGTGTCTGCATGGTCATTTTGGCTGTCAAATCGACATTTTTAAGGATTTTATATCCGAACTTTGTTTCAAGACGCAGCATGTCGTTGTTGGTGCGATAGTTATGCAGCGAGTCGCCACTTACGGTTATAAAGCCCAGCTTGGCCTCTAAATTTGTTTCGAACGAGATTTTCTTTTTATCGTCGTATTTAACTTTGAATTTAAAATTGGTTATCAGGTTGCGATTGTTTTCGCCACCCTGCGCCCAGTTATCCGACACATAGTTCTGGGTGAAACTCAGCGACACGCTACCCGATGTTCGCCAATAATTTGGTTTCACAGGCTTTGTTTCCAGCGTTTCTTGAAGCGTTTCGGGCATTTCCAAGGATGCGTCCTTGCTCAAATCTATTTCGGGAGCCTTTTGCAGATGTTGCACATCGCTCACCGCCACCACATTGCGCATATCGTTCTCTGCAACACGCACAAGCGAAGGCCTGCTGCCATAGACACTGAACAGCATATTGTCGATTACGGTGCTACGGTTGTCGTCAAGTTCCATTTCGCTTTCGAATGGCTCATCGGATATTTCGAAACCCTGCGACAAGCCTCGTTTTATAGTCGATTTGTAAAGAACAGTAGGTACAAACAATTTATAGAATTGAGGATTTGTACGCTCCTCCTCGGAATAGTCACTGCTGTACGAACTGTACCCGGCAAGCAACGTATCGAGTTTTTCAAAAAAATAGTCTTTGGCACTTTGGCTGTTTTGCCCTGACGCCGAAATGGGGATGAGAAACAAAAATAGTATAGAAGGAAGTATTTTGTTCATAACTACATGCAATAATTTTGCCGGCGAAGATACAAAAATTCAAGCAATTTATAAAATTAAAGAATAATAATTAAAAAACTGTTTAAATTTATATCGCCAAGTTTTTATAGAGCAAAAACAGTTGCTCTGTCTGTTTTTCGAAGGGAGCATAGCAAACTATGTGACAAAAGAGAAAGAAAGCAACAAGTATTTTTGAACATAAGAAACGGCGAAACGAACGATATGACTTTTATAAAAATAATTTCAGAAATTTAAACAGCGTCTAAATAGGGCTAAAAATGTGGTCTATGTTTTTTTATTTTATAAAATAGATAATTTTAGTGTTATTTTTGTTAACTTTGCGGACAATTTCGAAAAACAAGCAAAAAAATTCATTTATCATGGATAGAAACAGTATAATAGGTTATGTACTCATAGGATTGGTTTTAGTAGGATATTTCTATTTTATACAACCCAACCCGCAACAGATAGAGGTGCAAAAGCATTATCAGGACTCCATTGCCGCCGCTCAGTACGAAAAGGAGCAGGCTATGGCACGCGAATTGCAACAACGCGAGAAAGAACTTTTGGAGCAAGGCAAAGACAGTGCTTCGCTGTTGTTCAATGCCCTTAACGGCAAGGAGGAATTCATTGAGCTTGGCAACGACAAAATAAGCGTGCGCATTTCGACCTTGGGAGGACGTATATGCTCGGCTACACTTGCCGACTACAACAACCAAGAAGGCAAGCCTGTGACATTGTTCGATGAGAGCGACAATATAACAATACGCAACGCACGTCGCGGCAGCGAACAGATAAGCAACCAAATGTACTTTACATTCGACGGAAAAGAGGAAAACATAAACACAAGCGAACTATATTTCACACCGTTAAATGTAACACGCGACAAGGCCGTCATGCGTCTGCCGCTTGGCAACGACAAATATATCGACTTCACCTACACCCTGTTGCCCGACAGCTACATGGTGAACCTTGCCATAAACGCACACAACATGCAAGGCTTCTTCCCCGGCTCCACACGACAGATGAGCATTACATGGGACCAGCTGATACGCCAGCAGGAGAAAGGCTTTACGTTCGAACAGCAATACACTAACATAACATACAAATTAAGCGACGACGACACCGAAAGCCTCAGCGAAACAGGCGACGACAAAGAGAACATAGCAGAACCCGTCGATTGGGTGGCTTTCAAAAACCAATTCTTCTCGTGCATAATGATAGCCGGCGACGAGTTCAACGACATATCATTGGCATCGGACACCTTGCACGAAGGTCGCGGGTACATGAAAAACTGTTCGGCGGTAATGTACACCCCGTTCGACCCAAGCGGCAAAGTAGCCACCGACCTGCAATTCTATTTCGGCCCCAACAAATACAGCATACTCAAAAACAGCAACAAACTCGCCATAAACAGCGAAAAGGATTTGCAGCTGCAAAAACTGATAGATTTCGGTTGGCCCATAGTACGTTGGATTAACCGCTATTTCATCATGTACCTGTTCGACTGGCTCACCAGCTGGGGTATAAACATGGGTATCGTGCTATTGTTGCTCACGCTCATTGTGAAAGCAATTGTATATCCGTTTACATACAAATCCTATGTATCGTCGGCTAAAATGCGTGCGTTAAAGCCATACATAGACGAGATTAACGCCAAATATCCAAAGCCCGAGGATGCAATGAAAAAGCAACAAGAGATAATGGGACTATATTCCAAATACGGAGCAAGCCCCATGGGCGGTTGTCTGCCTATGCTCATTCAAATGCCGGTGTTCATTGCGCTGTTTAATTTTGTGCCAAACGCCATAGAATTGCGCCAGCAAAGTTTCCTGTGGGCACACGACCTCTCGTCGTACGACGCCCTTATCAGCTGGAACACCCCCATCTGGCCCATTGGCAACCACATAAGCATATTCTGTTTGCTATTCTGTTTGACACAAATTATAAACACATACTACACATCCAAAATGCAGCCAAACATGGGTGGTTCGCCCGAGCAAGACGCCCAAATGAAAATGATGCGTTGGATGATGTACCTGATGCCCGTTGTATTTTTCTTCATTTTCAACGACTATTCATCGGGACTTAACTACTACTATTTCCTATCGACACTCATAAGCGTCATTATATTCATCTACCTTCGTTCGGTTGTCAAGGAGGATGTTCTATTGAAAAAAATGGAAGCATATCACCAAGCCAACAAAAACAACCCCGCCAAACGCAGTGGCATGATGGCACGCTTAGAGGCACTGCAACAAGAGCAACAACGCCTGTTAGAAGAACGTCAAAAAAGAAATAACAAATAAAAAAACAATATGGGAATATTCAGCATTTTCAAAAAAAAGAACAAAGATACCGACAAGGTTGGTGGAATGGAAGATTTCATGACACTGATACGAGTATATTACCAAGCAGTGTTAGCATCAAATTTGGGAATAACAAACATAGGAATGTTGCCCGACATGGCCACATTCAAGCGCACACTTAAAGTACCCACGCAAAACAACAAATTAGGACTTGCCGAACGTGCCAAATGCAAAAAAATGCTGGAACAGATTTACGGCATGAGCGAGGACTTTTTCAAGGAGATAGACTCCTCGATAAAAAAGAATTGCAAAAACCTGAACAGCGTACAGCCCTATCTGTTTATGTTCCAAGGGTTCAACAACGACCTTATGATACTCGTCAGCAACCTGTTGGGATGGAAAATACGCATACCATCCATATTCAATAAAGCACTGCGCACATACACCGAAAAAACCGTCAACGACATACTGACAAAAAACAATTGGAAAGACGAAGCCACATTTAAAACAGTGTATGCTGTACGTCAGTACAAAGACAAGCTCGGCTACTCCGAAAAATGGATTGCCGATTATGTTTACAAGATTGTGACATTGGCAAAAAAAGAGCCACGTCCCAAGACCGATGACATAGACAAAAAATAATAAACAGACAGGGCTGCACGACACACGTCGTCAGCCCTGTTATTTACCTTGACACCATGCTACAATTTAACCCCATAACAATAGAGTGCATAGACAAAATAACACCCTTTGCACAAAAAGGCTACACCGACTCCTGCGACTACACACCGGGCAATCTTGTGATGTGGGCACGTTTCATGCAATATCAATATGCCATAGAGGAAAATACCCTGTTCGTTAAATGTAAATCGCAAGCCGACATGGCAAGCATGGCTTTTCTTGTACCAATAGGCGAACTGCCATTGAGCGAGTCCATTGCCCGACTGCAAGAATACTGCGAATTCCACAAACAGACACTGCGTTTCACAGCCGTCCCCGAACCATTCATAGACGAATTGAGCACATTGCTTCCCAACCATCGAGCCGCACAACTCGACGGATGGAGCGACTATATATACGATGCCGAGTCACTTGCCACGCTGCGTGGCAAAGCGTTGAACAAAAAACGCAACCGCTACAACAAGTTCATAGCAGAACAGCCCGTTTACGACTATCACCGTTGCACACTCAACGACGTCCCCGAAATAGCAAAATTCCTTGTAGCCGACAGAGACTGTCAGCACAACCGCGAGGACAACATGCGCTGCTACGAACAGTGGCAATGCATAGCAACCGTAAAAAATCTTAAAATATACGACCAACCGGCAGGAGTAATAAAAATAGACAACCAGATAGTAGCATTCACGCTTGGCGAGGTATTCGGCGATACATTATATATACATATAGAAAAAGCCAAACGCGAAATAGCCGGAGCCGCCGAAGCCATAAACCAGCTGTTTATCAACGACATGCTGAGCGAATACAAGAACATCCGGATGGTAAACCGCGAAGAGGACCTTGGAGACCCCGGCCTGCGTCAGGCCAAGAAGGCATACAACCCGATAAAAATGCTACACCGCTACGAGTTCACCAAGACAACAGCTGCAATATGACAAACCCGAAACAGGCTTGCAAAAAACTCTGGCAAGAGGTATTTGGCGACGACGACCAATTCATAGAGCATTTTCTCGACAACTATTACGAGGAAAAGAACATGCTTTTCATCGAGGAGGACAACGAAATGGTCTCAATGTTGCATTTATTGCCATTCCGCTATAACAACACGAAAGCAGGAGTGATATATGCCCTTGCCACCAAAGCCCGATGGCGCAAAAAAGGATATGCCACCGCGCTTATACAAAAAGCCATAGAGCATGGCAGGCAAAAGGGCTATGGAGCCATCATGCTCATCCCCGAGAACGACAGCCTGCACCTGTTCTACGAAAAATTCGGGTTCATAGGCCGTTACCCCGTTATATTTCACCAACCTACCGATTTCAATTTCGGGCTCGACGACAAAACAAAAGAACGCATGAAGATAATGCCCATCGGGGATAATTTTCACATGCCGCATGCCGACACAACCATACAGTTATATTACGACAATAACCATGAATAGCAACCCCGGCATAGAACGTCATCCATGGGAGCCATTCCTGCCCGCAAACGCCAAGATACTTTTCTTGGGAAGTTTTCCGCCACCTCGCAAACGCTGGTCGATGGATTTCTACTACCCCAACGCCACCAACGACTTTTGGAAAATAATGGGATTTCTGTTTTTTGGCAACGAAAGGCATTTTGTAACCCAAAACGGAAAGGGATTTGACATTGCAAGTATAAAAAATTTTCTTAACGAAAAAGGGATAGCATTGTACGACGCCGCAACAGCCGTTATACGCGCAAAGAACAATGCCTCGGACCAATTTTTGCAGATAGTAGAGAGCACCGACATCGCCCTGTTGCTCTCCAAGATACCGCATTGCACGACAATAGCCGTCACCGGGCTTAAATCGGCACAAGCCGTGCTCGCCCCCTTTGGCATTGCCACACCCGAGATAGGCCGATATGTCGAACTAACATACAACCAACAAAAAGCAGTATTGTACCGCATGCCATCGACATCACGTGCCTACCCATTGGCACTGCACAAAAAAGCTGCCTACTACAAGACACTCTTCGAGCAAGCAGGAATAGAATGTCCCTAAACAGGCCGAAAACATAGATTTATGTAACTAATTTGTAAAAAAAGTTACAATTCTTTCAAAATTCCCAAATTTCATATATATTTGTGGGATGATTGTTGTATTATGAACGAAATCGAAGCAACGATATTAGGACAATTTGAGGACAAGCTATATCGTCTCAGGCATAAATACCAAGAGGCGGTTGAACAGAACAAAAAGTTCAGGGAAGCATTGCAAGAGCAAAAAAACATGCTCCAAGATTTGTCCCAGCGCTACTCCGCTCTCGAACAAAAATACAATAATCTGAAACAAGCAAAAGTTATATCCCTGAGCGATGCCGAGATAGAGACAACACGCGACAGAATAACCAAGCTTGTGCGCGAAATCGACCGATGCATTGAGTCGCTAAAAAATTAGTTCAACAGAAAGACCAAGAGCATAATGGAAGATAGAATTGTGGGAATAAACCTTATAGTTGACGGAATATCATACCCTCTCTCGGTAAAAGCGAGCGAAGAACCATACTACCGTCAAGCAGCACGTTTAATAAACGACACGCTGGTGCCATATAAACAGGCTTTTTCGGGCGAAGGCTCGGCAAAAGTAATGACAATGGTAGCTATACACATTGCATACAGGCTTGTAACACAGAAAGACACTGTGGGACACGCAAGTATAATACGCAAAATAACAGAATTGTCGCGTTTGCTCGACAATACCCTGAGCGACACACAGGAATAACCGCAGTTTGCCCGCGTGGCACACTCCGCAAGGAATTTCGCGCATTGCATATTCGTAAAAAAGACAGAGGCAACAGCCGCACGTTTTTGAATATAGCAGTGTGCTATTATTATATATAAAACAAAACAAATTATGGATTACTTAACATTAATTATCGGCGCAGCCGTAGGACTTTTCATCGGTTGCGTATGTCAATATCTGATAAACCGATACGCGCTAAAATCGAAACACGAACGCATTATCGCCGACGCCCAAAAAGAGGCCGAGGTGATTAAAAAGAACAAGTTGCTCGAAGTAAAAGAGAAATTCTTGAACAAAAAAGCCGAGTTGGAGAAAGAGATTTCCCAACGCAACCACAAGATACAACAAGCCGAGAACCACATAAAGCAGCGCGAGATACAATTAAACCAACGCAACGAGGACCTACAACGTCGCAAAAGCGAGATAGACACATTCAAGGAGAATTTAGAAGCACAAAAAAGCATCATCGAGCGCAAGCAAGAGGAACTGGACAAACTGCACCAACAAGAGCGCGAGAAGCTCGAAACCATCAGCGGACTATCGGCAGACGAAGCAAAAGAACGCTTGGTAGAATCGCTCAAAGAAGAGGCAAAATCGCAAGCCGCATCGTACATAAACGACATCATCGACGATGCCAAGATGACAGCCGGCCGCGAAGCCAAGAAAATAGTAATACAAACCATACAACGCGTTGCCACCGAGACAGCAATAGAAAACTCGGTTACAGTGTTCCACATAGACAACGACGAAATGAAAGGCCGCATAATAGGTCGTGAAGGCCGTAACATACGCGCATTGGAAGCCGCAACAGGTGTCGAAATTGTAGTAGATGACACCCCCGAGGCCATTGTACTGAGCGCATTCGACCCCGTTCGTCGCGAGATAGCGCGCTTGGCCCTTCACCAGCTTGTAGCCGATGGCCGCATACACCCCGCCCGCATCGAGGAGGTTGTAGCCAAAGTAAAAAAACAGGTCGAGGAGGAGATAATAGAGACCGGAAAACGCACCACCATCGACCTTGGTATTCACGGCATGCACCCCGAGCTGATAAGAATAATAGGAAAAATGAAATACCGTTCATCGTATGGTCAGAACCTATTGCAACATGCCCGCGAGACAGCCAACCTATGTTCGGTTATGGCAGCCGAGCTTGGCCTGAACCCCAAGAAAGCAAAACGCGCCGGACTATTGCACGACATAGGCAAAGTGCCCGACGAAGAGACCGAACTGCCACATGCCGAGTACGGTATGAAACTTGCCGAAAAATATAAGGAAAAACCCGATATATGCAATGCCATAGGCGCACACCACGACGAGGTCGAAATGACAAGCCTCATAGCCCCCATAGTACAAGTGTGCGACGCCATATCGGGAGCACGTCCCGGAGCACGTCGCGAAATTGTCGAGGCATACATAAAACGTCTGCACGACTTGGAACAACTTGCCATGTCCTACCCCGGAGTGACAAAGACTTATGCCATACAGGCAGGCCGCGAGCTACGCGTCATTGTGGGAGCAGACAAGATAGACGACAAGCAAACCGAACAACTATCGGGCGAGATAGCAAAGAAAATACAAGACGAGATGACCTATCCCGGTCAGGTAAAAATAACAGTCATACGCGAGACACGCGCTGTGAACTACGCACGATAACCGGATGCGACAATCATAAAAAATATCCACAGGCCATGGCCTGTGGATATTTTTTATGCTGTTTATGCGACATAGCTATGCAAGCCGCCCAAAATATAGTTCACACCAAAGTATGTAAACAGAACCGACAGGAAAGAAAGCACAAAAAACAGGTGCAAGAACAGGGGCGAGCGAAAACGTTGCAACGACGCTGCATGCACAGGGAATGAATAGACAATGACGGTTATCAAAGCCCATACCTCCTTTGGGTCCCACCCCCAATAGCGTCCCCACGATATATTGGCCCACACAGCACCTGCAAACACCCCCGTAACCAACAGAAAAAGTGCCGGGCGAAGCAACATCCTCGTGGCGTCGGCCATATAAATAATTTGCCGTTCAGAACCGCCGATGCCGCGTAGCACAAGCGCAACAACGCCATTAAGCATCATGAAGGCAAACAAGGAATAGGCACACATGATGACACTCACATGCACGCTCAGTATGGGCGAGTACAACACCGGGGCAAGCGGCGTAATAGCAGTAGCGTTGCCCATGCCTGCCACCAAAAGAGAAAATCCCGCTATAAGAAAACCAAAAGCAGCGCCAAGAGTAAAACCGCCCCTACCTTGGAAAACAAAACACAGAGAACATATAGCCATGAAAAGCATAACTTCGAACCCATTGGCAAGCGGGATATAAGCACCCACAAAACCACGCATCAGGAGCAATGCCAACAAAAATATAATGACCGTCACAGCCACACACCGCATTAACAACCGCAGAACAGCAGAAAAACCCGATGCCGCACTCACATTGCAACAGCATGCCACAAGAGCAAAACAACCTGTCAGCAAGCATGCCACCGCCGCATAACGCACATGAGGCAATGACTCATAGATTTCTTTCACGCATAAATGCATGCTGTCGGCAGTTTCGCTCCACAGATTAGCTGCGGATGATAAATAGGGCGCACAGCATAGCGACAACAGGAATAGAGCCGCAAGCAACAGGCCGCGTGCAAAAGAGGCATCCGATAAATTGGAGCCTCGCCATTTACTCTTTACCAACATTGTCAAAAACGAGAAAAACAGCAACAGATAGCCGCCGTATGTAACCCCCACACCCCATGGGTCGTGCGACACACGCAGCGTAGTGCCATTCTCGTCATCGTCGTAGTGCATTTGGCAGAATTGCCACCCCGAATATCTGTACACATTATTCATAGAAACCACCCCCGTTGTCGTGCAACCCTTGTCGGCAATAGTTATGCTGCTTACATAGTCCATGGGTTGATTGGTCGTTTTGTGGCGTTCCACACAAAAACTGTTTAAGGACAACGCAAATGGCAACCGATGTATATTACCATCGTCGAGCATGAATACCGTGGTCGGCGGTGCATCACGATGCAGATAGACGCGTCCGCCTATTCCCCACACGTGCGTAATGAAAGCACCCGACAATATAACGAGTAAGGATAAATGCAATAAGAACAGCGATATATTTTTATATGCCCTCCTAACCACAAGATAGCCCAACGCCGACAAAGCCAGCAGCATCCATAATGCGACAGTCGCCCGCGAAACATATATATATTTGGTAATAAGATAGGTTCCATAGAATTTTTCGGCAATAGAGGCCACCATGAAGAGTATGGCTATACCCCCCAAGCATGTAAACGAAATACGTTTCAAAAACAGTTCGATATTCGACATGGCACCCTTCATCAGCACATAGTATGTTCCACAAGCACCTTGCACCCTATAAGTATGAGGATTATACCGCCCCACAGCTCGGCCTGCAACGTGCGTGCATATTTTCGTCCGAAGGCGATGCCAAACAACAGGCCTGCCAGCGTCATCAATGAAGAGACAAAGCCGATGACACACAAAGGATAAAGCAGTTCGCCCATATTTTGCAAGCCCATACAGGTGAACGATATGCCCACCGCAAAGGCATCTATGCTGGTTGCCAATGCCAACACCAAGACCACCCTTAACGAATTGGGATTAAAAAATTTGGTTTCGCCCTCCTTGAAATTCCCGACAACCATTCTGACACCAAGAAACAGCAATATGAAAAAGGCTATCCAATGATCGACGCTCTCTATGACATCGCGGAAATAGGCTGTACCGGCCCACCCAAGCAGCGGGTTCATGGCTTGGAAAAGCCCAAATAAAAACGCCATGAGCAACATGGGGCGCCACTGCACCCTACGTAGCACAACCCCTCCCGCAACAGATACCGCAAAGCAATCCATCGCCAAGGCAAAAGCCAAAATCCAAGCATCCAAGTGTGTCATGTCGTGTTCTTAGGATTGCAAAAATAATTTAATTTTATTGCACTTACAAATTAATGCACTATCTTTGCAGCCTACTTTTTTGTTAAAAGCTATCGGGGCTATTTGGTTTTGACAGCGGGCAGAAAAGGTATGTAAGCACGCAGTGCCTCGTCGGTTAGCACTATAATATGAGCCGTCAACAATTATCTGGCGAAAATAACTATGCTCTCGCTGCTTAATCGAAGTACAGTAGATTAGCTTCATTCCGATACAAGGTGTTGGAACGAGACATCACCCGGACGCAGTTGTTCCGAAGCAATCCGATATGGTGGTGCAGGCAAATCGGGACTAATCGTGGCAGGCCTCGCTGCCTCGGTGAAAATTTTAGAGGATAAGGTATTGGTTGGTTGTCGCGGTCTTGCCAATGCTCGAAAATTCCACCGATGACTAAGCGTGTAGAAAGCATATTGTTTCCTCGTTTGGACGAGGGTTCGACTCCCTCTAGCTCCACAATAAATGGCGTTTGAAATTCCTTTCAAACGCCATTTATTGTGTTCGGACAGAACGGCGGCATGCCTGCTTAACCACAATTCATGCTACTGCAAGGCATGCCTGTGTAGCAAGCCTACTCCTTGACAAAACGGGCCATAGCCCAACGATTGTCCTCGGCCGACGCCTCGTAACGCAAGCCGCAACGCGACGCCTCGTCGCTAAGCACAGGAATATCGTCGGTGTAGAAACCACTGATAAAAAGCACCGAACCCGCCTGCATGCAAGCCGCATAATGGCGCATATCGGCAAGCAGTATGTTACGGTTTATATTAGCGAATATATAGTGGAATTTGTCATCGGGTGTCAATACTTCGACACCGCCAAGACGAACATCAATATCGGAAGTGTCATTCAGCAGGATATTTTCTTTGGCATTCTCGTAGGCAAATTCGTCTATATCGACTGCCACAACAGACGAAGCACCATGCTTACGCGCCAATATAGCAAGCAACGCCGTTCCGCAACCCATATCAAGCACTTTGCAGCCGGCAAGATTGCACGCGAGTATGGCACGTATCATGTGGCATGTTGTTTGATGATAGCCTGTGCCGAAAGCCATTTTAGGATCGACAACTATGTTGTATCGTGCTTGTGGCACATCGGTGTGGAATGTACTATGTATGACACATTGGTCATCGACAACTATTGGTTTGAAATAGTTTTTCTCCCACTCCGAGTTCCAATCCTCGCCCTCGATGCACTGCGAAACAAAACGTATGTCATAGCCATCCAAAGGAAAATCTGCCACAATAGCGGCCACCGAAAATTCATCGTACTGTTCTTGTGGAGCATAGGCCGACAGACCGTTGTCGGCAGCCACAAAACTCTCGTAGCCGACGTCGGCCAACACCGAGGCAAGCACATCGGCCGCCGCCTCGCAATAAGGAACAATGGTAAAATCGGTTTTAATATAATTGTTCATGGTTTTTATTTTTTTTGCGAAAGTAACAAATTCTATAAACATGCGATGAAACGAAAAGTAAATTTTTACATAAAACATATAAAAGGAGGGGTAAAAACAAGAAAAATAGCGTTTTTTTTGGTTACTTTGCAAGATATGAATAGTTCGACCGAGAAAAAAAGCAAGGCACATATAATATTCAAGATAATAACAAGCCTTATATTTCTTCCCATAATACTTTTATGGGTGGTTATTATATTGCTATACGTTCCACCTGTACAAAAATTTGCAGTGGAAAAAATTTGCCAAACGGTGAACGAAAATTCCGAGTATAATCTGTCCATTGGAGGCCTGCATCTGGCATTTCCACTCACTGTCACCGTCAATGATTTCACATTGGCACAGGATAGCAATATCATAGTAAGCGGAAAACAAATAGCAGTAAATATAAGACCGGCAACACTGCTCAAAGGCGAGTTCGAGGTTAATTATGTATCGGTGGACCATACTTCGCTGAATACATACGACATGATAGACGGCATGAGGATAAATGGTCGTATCGGGCATTTCAGAACAACGGCCCGCAACGTAGATGTCATTAAAGAAAAGGTCGTTATACGCCAAATACACCTTGCCGACACACAAATAGATATAGCCCTGACCGAAAAAAAACAGGACGACGAGGAGGAGGACAGTACATCGGCACCGCCCACTTGGGTCGTGGAGCTCAGGAATGGCAATATACGTAATTTCAGATTAGGGCTAGACATGCCCCATGACACCACAAGCATCAATGCCGTTATAGAAAATTTCAAGATAGATGGAGCCAAGGCCGACCTTGCCTCCAATACATTCGAGGCAAAAAGAGTATTCATCGACAAGAGTCGTTTCAGCTACGACACCGGCACTGCCGCCGACACTATCGCCCCACTTGAACACCTGCATATTGATGGCATAGACATAGAAACAGGATATATTAAATACAGCGAAAACGATATTAATGCCGACATCAAAAAAATAGCTTTTGCACAAAAAGGCGGCATACATGTGAACGAGTGTACCATACAGCTGCATGCCGACAGCAGCAATGTGAACATAGAAAACATTGCCATGAAAACAAAAAACGGCAGTTACATAGACGCAACAGCCACAATACCGACAGCCATGATAAACGGAGGCAACGGCGGCCGTATGAACAGCAAAATAGCCATGTACATAGACAAACGCGACATAAAAGGATTTGTTCCACAAGCCACCTACAACGACATATCATTCCTGCCCGACTCATTGCTGACGGCCCGCCTGTCGGCACATGGCAATTTGGGTATTATGCAGATAGATACCATTGCCACCAATATACCTACCCTGCTGTCGATGGGAGCCAAAGGATATGCGCGTAATTTGCACGACACAAAACATATTGATGCCCGGCTGAATTTAAGAGGGGCCGTGCAGGACATATCGCGCATGATACAGGGGCAACATATACCCGACAGCATAGAAAAACAGAGAATGAGCATAGGCGGCACCATCGCATTGGTACAAGACGAGGCCGACATAGCACTCGGCATGCGCGTAGGGCAACAAGGACAAGCAGCCGTTAAAGCAAAATATAACATTGCAAACGACACCTACAACGCAAGGGCAAGAATAAAAAGAATGAACATAAGCAACATAATACCTTCGGCAGCGTTGCACGAACTGACGATGCGCATCAGCGCCGATGGAAAAGGAACAGATATATTCTCGCCACAGACATCCTACAACATAAAAGCACAGATTGACACACTGCGCTACGATAGTATATTCCTGCAAAAAATAGATTTGAACGCCACGCAAAACAACAGCCTGTCGAATATAACACTGACAACCCAAAGCCCCAACCTGCAAATGACATTCGAGGCTGCAACGCGCATCGACAGCAGTTCGATATCAAACAAATCGCACATTGCAGTGGAAAAAGCCGAACTGCATAGTTTCGGTATAACTGCGGCACCGCTCACAGCCGGCTTTGTATTCGACATAGATGCCGACACCGACATGCAACAAACGCACAAGGTGACTATTAAAGGCGATAAATTCAGATTGGCGACAGCGCAAAAAACATTCACCCCTGCGCCATTGTACATGCAAGGAGCAACATCGCCCGAAATGTCCTATGTACGAATGAACACCGGCGATTTAAACATCAACAGCGCATTAGACACCGGATACATGAATTTGTTGGCTGCATTTGAGCGCATCAAAGAACTATACACACAGACACGATACAGCGAAAAAAGTCTGTTCTATGCACAAGACTTTGAAAAGGAACTGCCCGCAATGTCGGTAGATATAGAATGTGGGCAGAAAAATATAGTAGCCAATTTCCTGCGATTTCACAAAGTAGAATTCAGCGATTTTAATTTGCATGTAGCGATAGACAGCCTAAAAGGGATAAACAGCGCCGGCGGACTGTACAACCTGAAAAAAGAAGATATGCAGATAGATACCCTGCGTTTCTTCATGCGACAAAACGAAAACAAGATAAGATATTTTGCAGGCATCAGAACAAGGTCGCTCGACCCCAATCAGCCCAAGCTAAAATTCTATTCGGCACTGTACGGTTCGCTGCACAACGATAGTTTGACCACAAATTTTGTATTCCGCGACAACAACGACAATGTAGGAGCAAAAATCGGGCTGAACACAATATTACGTCCCCAAGGGTTGGATTTCCGTTTCATGCCGAAAGCCACATTGCTAAACAGGCCATTCCATTTTAACGACGACAACTATATATCGCTACACAAGAATTTGGAAATACGCGGATATGTGGAAATGAAAGACAGCATGAACTCGGGCATGCGACTCTACACAAGCAACGACAGCACGCTGCTGCACGACATAAGTGCCGAATTGTTCAACATAGATTTGAAGGCCGTAACAAGCATATTGCCTTTTGCACCCGAGATGCAAGGCACCCTGAACGCCGACCTTCACATGCGACAGAACGATGGATTGACAATGTTCAGCAGCGATATTCGCGGCGACAGCATCATGTACAACGGTGTCATGTTGGGCAACGAAACGTTGGAGCTTGCCTACCTGCCAAAAGGGAATACCGCACACTATGTAGATGTGTCGCTCATACATAACGACGAACAGATATTCAACCTGAATGGCGATTACCACGACAACAACGGACACCCCTACATAAATGGCGAAGCCAACCTGATGCGGTTCCCATTAAAGCTATCCGACGCATTCATAAAAGAGACAGGGCTGCACCTAAACGGATACATCAACGGCGCCTTGGCAGTCGAGGGCGAAATAGAGGATATTGCATCGAACGGCTACGTACACTTCGACTCGGTGCATATTGACGCGCCCATATTAGGCACCACGCTGCGCATGCCCGATGACAAACTAAGCATAGTAGATA
This sequence comes from Bacteroidaceae bacterium, assembly GCA_017416705.1. Lineage (GTDB taxonomy): Bacteria > Bacteroidota > Bacteroidia > Bacteroidales > Bacteroidaceae > HGM04593. The sequence continues at coordinate 103,122 of JAFQBG010000002.1, forward strand.
ACAAACTGACGTTCAACAATTTCAATATTTATGCCAAAGGCGACACCCCATTCCAAGTAAACGGCGACATAGATTTCAAAGAACTCATCAACCCCGAGTTCAATTTGCGCATGCTTGCCAATAATTACGAGCTTGTAAATGCCAAACGCCGTAAAGGCGCAATGCTATACGGAAATTTAGCATTGAATATAAATTCGTTTGTACGCGGCACTCTCAATTCCTTGAAAATGTACGGACAGGCAACTGTGCTTGGCAGCAGCAACATAACATACGTGATGCTTGACAGCCCCCTTGCCGCCGAAAGCGAGCTTGACGGCCTTGTGCAATTTGTAAATTTCGCCGACACCACACAAGTGGCAAAGAGCAACGACGAGGAGATAGACTTTGGAAATATGACAATGAACATAACGCTGAACATAGAAGAACGAGCACGCATAAACGCCGATTTCGACGAAAACCGCACCAGCTACATCGAACTGCAAGGCGGCGGCAACCTATATATGACATATACCAGCGAGGCCGGCATAGGGCTCACAGGCCGCTACACGCTGAACAACGGACTGCTGAAATACACCCTTCCCATAATACCGCTGAAAACATTTAACATAAAGGAAGGCAGCTACATAAATTGGACAGGAGATTTAATGAACCCCACGCTAAACATCACCGCATTGGAACGAATGACATCGTCGGTGACGCTGGACGACGGCAATGCCCAAGCAGTAGCATTCGATGTAGGCGTGGAACTGTCAAACACGCTCGACGACATGGGGCTTAGCTTCACAATGTCGGCACCCGAAAACGCCGCTGTGCAAGACGAACTGAACTCGGTTGACAAAGAGACACTGAACAAGTATGCGGTGACAATGCTTGTGACAGGAGCATACCTTGGCAGCGACGGCGGCATAACAGTGTCGAACGCCCTCAGTTCATTTATCGACGCCAAGATAAACGACATAGCAGGCAACGCCATGAAGAGCGTCGATATAAACGTAGGAATAACAGATGTCGAAAACAACGAAACGGGCGGCACATACAAAAACTACTCATTCAGTTTTGCCAAACGGTTCTGGAACGACCGTCTCACCGTAATAATAGGCGGCGAGGTAAACAGCGGCGACACCAACAACAAAGACAACAGTTTCATTAACAATGTATCGTTGGAATGGCGATTAAGCGAAACAGGCAACAGATACATCAGACTGTTCTACGACAAAAACTACGAGTCTATTCTCGAAGGCGAGATTATAGAGACCGGAGTGGGTTATGTATATAAGCGTAAACTTGACAATTTGAAGGAACTGTTTGTATTCCGCAAAAAAGACGATAACGAAATGCTCATGATTAATTCGCGACGATAAAAAGAACGAGAATGAAAAATTTTAAAGTCGGCATATTATTTCTGTTACTGCTATGTTCCTGTTCCACAACAAAATACATAGAGCAAGGGGAGCAGCTATATACAGGTATAAAAGATATTGAATTTGTAGGAAAAGAGGAATATGCCTCGACACCTACGGGCGAGACAGCCATTGCCGAGATTGAGGCTGCGCTGTCGGCTGCACCCAACGCGTCGATAGCCGGTAGCGCAAGCATGCGCGGCATACCGTTCCGACTATGGTGGTATAACGCATTCTACAAAAGCAAGAGCAAAATAGGCAAATGGTTTTTCAAGAATTTTGCCACAGCCCCTGTGCTTGTGTCGAAAGTAAACCCCGAGCTTCGCGCACGTGTAGCCACCAACATATTGGACTACTTCGGATATTTCAACGGCAAGGTCGAGTCGCAAATAATAACAAGCAACAAAAACCCCAAAAAGGCAAAAGTGGCATACAAAGTCACCTTGCACGAGCCATATCGCTTGGACAGCATAGCCTACTTGAAATTCAGCGAACGCGCCGACAGCATTATAAAAGCCTCGTGGAACGACAGATTGCTAAAAAGCGGCGAACAATTCAACGTGCATAACCTTAGCGGCGAACGCGAACGCATAAACACCCTGTTGCGCGACAACGGATACTATTACAGCCAAACAGGCTACATAGAACTCCTTGCCGACACAATAAACAACCATGGGGAAATAGATTTGCGCATACAACCCACAAACGGGCTTGCGGCGCACATAAAAAAACCATATACAATAGGCACTGTGAACATGCGCGTAATGGACAGCAACAGAGCACGCATGATGCGCAGCAGCAACAGAACAGCCGACACGTTGCACATGCGACGTATGAACTATATATTCTATGGCAAAAAGCCCCCGGTGCGTCCCGGCGCACTCATGCGCAATATATTTTTGCGCAACGGGCAGCTATACTCGCAAGAAGGACAGCAAAAGACATTGCAGCAGTTGAGCCAAATGAATATTTTCAGCAACGTCAATTTTTCATTCACACAAGAAGAAAACAGCGACACGCTGAACATGAACATAACAGCCATGCTCGACAAGCCATACGATTTCTCATTCGAGCTTAATGCAACGTCGAAAAGCAACAGCCAGATAGGCCCCGGCAGCAAGATAAGCCTTTCCAAGAAAAACATTTTCCGTGGCGGCGAAACGCTGAAACTAACCCTGCAAGGCTCCTACGAATGGCAAACCGACGGAAGTTTGGAGGGGCGTCAGGCAGTGATAAACTCATGGGAGATAGGCACCGATATATCCTTGACCTTCCCTCGACTGTTCTTCCCTATTGTGCATCGTCGGCATCTGCGTGTACCGGCATCGACATCGCTACGTATATATGCCGACCAAATGAACCGTTCGGGTTTCTTCAAAATGGTGCATGTAGGTGGAGAGGCCGCATACAAAATATATACAAAGCGCACCACAACACACACCGTCATACCGTTCAGACTGACATACGACATGTTGCAACGCACCACCGCCAAGTTCGACTCGCTTGCAGCGCACAACCGCTCCATCGCCAATAGTTTTCGCAATCAGTTTATCCCGGCCATGCAATACACCTTCACCTACGACAACGCACTCACGCAACATCGTAACAAAACATGGTTGGAGCTATCGCTCACATCGTCGGGCAATATAACATCGTTGGCGTTCATGGCATTTGGCAAAAAATGGAACGAAAAAGACAAAAACATCATTGGCAACCCCTATGCACAATTCATAAAACTCACAGCCGAGCTACGCCAACTATACCGCATAAGCAGCAAAAACCACATAGCCACGCGACTCATGGCAGGAGTCATAAAAAGCTATGGAAACTCCGAGTTTGCGCCATACAGCGAACAATTCTATGTTGGTGGAGCAAACAGCCTGCGTGCATTCACCGTGCGCAGCATAGGCCCGGGCAGCTACCACCCTGCCGAGGAGTCGCGCTACTCCTATCTGGACCAAACAGGAACATTTAAGTTAGAGGCCAATATAGAATATCGTTTCAACATGTTCGGCGACCTTAATGGCGCACTGTTTGTTGATGCCGGCAACGTGTGGTTGCTGAAAAAAGAGGAGAACCGCCCCGGTGGAGAATTCAAGCTAAGCGATTTTGGTCGTCAAATAGCGTTGAACACCGGATTTGGCCTCCGCTACGACCTACAATTCATGGTGTTGCGTTTGGATTTCGGAATAGCACTGCATGCCCCCTACGACACCGGCAAAAAGGGCTATTACAATATCCCCAGCTTTGGCAAAGGATTTGCTTGGCACTTTGCAATAGGCTATCCGTTCTAAATTCCATATATACACAAACAAAGCACCTGCCCACTCATTAAGTTCTACGATATTACAAAACAAGCGAGCGAGATAAACAAAGCTCGCTTTATTATTTCACAGCAAGCGCAGTATATATTCGCGGTTTACAGCAAATATTTAAAAAAAATAAAAAAATAATTATCCTTTTAGAAACAAATTATATACCTTTGCCAAATAGGGGTTATTAGGTCCGCTTTTTAAACGAATAAACTACTTTAACTTTAAATAAAAACAACATTATGAAACCTACACTTTTTGTTTTGGCAGCCGGAATGGGCAGCCGTTATGGTGGATTGAAACAGCTCGACGGTCTGGGCCCCAATGGCGAGACCATCATGGACTATTCAATTTTTGACGCCATCAGAGGCGGATTTGGCAAATTGGTATTTGTTATTCGCAAGGACTTTGAGCAGGATTTCCGCGACAAAGTTTTGAGTAAATACGAGGGTCACATACCCACAGAACTCGTATTCCAAGCCATAGACAACCTGCCCGAAGGATTTACTGCACCGGCAGAGCGCACAAAGCCATGGGGCACAAACCACGCCGTACTCATGGGTAAGGATGTTATTAAAGAGCCCTTCGCTGTTATAAACGCCGACGACTTCTACGGACGCGACGCATTCGCCGTAATGGGTAAATGGCTTAGCGACCTGCCCGAAGGCAGCACAGGCAAATACAGCATGGTAGGTTTCCGTATCTGCAATACACTGAGCGAGAATGGCAGCGTGGCACGCGGTATATGCGAGAAAAACGAGCAGAACATGTTGACAGGCGTTGTTGAGCGCACCGAGATTATGCGTGTAGATGGCCCCATCTGCTACAAAGACGAAGAGGGAGCATGGCAGCCCGTTGGCGAGGAGACACCCGTATCGATGAACTTCTGGGGCTTCACACCCGACTACTTCAAATATTCCGAGGAGCAGTTCATCGACTTCCTGAAAGAGAATGCCGACAAGCCCAAAGCAGAATATTTCATCCCCTTGGTTGTCAATAACTTGACAACTACCGGCAAAGCAAGCTGCGAAGTTCTGGACACTACTGCAAAATGGTTTGGTGTGACATACGCAGCCGACCGTCCTGCAACAGTCGAGAAAATACAATCGCTTGTAGATGCAGGCGAATATCCCGAAAAACTATTCTGATAGCGGATATTTATAAATGATAAAGGCGACCAATAGGTCGCCTTTATCATTTATATATCCCCCCAAAAAAGCCGTTTCGTATCCCTGCATTGTGACACAATGCAATGTTTTTACCCACAGACACGTCACAGGAGAACTTTTAATTTATTTATAGACAATAATAACTAACAAGAGGCCGGGTCAAAAGTAATTTTGGCTCGGCCTCATTTGTTTTGCGGTTGAGAAACAGCTACTCTATATAGCTATTTGAACTATCAATCGTTTTTCATCATCAATTTGGCTTTTGCGGCAGGTGACTGAGGTATCATTCTACGTTGATACATAGGCTCGGCCTCGTCGTAGTTATCGTTGTTGTCATCCACTTCGATGCCCTCGTTTATTTCGAATTCCATAACAATGGTGCGGTCGCCCCTACTTGCATCTGCTTCATAGTAACCACGAAGAGGATTTACACCCTCGGGCAGCATATTTTTAACCAATTCGCCTTTGTAACGTACTTGCAATGAATAGTTTACAGGAACGCTGTAATCGCAATTCGCATATAGGTTAACAATAACAGTGTATTTACCTTTCTGCACATATTCGAACGGTATGGATATGTTTTCGTTGTTCAAGTTATCGATGCTGCAACCGGGATTTGAGTCGTGGTCCAAGCCAAAAAGTTTCTCCCAAGAATCTGTTTCTTCGTTGTAGCCCTCGTCGCCTCTGTCACGATAATAAATCTCACGACCACTTGGCATTATCAAGTGCAAATCGACATCCTTAGGTTGGTCGAATACAAGATTTATGAGAAGGTCGCCGGCAAGACTCTCGACATGAGTGATTTCTTGTGTGTATTTGGGTGTTATATAGCCCTCTACGGTAACACCGCTGATGACAAGCACAAAATTATCGCCCAAATCGACACTGTAATAAACAGGAATGGAGTAGGTGAAATATTGTGCACCCGCATCGGCTCTTGTGGCTTCGTTAACTGCCATGAAATCGTAGTAACCTTCCACACCCTCAACGGCAACATAGAAACGTTCGTATTCTACGGGCGAAGATATTGTAATGAAGTTTCCACCGTTGCTCAGAGCTTGGTCGTTACAATGTACTCCTTGCAAGGCATCGCTTGTTGTACTCTCGGGCATTTCACCGGAAACAAATTCTGCATTCTCGATAGTGAAATACTCTTTCTCGATGGGATTGGCAGGAGGATTACCGTCGCCGTCGCCATCGTCATCGCTACTGCATGCTGTGAACGCAAAAGCAGCAAAAGCAGCACATAGCATTGTGCCTAAGAATCGCAAATTTCTTTTCATAAGTGATTTGTTTTAGGTTAATTAGTGTTTTATAATGTATATACAGATATTTTTTCAGTAGTTGTTGTGTATGTTATTTTCTGGAAAATGCTTCTAATAAAAAGGGAGCATCCTATGATGCTCCCCAAATAACACCAAATAATTACATTAGAAGTTGTAGCCCAATGTGATAGTCCACATTTTGCTCTTGCAGTCTTCTGCTATCTCGTTAAGGTCGAGACCATATTTAACACCAAGATTGAAGTTTTTGTAGTTAGCAGTTGTACCTACGTGCAAGCCATAGTTGAAACGCTCCCACTCTTCGCCAATTTCTTCCTCGTCGAAGATATCGAGATCACCCATTTTACCGCTGAGGTTACCACGGAAGTAAACACCTACGTTAGGATAGATAGACCAATCGTCGTTGATAGCCCATTTGTAACCAATGCTTACGGGAACTTGGAGTGACCACATTTTCAGTTTAACGCCATCTACAACGTCGCCGTTAACCCAAAGGAGTTCGCCACCTACCTCGACAAACAAAGGAAGGTTCTCGGTGATAGCAAAGCTATGAACATAGCCGGCTGAAAGAGCCATAACAGCATCGGCACCGTCAGCGCCACAATCATACGAATTGTAACCTACTCTTACGCCTTTCCATGCGTCAGCCTGAGCATAAACAGCAGATGCCATAACCATGAGGCAAACTGCCAAAATTGTCTTAATGCTTTTCATAAGATTAGAATTTAATTAATAATTAAATAGTTATATAAAAGATTGAAAAAAAGAGTTTTCTTCTATAAGCGGTTCCTGTTTAAAAATTTTTATTAATTCGTCTGTTGCAAATGTACAGATGTTATTAATTTTACAACACCTACATGCGTCGAAGAAGAAGACACTTTCGTCGAAAAACACGACAAACAAACAGGGATGTTGTTTTTGCATGCAGAGGCATAGAAGCGCATGCCCGCCTTAGCAGTTGAAAATCAAGAATTTGAACAGGCACCAAGGGGCTGTATGGAATTTACGGTATCTGTTTTGTCCGTATTATAATCCCAATTTTTCGTCTATGCGTTCTTTAAGAATTTTTATCAATTCCTTTGGCAGGTGCGACAAATCGATATCGCCATTCTTCAATGGCAACTGAATGAAAGGGATGTCGTTGACATCGTTGCCCATTCCCAAATAGACTTCGGCTAAAAAATTATATTCAAGGACTTCGGATACGAGGATTAGACGCTCCACGTCTATGCTTTTGCTATTGAACAGATGATACAGCGATGTGCGGGCACAGTTTATGCGACGTGCAAACTCGGTGTATGAGAGCCCTTTCTCATCGACTTTCTGTTGTATGAGACGACCTATAAATACGTTTTTAATGCTATTGTTCATTGTTTTGCAAGCCGCTATATATGGCTGCCGTCCACTCGCAGGCAATATTCTTAAAAACGCGAAAGCGTGAGGACCGTATTGCTGTTCATTCTAAAACGAGGTATCGCCAAACACCTAAACAGGAAAATGAACCATAATAGCCCCACGCCGGTCATATATACATATACGCAAACCATTTGGTTTACATGTACATGCAACCCAAGGAGCATTACGCTGTTCCACCCTGTTTTTCGAAATTTTGGCGATTTTCGTTTTAAGGTAAAAGCATAACGCCTTCGCACACACTAAAAAAGTGCAGCAAGCAACACATATACTTGTTTGCTTGCTGCAAAGTTACGATTTAGAACGTTTCAAAACAAATTTGCCATTGTTTTTTACGCCGTTCCCTGCTCTATGATATTATGGAATTGTTCCCATATACGGGCGAAACCATATTCGCCGACACAACCTACGGGTACAGATAATATTGTTTTGGAATATACGGCGGAATCGGCAATATGGCCCTTGCACATGGGGGCTGCCGAAGCCTCGACCGATAATTCTGCAAGCGCGGTACAATTACGGAAGGCCTGCTCCTCGACCGACACCACCGACGCGGGCAATGCCAGACTGACCAACGATGTGCAATCGTAGAAAGCCCCATAGCCAATGTTAAGGACCGCATTGTGCAGTACAACAGAAGACAACGATGTGCATTTTGCCAACAGCCCCTGCTCGACGATATTCACATGGGGAGGCATGACAAATTCACGCAGCGCGGCACACTCCCAAAAGAGCCCTTTCCCCAATGATTTGATGCTGCTTGGCAGGAGAACGCGTTGCAACATGCTACACCCGCGAAAAGCCCAACTGCCGATATGTGTAACACTCGACGGTATATTGATATCTACCAACGAGCAACAACCGCAAAAGGCATACTCGCCTATGCCATCGATGCCGTCGGGGAGCGTCACTGTGGCAAGCGACGAGCAACCATCGAAGAGCGAGGCCTCGACCGACACCAATAGTTCGGGCAGTTCCATTTGCTCCAATGAAGAGCACCCGGCAAAGGCCTCGTGCCCCATGAGCATCACATGGCATCCCGGCTGCACATGCACCAAACTGCTGCATGCCTTGAAAGCCGCAGCGCCTATTGCACGAACCTCATTGCCTATGACCACCCCTTGCAACGCCGTAGAACAAGCAAAGGCCTCGGGCGCAATGGCCGTCACATTGTAGCAGACACCCTCGTGTATTATACTATCGGGTATTGTAACCATGCCCGAGTAGTTGCCCTTTGCAACGGCGGCACAGCGGTCGCTTTCAGATATTTCGTAATTAATTCCGTCGATAGAAACAATCATAAAAAAAGTTTTTGCGAATATAATGCAAAATATTCACATCTTGCATATATCGGTAAAAAAGAGTAACTTCGCCCCAACGATTTAAAAAGAAACTATTTGGGTTATATATAGCTAAATTTTTACAAATTGATTTCTGTTGATAACATAAGAGTGGACTTCGGTGGGACAAATTTGTTTCACGATGTCAGTTTCATCATAAATAAGAAAGACCGCATTGCGCTTGTAGGCAAAAACGGTGCAGGCAAGACCACCTTGTTAAGAATACTCTCGGGGGCGCAATCGCCCACCGCCGGTGCCATCTCGAAACAGCGCGACATCACAATAGGATACCTGCCGCAGGTAATGAACCACATAGACGGACGCACTGTGTTCCAAGAGGCCGAAACGGCATTTGCACATATTCACGAAATGGAGAAGATGTTGGAGCAAATGAACAACGACCTTGCCACGCGCGACGATTACGACAGCGACGACTACAAAGGACTTATTGAACGCTACACCCACCTGAACGAACAATATAATATGATGGGTGGCAGTCACTATGAAGCCGAGATTGAGCGTACACTGCAAGGGCTTGGCTTCCGACGCAGCGATTTTCAACGTCCCACAAATGAGTTCAGCGGCGGTTGGCGCATGCGTATAGAATTGGCAAAACTGCTATTGCAACACCCCGACGTGCTGCTGCTTGACGAGCCAACCAACCACCTCGACATAGAAAGCATACAATGGTTGGAGCAGTTTCTTGCTCGCAGCGCAAACGCAGTGTTGCTTGTCAGCCACGACAGGGCATTTTTGAATGCCGTAACCAACCGCACGATAGAAATATCATGTGGGCGCATATACGACTACAAACTGCCTTATGACAAATTCATGGAGACGCGCAAAGAGCGTCGCGAACAACAGTTGCGAGCATACGAAAACCAACAAAAAGAGATAGCCGATATTAAAGAATTCATCGAGCGTTTTCGTTACAAGCCGACAAAGGCGGTACAGGTACAAAGCCGCATAAAGCAGTTGGAGAAGATGGTTCCCATTGAAATAGACGAAGAGGACACATCGCGCCTGCGCCTGCGTTTTGCACCCGCCACACGCAGCGGCAACTACCCTGTAATATGCGAGGATGTAGAAAAAAGTTTCGGCAGCCACACAGTGTTTTCCAATGTCAATTTCACCATAAACCGAGGCGAAAAAGTGGCATTTGTGGGACGCAACGGCGAAGGAAAAACCACCCTTGTGCGTTGCATTCTGAAAGAATTGGAACACAACGGCAATATTATAATAGGACACAATGTACAAACCGCCTATTTTGCACAGCATCAGGCACAGTTGCTCGACGAGCGACTCACTGTGTTCGAAACGATAGACAATGTGGCAACCGGTGACATACGCCTGCGTATTCGCGACATTCTGGGAGCATTTATGTTTGGCGGCGAAGCATCGGACAAGCAGGTAAAAGTGCTATCGGGCGGCGAACGCAGCCGACTTGCCATGATACGGCTGTTGTTGCAACAGATGAACCTGCTTATTCTTGACGAGCCGACAAACCACCTTGATATGCAGTCCAAGGATGTGTTGAAAGAGGCCATACGCGACTTTGACGGAACAGTCATAATAGTGAGCCACGACAGGCATTTCCTCGACGGCCTTGTGAGCAAGGTATATGAGTTTGGCGATGGCAAAGTGCGCGAGCATCTTGGCGGCATATACGATTATTTGGCTACGAAAAACGCCGACAGCATAAACGAGGCACTATCGGGCAGCAAGCAAACAGCAAACGCCGACAGCCCGGCAAAAACAGCATCGAGCGAAAGCCGACTAAGCTACGAGGCAAGCAAGCAGCTGCAAAAACAACGCCGAAAATTGGAACACCTTGTCGAGGAAAGCGAGAAAGCCATGAACGAGATAAGCAACGCCATAGAGGCACTTGAAGCCATAATGAGCACTCCGCAAGGCAGTGTGCAAGCCAATTTCGAACGATATGCCGCATTAAAAAAGCAGTTATCCGACGCCGAAAACGAATGGGAACGACACATGACGGCACTCGACGAAATGACAGAATAGGAAAAAACAAGCAATATAAAATATCCGAAAATATGAAACGAATTTTTATCTATGCAGCCCTGTCACTGAGCATCGCTGCATGCACAACAGAGAAACCTATGGAATCGAAAATCGACTTAGCAAATTTAGACATGAACGCAAAGCCCGGAACCGATTTCTATCGCTTTGCAACAGGTGGATGGAACGACCAACATCCACTAACCGATGAGTATGCACGCTACGGACAGTTCGATGCGCTTGCCGAGAAAAATCGCGTACAACTGCAAGAACTTGTATTGGAGCAGGCTGCAAAACAAAACGAGCCGGGCAGCAATGCACAAAAAATAGGCGACCTATACAACCTTGCCATGGACAGCACACGTCGCAACAGCCTTGGTTACAGCCCCATAAAGCCCACGTTGGAGCAAATTGCAGCCATACAAGACAAAAAAGAGATACTACCCCTGTCGGCCACATTGGTGCGCGACGGCGTATCGGGATTTTTCTACACCGGAGTGGGAGCCGACATTATGGATAGCAACAACAACCTGCTGATGCTATACCAAGGAGGTCTGTCGTTGCCCGGCAAAGAGTACTATTTCGACACCGACGAAGCCACCAAGGATATTCGCAAAAAATTCAAGGAGCACGTAGCCAAAATGTTCATGCTATGCGGTTTCACAGCCCAAGAAGCCGCAAAGAACACCGAGGCAGTCATGACTATAGAGACACGCATTGCCGAAAAATCGTTCAACAACGTGGAACAACGCGACCCCGCAAAGAACTATCACAAAATGAGCTACGACGAACTGAAAAAAGAGTTCGCCGACATAGATTGGGACACATACTTTGCAAATCTGAAAATATCGGGTGTAAAAGAGATAAACGTGTCGCAGTTGGAGCCTATTGCCGAGGTGAGCAAGATAATAAACGACCTGCCGCTGAGCGAGCTGAAAGCATACATGCAATGGAACGTCATAAACAGTTCGAGCAACGTACTGAGCGACGAAATAGAGGCACAGAACTTCGATTTCTACGGACGCACCCTTTCGGGAAAACAAGCACAACAGCCACGTTGGAAACGCGCTCTTGGCACCGTAAACGGAGCATTGGGCGAGGTCATAGGTGAGCTATATGTAGCAAAATATTTCCCGCCTGCCGCCAAGGAACGTATGGTGCAACTGGTAAGAAACTTGCAAACCGCACTTGGCGAGCGCATAGATGCACAAGACTGGATGAGCGACAGCACAAAGCTTGCAGCGCATGAAAAACTGAACACATTTGCTGTGAAAATAGGCTACCCCGACAAATGGAAGGATTACAGCAAGCTAACCATCGACCCCACGCTCAGCTATGCCGAGAACAGCCGCAACATAGCCCGTTTCGGCTGGGACGACCACATAGAAAGCAAGCTGAACAAGCCTGTCGATAAGGAGGAGTGGCACATGACACCGCAAACGGTAAACGCATACTACAACCCCACCACAAACGAGATATGCTTCCCTGCCGGTATTCTGCAATACCCGTTCTTCGACATGAACGCCGACGACGCATTCAACTACGGAGCCATAGGCGTGGTCATTGGCCACGAAATGACACACGGCTTCGACGACAAAGGACGCCTGTTCGACAAAGACGGCAATTTCAAAGAGTGGTGGACAGCGCAAGATGCCGAGAGTTTTACAGAGAGAACAAAAATTATTATAGAGCATTTTAATAACATCGAGGTTCTCCCCGGCCTAAAAGGCAATGGCGAGCTCACCGTTGGCGAGAACATAGCCGACCACGGAGGACTGACAATATCCATGCAGGCGTTCCGCAATGCCACAAAGGATAAACAACTGCCCACGATAGACGGGTTCACACCCGAGCAACGTTTCTACTTGGCCTATTCAAACGTATGGGCAGGCAATATACGCGATGAGGAGATACGCAATCGCACCAAGAACGACCCCCACTCACTTGGACGTTGGCGCGTGAACGGTACACTGCCCCACATAGACGATTGGTACACCGCATTCGGAATAACCGAGAACGACCCGCTGTATCTGCCCAAAGAAAAACGCTTGAATATCTGGTAAAAGAAAAAAAAGAATGTCACTGAAAGTACCACACGGACTACCGGCGTTGCAAATAGTGAAAAACGAGGGAACGCATGTCGAGGAACTTAAATCCTCGACATGCAATACCCTGCGTGTAGCCTTGCTCAATATAATGCCCATGAAAGAGACCACCGAAGCCGACTTCATACGCATACTTGCTGCAAGCGACATGGAAATAGAACTTACACTGATGAAGCTCGACAGTCACACGCCCAAGCACGCATCGCCACAGCACATGCAGCTGTTCTACAAAGGGTTCAACGAACTGAAAAAAGAGCACTTCGACGGGCTCATCATAACTGGCGCCCCCATAGAAAAAATTGAGTACGAGGAGGTCACATATTGGAACGAGCTATGCGAAATTTTTGAATGGAGCAGAAGAAACGTCATATCCACCATGTATATATGTTGGGCAGCGCAAGCCGGTCTGTACTATTGGTTCGACATAAACAAGTATATTCTACCCGAAAAAATGTTCGGTGTTTTCCCTCATAAAATTTTGCGCCCCGACATGGCGCTGTTTAAAGGAATAGAAGAACCGCTATACGTTCCCCACAGCAGACACACCGAACTGCGCAAGGAGGATATAACAGCCCAAGCACAGATAGAACTCCTTTCCGAGTCGGAACTGTCGGGGGTATATATAATGCACAGGCAAGGCACAAGGGACTTTTTTGTAACCGGACATTCCGAATATGCGCTTAACACCCTCGACAACGAATACAAACGCGACGTTTCAAAGGGGCTATCCATAAAATTGCCGCTAAACTATTACACCGACGAAAATCCTACGCTGCCACCCATGAACCGTTGGCAAGCCGATGCACGCAAGCTATTCGGCAATTGGCTTAAATACTACGTAAAAAAATAATGACACACATGAGACAGATATTCTATTTTATAGCCATATTGTTTTTACTATGGGGATGCACAAAAAAGAGAGAGAGCGAGCCAAATATCATCCCACTGCCACTGAAATGCGAACTGACACAGCAACAATTTGTATTGTCGGGCAGTTGTGATATTACTTTCGACGCACCCCGCGATGTAGCCGAAAATATCGCGGAATATCTAAAAACTACAATACTACACCCCCACGACACAAAGAAAACAGGGACAAGCAACATCGTATTCAGAATAACAGACAGCATCCCCGGATTAAGTTCACCCGAAGGCTACAAAATTACCACCGACAAGAAGAGTATAACCATACTATCGACATCGGAAAGCGGACTCTTCTATGGATGCCAGACCATACTCCAAGCCATCGACAACGAAGGCGGCATGCCTTGTGGCGTTATTATTGACGAGCCCCGTTTTGCCTATCGTGGAATGATGCTCGATGTTTCGCGACACTTTTTCGACAAGGAATTTGTGAAAAAACAGATTGACGCCATGGCCCGCTACAAGATGAATCGCCTGCATTTGCACCTGACCGATGCCGCAGGCTGGCGTCTGGAAATAAAAAAATATCCACGCCTGACACAGTTTGCAGCATGGCGCGAACACCGTTTGTGGAAGGATTGGTGGGAGCTTGGCCGCAGATACAGCGAGGAAGGCAGTGCCAATGCTCATGGAGGATATTACACACAGGAGGATATTCGCGAGATAGTAAAATATGCCGCCGAGCGTCACATAACAATAATACCCGAAATAGAGATGCCCGCCCACAGCGAGGAGGTGCTTACTGCCTACCCCGAACTATCATGCACCCACGAGCCATACAAGCAAGCCGATTTCTGTGTAGGCAATGAAAAAACATTCGAGTTCCTGCAAGACGTACTATCCGAAGTCATGGAGCTATTCCCCTCGGAGTATATACACATAGGTGGCGACGAGGCAGTAAAAAGTTCATGGGGCACATGCCCGCTTTGCCAAAGACGAATGAAAGAGGAGGGCCTGCAAAATGTAGATGAACTGCAAAGCTATCTCATACACCGCATAGAACGCTTCGTAAACAGTAAAGGACGCCAAATAATAGGTTGGGACGAAATACTCGACGGAGGGCTTGCCCCCAATGCCACCGTAATGTCGTGGCGTGGTACCGAGGGCGGAATGGCAGCCGTAAAAGCCGGACACAAAGCCATAATGTCGCCCGGAACATATTGCTACTTAGATCAATACCAAGATGCCCCACACACACAACCCGAGGCCATAGGTGGTTATCTGCCATTG
Organism: Bacteroidaceae bacterium; assembly: GCA_017416705.1. Lineage (GTDB taxonomy): Bacteria > Bacteroidota > Bacteroidia > Bacteroidales > Bacteroidaceae > HGM04593. The sequence continues at coordinate 118,317 of JAFQBG010000002.1, forward strand.
AAAAAAGTGTATAGCTACAATCCCATACCCAAGGATTTGGACAGTGCAGAATCTGAACTCATATATGGAGTACAAGGCAATTTATGGGCCGAATACATCCCCACACCCGAGCACATGGAAAGGATGATATATCCACGCATATTGGCCATTGCCGAGGTTGGCTGGAGCACTCCCGAAGTAAAATGCTACGACAAATTCCGTCAACGCGCCCTGACAGCAGTGGAATACCTGAAAGACAAAGGCTATAACCCATTCGACCTGAAAAACGAGACAGGCAACCGCCCCGAAGCCGACAATGCGACAGACCACATGGCAAAAGGCAAAAAAGTGACATACCACAGCAACGCCCCCTACTATGACGGCTATGCAGCCGGCGGCGACAGTGCGCTTACCGACGGCAAACGAGGAGCATGGAACAACAACGACGGAGTATGGCAGGGCTTCATAAAAGGAGGTATAGACATAACAATAGACCTTGAAGAGAAAAAAGCCATACATTCAATAGGTGCCGACTTTATGCAAATATGCAACCCATGGATATTCATGCCCTGCGAAGTAATAATATCGGCATCCGACGATAACAAGGAATACACACAACTTGCACACATAAAACACAATGTAGTAAAAGACAACACGCTGACATTTAAGAACTTTGGTTGGAAAGGCAACACCACAGCCCGCTACATACGCTACCAAGCCAAGAGTCATTGCGAAGGCGGTTGGCTTTTCACCGACGAAATTGTAGTTGAATAATCCCCCTCACCTATGAATAAATTTATAGCCAAGGCAGTAACCATAATAGCCCTATCGCTTGCCATAGCAGCCACATTGCATGCCGGTGTTTACACACCGGACAACCTGCCGTTGCCCATATCGTCACACAAGGTAAATTATATAACCAACCCCGATAATATATTGAGCAGCACCGCAATGGACAGCATCAACAGCACGCTGTCAGTATTGGAACAGGAAAAAGGGGTAAAAAGCCTTGTTATAGTCATAGAGAGCATCGAGGGCGACGATCCCTACGAATTTGCAATGGAGATTGGCAACAAATACGGGGTTGGCAACAAGCAAAATACAGGCCTCATAATAGTGCTTGCCACTGTTGACCGAAGCTACTATATATTGACAGGCGAAGGGCTCGAAAAATTCCTGCCCGACGCGCTATGCAAGCGTATAGAAAACAGGGTAATGGTTCCGCAACTGAAAAAAAGCAATTGGGACGCAGCTATACTGCATACCGCAAGAGCCATATATGACACCCTAAACGGAGAAAGCGAACTACAACGCGAGGAAAATAATGAATATGGCAATAAAGTGGTAATAGCCATCATTTTAATAACAGTCAGTCTGTTATTAATTCTGATAATCTTCGTTTGTTTTGAAAAATGGAAAGACAAGGAGTGCCCCCATTGCAAACAACGTAAACTACAATTAACAAATAGGGAATTTAAAACAAATAAAATAGGTACGAGGAAATTGATAATAAAAAGATACAAATGCAGTTCCTGTGGAAAAGAGGTCACCCGCAGGTACTATATAGATTTAACCGGCAACAACAATACAGGCCCCTTTGCAGGAGGCGGATTTTCAGGAAGAATAGGCGGAGGTTTCTCGGGCGGTTCCTTTCGTGGCGGCTCCTTCGGTGGAGGCTCATTTGGCGGCGGCGGCGCAGGCGGACGTTTCTAAGAGAGAACAACCACATGTAATTGAAATTTAAATTAAGAAAACAATAAAAAACAAGCTATTATGAAAAAATCGACAATCATCGTCATTGCAATCCTTGCAGTAGTAGTAATATGGGCTATATCAGCCTATAATGGCATGGTCACATTGGAGGAAAGCGTTTCAAAGGCATGGAGCGACGTAGAGACCACGTATCAACGTCGAGCCGACCTTATCCCCAACCTTGTGAACACCGTCAAGGGATATGCCACACACGAAAGCAATACATTCCAAGAGGTAGCAGCCGTTCGTGCAAAAGCCACACAAATGACAATACCCGCCGAAGAACTCACCGAGGAGAACATGCGTAAATTCAGCCAAACGATGGGCGAAATGAACAGTGCCCTTTCGCGTCTTATTGCAATATCGGAAAGTTATCCCGAACTAAAAGCAAGCGAGAATTTCAGCGAACTGCAAGCCCAGATAGAAGGCACCGAAAACCGTATAAACGAGGCACGCAAGAAATACAATGCGTCTGTAAAAGACTATAACATCGCAGTGCGCCGTTTCCCGGGCAATATCATAGCCGGCATCTTCGGTTTCCATAAAAAAGCCGAGTTCAAATCAAACGAAGGAGCCGAAATTGCTCCCGAAGTCAGTTTCTAAAAAACAACCGCAAAAAACATACTAATATGTACAAATTCAAACCTATTTTAAAATCAATGTTGTGGGGCGGAGAAAAAATACTCCCCTACAAAGGCATCACATCGGACCAAAAACAAATTGGTGAGAGTTGGGAAATCTCGGGAGTAAAAGAGAACGAGTCTATCGTTGCCGAAGGCCCCGATGCAGGCATGAAACTACCCGAACTGCTGGAACGCGACGGAGCAAAACTGCTTGGCAAGGACAACTACGAGCGTTTTGGCAACGAATTTCCACTGTTGATTAAGTTCATCGATGCACGTCAAGACCTATCAATACAGGTGCATCCCAACGACGAGCAAGCATGGGAACGTCACCAATCGAAAGGAAAAACCGAAATGTGGTATGTGGTCGATGCCGACGAGGGTTCGAGCCTGCGTTCGGGATTTGCAAAACAGGTAACACCCGAGGAGTATGAGCAGAGCATTGCCGACAACACCATAACCGACCTTTTGGCTGAATATGACATACATGCAGGCGACCTGTTTTTCCTACCTGCCGGACGCATACACTCCATAGGTGCCGGTGCATTCATTGCCGAGATACAACAGACATCGAACATTACCTACCGTATATACGATTTCAACCGCGTCGATGCCAATGGCAACACCCGCGAATTGCACACCGAGCAGAGCAAGGCTGTTATAGATTACAACGTCATCCCCGACTACCGTACACACTACGAGGTGACCGACGACCAACGCATAGAACTTGTATCGTGCCCCTATTTCACCACATCGCTGTACAACCTGACAAAGCCACACGAGATAGAACTTGCCAATTTGGATTCTTTTGTCATTGTCATATGTACCGACGGCAAAGGCACACTAACCGATAACAATGGCGAGAAGATAGCCATAAAGCAAGGCGAATCGGTTCTTATTCCGGCAACAGCGACATCGTTGTCGGTAGTGCCCGAAGGCAAAATGAAAATTCTTACAAGCTGGGTATAAGAACCGGCTGTCATACTACAAAAATGAACGCCCATGGGCGTTCATTTTTGTAGATACTCGCTTACAGAAACTGCACAGCGTTCGCCATCGACCGCCGCCGACACTATACCGCCTGCATAGCCCGCACCCTCGCCACATGGGAAAAGCCCATGCAAGGCTACATGCTGCAAGGTATCGGCACTGCGCACTATGCGAATGGGCGACGATGTACGTGTCTCAACACCAATGACGGTTGCTTCGCGTGTTAGGAAACCATGCGAAGAACGACCAAATTTTTCGAACCCCTGCTGCAAACGCGAGCACACGAATTTTGGTAACCAAAAATGCATGGGCGAGGATATCAAGCCCGGAGCATAGGAACTGCTGCCAAGGTCGTAACTGAGTTTTCGATGGACAAAATCTGTCATACGCTGTGCCGGTGCCGTTTGACGTCTGTTGCCCATGAGCCAACACAGCCGTTCCAATTTTTCCTGAAATGCCATAACTTTGAGCGGAGAATTTTCGGGCACGGCATCAAAACCTTCTATATCAATTTGCGCATCGGGATGTTCTATGTCATCGGTATTTATTTGAACCACCATACCCGAATTGCTCCAACGCCCACCGCGATGCGATGGCGACATTCCATTCACCAATAACTCCTCGGGAGCCGACGCCGAAGGCACTACGACACCGCCGGGGCACATGCAGAAACTATACACGCCACGCCCCTCGACCTGTGTTGTGAAACTATACTCGGCAGCAGGAAGATATTTTCCGCGTCCCTGCGCACTATGATACTGTATGCGGTCTATCAACTCCGAGGGATGTTCAAGACGCACCCCCATAGCTATGCCTTTTGCCTCGATGGTCACACCCTTGGAGTGCAGCATGCGATATACATCCTTGGCCGAGTGTCCTGTGGCCAATATGACTGCATCGGCAAGGAATTCTCCTTTCGAGGTTGCCACTCCGCATACTTTTCCGTCGTTGATGAGCAATGTATCCATGCGAGTCTCGAAATGCACTTCGCCACCGCACGATATTATGGTATTACGAATATTCTCTATTATACGCGGCAGTTTGTCGGTGCCCAGATGGGGATGAGCATCGGACAATATCGCGACGCTTGCCCCATGCTGACAAAAAACATTCAGGATGCCTTCGATGTTGCCGCGTTTCTTGCTACGCGTGTATAGCTTGCCGTCGGAATATGCTCCTGCCCCACCCTCGCCGAAACAGTAATTGGACTCGGCATCGACGATGTGTGTGCGTGCTATGGCAGCTACGTCTATTTTACGGCTGCGCACATCCTTGCCGCGTTCCACGACAATGGGGCGCAAACCCAATTCTATTAGTTTCAATGCCGCGAAAAGACCGGCAGGGCCTGCCCCCACCACTATCACAGGCTTACAGCCTTCGACATTTTGATAGGAACGGGGGGTGTATTCGTCGCATGTGGGGATTTCGTTCACAAAAAGTCGCACTGTAAGGTTCACATATATAGTGCGCTGACGCGCATCTATGCTGCGACGTAATACCCTGACTGCGTTTATGCTGCGCAAAGGGTGTCCTTTCTCCTGCGACAAATACTCTTTTATAGACTGTTCGTTTGCCGCAATTTGCGGCAGAACTCTTATCTGATATTCACAGACCATTTGCTTATCGTAATTTTTTATTATCCAAAAATAATCCTAAATGCCTCCTCGACCTTCGACACAGGATTTATATTTATTTTATATCGTGAAGTATCAAGGTTTTTCATATTCGCTTTGGGGACAATTATCTCGTTAAATCCCAATTTTTGCGCCTCGGCAATACGTTGTTCGATGCGATTTACCGGACGTATCTCGCCCGACAAGCCTACTTCGCCTGCCATACATACCGTTGGAGCTATTTCAACGTCCATATTGCTCGATAGTATTGCGCTTATGACAGCAAGGTCTATTGCAGGGTCGTTCACGCGCAGCCCGCCGGCTATATTCAGATAGACATCCTTTTGAGCCAGTTTAAATCCCACACGTTTTTCGAGAACGGCAAGCAGCATATTCATGCGGCGGGAGTCAAAGCCTGTGGCTGAACGTTGCGGAGTGCCATACACCGCGCTGCTGACCAACGCCTGAACCTCGATGAGAAACGGACTGACACCCTCGATGGCCGATGCAACAGCAACGCCGCTCATGTCGCTGTGACGCTCCCCAAGCAACAATTCCGATGGATTTTCGACCTGACGCAGCCCCTCGCGACGCATTTCGTATATTCCCAATTCGGCGGTACTGCCAAAACGGTTTTTGATGGAGCGTAAAACACGGTATATATGATGTTGGTCGCCCTCGAACTGTATGACGACATCGACAATATGTTCCAATATTTTGGGGCCGGCAATAGCTCCATCCTTTGTTATATGCCCTATGAGTATGACAGGTACATTATTTTCCTTGGCATATTTCAGCAACAACGATGTACATTCCCTCACCTGCGCCATGCTGCCCGACGAAGAATCGACTGTCTCGCTGCTCATTGTCTGTATGGAGTCTATCACAACTATTTCGGGAGCGACATTCTTTATTTGAGTGAAAACATTTTCGAGCAGTGTCTCGCACAGCACCATGCACCCCGACTCCTCGTGATTTATGCGGTCGGCACGTAATTTGATTTGCTGTGCGCTCTCCTCGCCCGACACATATAGCACGCGCTTGTTTTTCAGGCGGAGCGCTGTTTGCAGAATAAGCGTGGACTTGCCTATGCCCGGTTCCCCGCCAAGCAAAACCAATGAGCCGGGGACAAGACCGCCACCCAACACCCTGTCGAGCTCGGCATCGTTCATTTTTATTCTGGGCAGTTCATCAGTCGATATTTCATCAATGCGCAAAGGCCTGCGTTGTTCTTCGTTTCCATCCGAAACAGACAAGCCACGACGTGAAGCAGGAGCATCGCGCACCACCTTCTCGACAAAACTATTCCACGCACCACATGCAGGACACTTACCCGACCATTTTGGCGAGTCGTAGCCACATTCGTTACACAAAAAGACCTTTTTATCCTTCGCCATAATTTATGTATAATACTTTTATTCTGCTAAGATAGCGCATGATGATTGTTTTAACAAGCTGTTCCATTTTTTTATTTCATTATTTTTGGTTATTTTCGCCCATAATGTAGCAAATTTTGTCGGGCAAGTATGAACGCACGCAAATTTTAATTGCGGCGCATTGCTTTGGATAGCGAAAAAACAGAACAACAAACTGCCATTGCGAAGGGCTAAAACAAAAAGCCCGCTTTACTTTGGCATTTGGTACATAATTCATACATTTGATTAAACATCGAATATATTCTGTACTCGCAGTAAAAAATATTCAAACAAGCTTGATATTTTTCGCTCGTTTGTTAATACATTTGATATAAACATCGAATATATTCTGCACTCGCTGTAAAAAATATTCAAGCAAGCTTGATATTTTTCGCTCGTTTGTTTGTCGCATTTGCGCTTCGCGCGAATATATTCTGCACTCGCTGTGAAAAATATTCAAGCAAGCTTGATATTTTTCGCTCGTTTGTTAATACATTTGCAAAAATATTTTACGGTTGCTCGCAACCAACACTTTTTATGATAAGAATATGAAAATAATGAAATTCGGCGGCACCTCGGTTGGTTCTGTCAACAGCATATTGAATTTAAAAAATATCGTGGAGTTGGAGAAGGACTTCGCCATTGTGGTTGTTTCGGCTCTTGGAGGCATCACCGACAAGCTTTTAAAGACATCGCAGTTGGCCGTAAACGGCGACAGCACATTCAACGACGAATTCAAGGAGATTGTAGAGCGTCATCATAGCCTCATTGATGCCGTAATAACAAACGCCGACAAGCGCGAAAAATTGTTGGTGCAAGTAAATCGCCTGCTAAACGAACTGCAAAATATATATCAAGGATTATCGCTCATAAATAACATAACACCGAAATCGGAAGCCACCATAGTAAGCTATGGCGAGAGGCTGTCGAGCCGAATAGTAGAAGCACTCATAGAAGGGGCTACCCGCATCGACTCGCGCACATTCATAAAGACCGAGACCAAGCACAATAAATATATTCTCGACAGCGAACTGACCGATAGTCTGATACATAAGACTTTTGCACAGAACAAAAGCCGCATAACAATAGTTCCGGGCTTCATTGCATCGGACAAAGATAGCGGCGAGATAACAAATTTGGGACGTGGCGGCTCCGACTATACGGCAGCCATTCTGGCAGCAGCCCTGAAAGCGGATATTTTGGAAATATGGACCGACGTCGATGGTTTCATGACTGCCGACCCGAAGGTAATAAACAACGCATATACAATAAAACGGCTAAGCTATGTCGAGGCCACCGAGCTATGTAATTTCGGAGCCAAGGTCGTGTATCCGCCAACCATATACCCTGTATTCAAAGCCAATATACCCATTGCCATAAAAAACACATTCAACCCGCAAGGCGAGGGTACAATAATAAGCACCGACAGCCCCTCCGAAGGACGGTTGATTAAAGGAATATCAAGTATAAACGACACGTCGTTACTGACAGTGCAAGGCCTTGGCATGGTGGGAGTGGTTGGTGTCAATCATAGGATATTCCGCGCACTTGCCAACGCCGATATAAGCGTATTCTTGGTTGCACAGGCCTCGTCGGAGAACAGCACCTCGATAGGCGTGCGTCATGTCGATGCCAAGAAAGCATGCGAGGTACTGAACGCCGAATTTTCGAAGGAGATATCCATGGGACTCATGGAACAGGTTCATGCAGTGGGGGACCTTTCCACCGTTGCCATAGTAGGAGAGAACATGCGCCATAATGCCGGAATCATAGGTAAGCTATTCCAGACACTGGGACGCAATGGTATAAACGTCATAGCATGCGCCCAAGGCGGACAGGAGACAAACATATCGTTTGTCATCGAGTCGCATCTGCTGCGCAAGACACTGAATGTCATTCACGATTCATTCTTCCTTTCCGAGTACAAAGTTTTGAACCTGTTTATATGCGGAGTAGGCACAGTGGGTGGCAGCCTGTTGGAGCAGATAGCATCGCAACAGCAAAAACTAATGGACGAGCATGGATTGAAACTGAATGTGGTGAGCATTGCAAACAGCAAACACGCCATATTCAACCGCGAAGGTATCGACCTTGGCGACTATCGCACCAAGCTTGCCAACAGCCCCGAATATAATATTAAGCAGCTGCGCGACGAGATAATAAGCATGAATATATATAACCCTGTATTTGTCGATTGCACAGCCAACAGCAATGTTGCCGAGCTATATGCCGATTTCTTGGAGCACAATATATCGGTGGTTGCAGCCAACAAAATAGCAGCCTCATCGGACTATGCCACATACAGCAGGCTGAAACACATAGCACGCCAGCGCAACATAAAATTCCTGTTCGAAACAAATGTAGGTGCCGGCCTGCCAATAATAAACACCATCAACGACCTTATAAACAGCGGCGATAAAATCCTTAAAATAGAGGCTGTGCTAAGCGGCACGCTGAACTTCATATTCAACATGTTGAGCGAGGAGGTGCCCATGAGTCGCACAGTGCGTTTGGCACAGGAAAAGGGTTACAGCGAGCCCGACCCGCGCATAGACCTTAGCGGCAAGGATGTCATACGCAAATTGGTTATCTTGGCTCGCGAAGCCGGGTACTCTATCGAGCAGGAGGATGTCGAAAAGAAATTGTTCATCCCCGACGAACTGTTCAACGGTTCCTTGGAGAATTTCTGGGAGAAACTGCCACAACTTGACAACGATTTCGAGAGTGAACGCAAAAAAATGGAGGCCGAGAACATGCAATGGCGATTTATCGCAAAATTCCAAGATAACAAAGGAAGCGTATCGCTATGCAAGGTTGACAAACACCACCCGTTCTATAACCTCGAAGGCAGTAACAACATAGTATTACTGACAACAGAACGTTACAAGGAGTATCCTATGCTAATAAAGGGATATGGCGCCGGTGCCGGCGTAACAGCAGCCGGAGTTTTTGCCGACATAATGAGGATTGCCAATATATAAAAAGAAAAAGGAACTTAAATATTTAAGTTCCTTTTTCTTTTAGTACAACATATAAGATAACAGGGGCACCTATAAGAGGCGTCACTGCACCAAGCGGAATAAGCCCGTTGTCGCCCGGTAATTGACAAACAAAATTACATAACAAAGCGACAGCCCCACCCAGCAACATCGTGGTAGGCAAAAGAAACAGGTGGTTGCCCGATTTCAAAGCCAAACGGGCAAAATGGGGAACAGCAAGACCAATGAATGCTATGGGACCGCAAAAAGCGGTGACAACAGCCGTTATCAGGCCCGAGAGCACAAGCAACAGCCCCCTCACACGCTTGGTACGCACACCAAGATTAGCGGCATAGGCATCGCCAAGCAGCAAGGCGTTAAGCGGTTTGGCCATAAGAAGGGCCACACAAAGTATCAACAACAAAATGAGCGAATAGACGGGCAACATGCCACGCGACACGCCCGAGAAACTGCCCATACCCCAGATGAGATAGGAATGAACACCCTCGGCGGTCGAGAAATAGTTAAGCAAGGCTATCACAGCCGACGTCAGATAGCTTATTGCCAAGCCTGCAATGAGCAACGATATATTGCTCCTGACCCATGTCGAAAGGGCCAATATGATAGCTATCACCAACAGCGCCCCAAGGAAAGCACCTGCAAGAACAGCCGCGTAGCCACCAAGCGTAAGCGAGCCTGCCATGAAACTACCTTGCATGAGCAACATGACAACAGCTACGCCCAAGCCGGCACCGCTGTTTATTCCGAATACTTCGGGGCCTGCAAGCGGATTACCGAAAAGCGTTTGCAGAAGAATGCCGGCAGTGGCAAGCGACATCCCCGACAACATAGCAGTAACCGCCTGTGGCAAACGGGCATCGAGCACAATGAGCCGCCACGACACAGGCGAAGCATCATCGCCACACAATATGGCAACCACGTCGGACACAGGAATATCCACCGCGCCAAAAAACAGATTGCATACAAATGCCGCCCCCATGACCAACAATGCCAATAAAGGGACTATATAGAATTTTCTACTGTGCCATTTTTTCATAATATCTCAATGGTTTTTTATCGGGATAGAAATCGGGATGAAACAGTGCGACAAGTTCACGCAGCAATAGGTCGGGACGAAAAGGAGTCTCTTCGTAAAAACGTTTTTTGCTCAGATTGCAAGCATATATATTACCATTGGCGAACGGTTTAAAATATTTATATCCCTCAAACTCCGCCAGCAACGACGAGCGCGTCTTGTCGGTATCAGCACCATATTTTATGAGCCAGATATCGGCCGACGATGCTTTTTCGAGCACCGTTTCGAATGCCAATGGCAAAGCTCCCATGCTGTTGTTGTCGGAAAATAGATAATGCGCTCCGGCATCGTTATACAACACCCCCATGGTGCTACGTCCACCCGGCACATACCATGCCGAACTGCTTTTTAGTTCACACATGAGTTTTGGGCGCGACGTCACTGCGGCAACACTGTCGCGCAGTGACAAATAGCTATGACACACCTCGTCGAATAACGAGTCGGCTTTTGCGGCGCACCCCAACAGGCGGCCATAGAAGCGCATCCACTCGGCCGAGGCAAGTGGCGATGTCTCCATGTATTCCACGCACTCCACAAGCGGGTATGGCAGCTTGTCGAGCTTGCCATAGCCCCCGTTTTCGTAGGGCAACACGAACACCGCGCTTGGCGATAGCTCCACCACGCGCTCCAAGTCGATATTCAACGAACTGCCACAATCTGTTATCGTGTTATTTTCCAACCCCTCGCGAATATATTGCTGTGTCATATATTCGGGCTCGCAAACACCACCTACGGCATGCGACACGCCCAAACAGCCCAACAGTTCGGCGTGCATGGTGGCAAAGAGCAACACATTGTCCAAGGGGGTGCGCAGCAAGGTCCCCGATGGCATTGTGGCAGGCATGGCACTATCCTTATCGACAAGTATATAGCGATGCAGAATATTATTGCCCCATGGATTTTTTATATCGGCAACCACATAGCCGTCGCATTCGGTCATTTGCAGCAAGGAGGCAAATTTCATATCCAATTTGCGCCCTTTTATGTCATCGGGGGCGGAATTGGAATGATTGCCGCAGGAGCATAATGCCACACATATAATAAACAATAATCGACGGATTTTCATGGAGGGATGGTATTTTTTTGGGGGGAACTGTTTAGTTTATATCCTATCTGTTTTCTTACCGTTTCTTATTTTATTTCGAAACGCGCTCCGCATGTAAAAAGACCGACATCGAACACACCCTGCTGAGTGCCGTCGGCAGCGAATACGCGCATATTGCCCAAATTTGTCCCGTTGGAATAGCCCACATATATATCGCCGTTTTCGGGGTTCACCGAGAGCGAATTAACGTTTTTCATCACCTCGGTGGACAAAAGCTCCACTGTTTCGCCGCTAACGGTATCGTAACGATATAATGGGGAGTATGCGTAATCGTTAATACCGTAGTTCCACGATGCATTCACATAAAAAAGGGTGTTTTCGTACACAGCCAGCAACGATGCAGATATGCCAAGCGTTTCCACCGTCGCGCTACGAGGATTTATGCGCAGGATATTAGAACCAATGGTGCTGTAATTGCCTTGGTCTATTATATATACATCGCCATTGCAAGCCACGCTTTGCACACCCGGGTTGCATATGTGTTCCTTTATTTCGCGAACAATGCCGCTGTTCACATCGACCACCGACAGCGATGCATCGCCGTCGCATGCCCCATAGTCGGAATTGCTAACCACAAGATAGCCATCGACATAGCTTATACCCTCGGGGTAACTGCCTACGGGAATGGTTTTCACAAGCTCGTCGGTCTCTATGTCGTAAACATATATATTTTTATCATAATTTACTACATACAGATATTCTCCGTCGGTAGCCATCATGCGCGGACAAGCCATTGTTTCGGTGTATGTATATGGCTCCTCACGCAGGCGACGTCCCTGCTCGTCGAGTATCTCCAATTTTTGCGATGAACTGACCGTCACATATAACTTTTCGTTAATCCACAGCATATCCTGTGCCACATCGCCAAGCAACGTACTGTTATTACTGTAAAAGAGGTCCTGCGTACAAATGGGCGACGTTGCCAACGATGTTTCAAAATTATAATACTGTATGCTTGCATCGTTACCACCCCACAAGCCCTGATTTAGGATGTAACATCCGCTGCCTGAGGCACCGTTGGAGTCTGCGCCGCCGGTGTTGTCGTCGTCACTGCTACATGCTACCGACAGCATGGCAAGGAGTAAACAGGGAATAAAATAAGAATTTTTTTTCATAATCTGTTTTTTTATATGTTTAACATAAGGGATAATCGGAAACAGCGTCCCTGCATCGGATAGTAACGCACTATCTCGTAATTATCGTCAAGGATATTCGTCAGTTCGAATTTAGAGACCATGGAAAAATGGGTAAATTGCCAATGGCGCGATAACCATAGCGAGTGGTCGGTATAGGCATCGACTTCGTTCGAGGCGATGTTCTGCGGCAAGCGGAAACGCACTCCGCTCCACAGCAACGAATAACCCACATTCACATACGGAGTATTGATGACAGCCGACACACTCCCCGAGTGTCGCGGAGTATATATTATTTGGTTGCCCTTGACCAAGGAGCCCTCGGTATCGTCCACTGCACGCATATAGCTGTAAACGGCGGTGGCTCTTACGGAATATCCCTGTCGCAATTCCGACAACAAGGATATATTTACATCGACACCCGATAGCGTCACCCTATCGACATTGTTCATTTTCCATATAAATATTCCGGGTACTGCCACTATCTTGTCTTTTATACGTCCGTAGTATGCATCTGCCGACAACGCAAATTCTTTGAGCCAATCCCCGAACGATGCCTTATAGAGCACACCCATATTCAGCATTTTGCTTTTTTCGGGGCGCAGCAGATAGTTGCCCACCTGCTGATAGTATAGGTCGTTGAATGTAGGCAGGCGATATGACTCTTTATAGGATAGTGCAAATGATAGGTCGTTGCCAAAGGGATAAAAGGATAATGATAGCGATGGCGAGAAACGCTTGCGTCGCGGTGCCACAACCCCTACATCGGCTTTTTCGTCGGCATAGGTATATAGCATAGCAGCCGTAGCCGACATATACCTGCCCACATAACGCGCCGACAATGCGTTCAGCAACGTCAGACGTTTGGGTGCGGCAGCCATAGCCACATGCGTCGTGGTTGCAGAGAGGCTGTTATGAAACAGTTCGGACGACCATGCCAAGGATAGGTTATGCAGGAAGCGGGGTGTCCATTTGGCTGTTAACGAAACATCGCTCTCCCTTTGAGAATACTCGCTATGCAGAATATCGTTGGCAGCCCTATGCTGTGTGTGTTTGTCGTATGCATAATTATACTTGGCATAGGCCTTCATTTTGAATTGCGACGAGGGGGTGTATTCATAGAACAGCTGTGCAAACATATTACGCGACAGCAATCGTTCGTTGCTCAGCGGGTTATTCACTATCACCGAGCCGGGCAGGCCGCGCGACGAATAGTATATATATGTTTTAGCCTTAACGGTGTGTCGTTCATGGGTTTTGAATATTACATTTGCCTCCCCGCGGGCACTCTTCACATCGGAGTTATTACGGCGTGCCTCTATATCTTTTATTTTAAAGTCATAGTCGCCTTGCGAGGTGGTATAATCGCCAAAAAAGGTCAATTGCCACTTGTCATCAAACACACGCGACAACAAGGCATTGGCCTGATACAGACCGTAGGAGCCGGCACGAGCAGTTATGTTAAATCTGTTTTTATATGGCAGTTTCGTTTCCAGCGACACCGCCCCTGCCGAGGCTATCGCACGTGCCGCCTGATATATATCGTCACCCTGCCCCATCGTCAGCTGTACGGCATCGAGGTTATCGGTGGAGAAACGACCTAAGTCCACTTGACCGCTTTGACAATCGCCGACGGCGACTCCGTCGTACATGACAGCAGTATGTTGCGCACCCATTCCGCGTATGGCAACCGTTTTAAGACCACCCACACCGCCATAATCGCGCACCGCAACGCCCTTCATGAATTTTAGGGCATCGCCTACATTTGCCGCACCCATGCGTGCAAGGGCATCGGCATCGAAACGTTGCATAGCCGCACCGCCCACAACCGACGACAACGGATTTTCGTCGCTGACCACAAGCGTATCCAGTATGTGCACAACATCGTCGTTCTGCGCATTAAGCATGCACAGCGGCAAAAAAGAGAGTATCCCCCCTGCTACAAGAGACAAAACAATGCGACAGGTTCGCATAAATAATAAAAATGAAATACAACAATGACCCGTACCTTTCCTCGAAGATAATATGGGCATCGAACTCGTCTTGCAGGTCTTCTGGCTTACTCGTTTCACCGTCCTTCCCGCCCTAAGGCAGTGGAAACAACGATTCGATGAAACATTTTATGAGCTTACAGCAGCGGGACTGCACAGGACTCGCACCTGTTTCCCTTTTAATTCGCATCCACAACGTGGACTCTCTGCGAAACAAGACGCAACAAAGGTAGTATAAGAAAAATTAAGAAGCAATATATTTATAAAAAAAATATCGCAAAAAGCATATACAACATGGGAAAGGAAGCAACAAATTCCTTATTGGCACAAATAGTAAATAGCGATATTTCCTCACTGGAAATATCGCTATTTACTATTTGTCATCGTTCACTATGCGCAGCTGCAAGCGTATGCTTTCGGCATGAATGGTTTCGAAAATATCCTTCATGGCATCGACATCCATGCTGTCGGTGATGCCCTTCTCGGCAAAGCGTTGCAGTGTCTCGTTGTAGCGGAACGGCTGGAACACCGCTATGTTGTTTTCTTTTTTCACCGCCCCTATCTCGCGCGATATTTGCATGCGTTTGAGTATCAAATTCATTATGTCGCCGTCTATCTCGTCGAGCAATTTGCGGTAGCGTGCTATTTCGCGATTTTCGTTTTTTGTGCTACGATGAACCAAGCGGTCGAGTATCATAAATAGTTCTTGCGGCACCACTTGCTGACGGCTGTCGCTCAATGCGCACTCGGGTTGGCAATGCACCTCGACCATTAGCCCGTCGAAGTTCAGGTCCATTGCCTCCTGCGATATTCCCGACAGCAGTTCGCGCTTGCCTGTTATGTGGCTGGGGTCGCACAGAATTGGTATTTCGGGAAAACGACGTTTCAGTTCCAAGGGCAACTGCCACTGGGGAGCATTACGGAATATCCTCTCGGCATAGGAGGAGAAGCCTCTGTGTATGCAGCCCAAGCGTGTTATTCCCGCGTTGTTCAGACGTTCCAACGCGCCTATCCATAGTTCAAGGTCGGGATTTATGGGGTTCTTTACCAGCACAGGGGTATCTGTGCCACGCAGCGCGTCGGCTATATCCTGCACTGCAAAGGGATTGGCTGTTGTACGCGCTCCCACCCACAAAATGTCGATGCCCGCTTTCAGACACTGTTCGACATGTTGCGGTGTGGCTACCTCGGTGGCAACAGGCAATGCAAACTCGCCACGCACGCGTTTGAGCCATTCGAGGCCTATGCTGCCCACTCCCTCGAAACAGCCCGGTTTTGTACGTGGTTTCCATATTCCGGCACGGAAAAAATCGACATGCCCTGCCGATGACAAGGCACGTGCCACAGCCACCACCTGTTCCTCGCTTTCGGCACTGCATGGGCCTGCTCCCACGATAGGTCTTTTTGCGTTCTCGAATAGTTGTATGGTATTTATATTCATTTTTTTTATTCTATATTATTGTTGGAAAGAGTTTTTTTGCATTGGCGGTGGTGATACGTGCTATATCCTCGACACTCACGCCATAGAGCGTGGAAAGAAATTCTGCCACATGGGGGATATAGGAACTTTCGTTGCGTTTGCCACGATGTGGCACAGGTGCCAGATAGGGCGAATCGGTTTCCAGCACAATGCGTTCCAAGGGTACAGCGTCTGTGAGCACCTGTGGCAATGTGCTTTTTTTATATGTTACGACGCCACCTACCCCAAGCATGAATTTGTCGAACGACAGAAGGGCGCGTGCCTCGTCGGCTGTACCCGAAAAACAGTGGAATATGCCGCTTATATTATCGGCGCGGTGCTTTTCCATTATCGAATATAGTTCGGGGAAAGCGTTTCGGGAGTGTATCACCAAGGGCAGATTATATTTAACGGCCCATGCTATTTGTGTTTCGAAGGCATCGTATTGCTCCTGCTTACGTGTGTCATCCCAATAAAAATCGAGCCCAACTTCGCCTATTGCGATGTATCGGTTGGGAGCATCGAGCTGCTCATGCATGGCCTGCAACTGCCGATGATAATCGGTGTGCACATCGGTGGGATGAAGCCCTATCATGGGATAGCACACTCCGGGATACTTATCGCACATATTGTTTATGGGGCCTATGCTTGCTGTGTCGATACATGGCAGGCATAGCTTGGTGACACCGGCCTGCAAGGCACGTTGCACTGCCGCATCGCGGTCGTCATCAAACTCATTCACAAACAGATGGGTGTGTGTATCTACGTAATCAGTCATCGTTTTTTTTGCAACGGTCTTTTCTTGTATAATATATTACTCCGTATTCAGAGCATTTTTTTAGTTTTTCGTCCTGCGGCAGTGCCTGAAAGGAGTTTTCTATTTCGGCCCATACGGTTAAAATTATTTCATCGCACATAGGACGCATGGTCGATATTTTGGCTAACACTTCGGTGGTTTGTTGTTGCAGCTGCTGCCTATGCTCGTACTGCTCTTTGAACAGTTCGTACTCCACCGACACGCGTGCCATTGTCGGGTTATATATAGGTACACCGCCCTCGGCCTGACGACGACGCTCACCCTCTATCACCAAGCGTCCCCATTCAAGAACGGCCGCCTCGGAAGATAGGTTCGGTACGGTATCCTCGTCGATGGGCAAGCCATAATAGTGACGTTTGCCACGGGCTATCTCGCCCCTTACGATGGAAAGGCTCAGCACCTGAATAAAATGCGATATGTACATGCGTGCCCTTTTAAGCGCCGTTTCATATTTTTCATTATTACGCTTGGCACTTTGCTCCGACTGACATTTTTTATATGCCGATACCTCGCGCGAGAAATTGTACAGCAGATTTTTGGCCTTGTGATAGGTGTTATGCGACAATACATTCATGAATATGCCATTTTGCACGTTCCTATCCACAGCCTTTTGCAATGTACGCAAACGCGCTTGGTCGGTTTTTGGCAATTTTCTGTATGGCATGATTTTAGATATTTCTATTCAGCAGGGTGTCGGCAAACTCTTTCAAGGCTGTTTTTTTCTCTTTTGGCAAGGCTATTTTTTCGATATATGAGTCGCACTGTGCAAATAGCTCGTTTATTCTATCTTCGCACATTTTGCGGATGCCTAATTCGTTGTATAGGTTGGTGAAATATTCTACTTTTTGTTCCCTGTCGAATGTATCTTGTGCCATCCGGCCCTTTATGTCGGACAATTGCTCGGGGGTAGCGGTTTCCATTGCTTTTATCAACAAAAATGTCTTTTTGTTGCACACGATGTCGCCGCCTATTTTTTTACCGAAGATTTTTGTATCGCCATATACATCCAACAGGTCGTCTTGCAATTGGAATGCAAGCCCCATTGTTTGGCCATAGGCATATAGGTTGGCAAGGTCGGCTTCGGATGCTCCTGCCAAAATTCCACCCATTTTAAGACAGGCAGCCAGAAGCACCGATGTTTTAAGACGTATCATTTCGATATATTCTTGTTCGCTAACCTCGTCGCGGGTTTCGAACTCCATATCGTATTGTTGTCCCTCGCCTATTTCCTTTGCCGTTTGTGTAAACAGGGCCAGCATATCCCTTAGTTTGTCGTCGGCTACATGCGACATAAATTCATAGGCAAGAACCAATGCGGTGTCGCCCGAGAGGATTGCGGCATTATCGCCCCATTTTGCAGCGACAGTGGGCATGCCGCGACGCATATCGGCGCGGTCCATTACATCGTCGTGTATGAGGGTATAGTTATGATAAGTCTCCATGGCTACTGCCGGATAAAGTGCCGCGTCTATATCATCCCTGTACATATTATATGCCATGAGCAAAAGAACCGGACGAACTCTTTTGCCACTTTGCGACAAAATATATGTTATGGGACGATATAACTCCTTTGGTTCTTTTTCGATATCTAAACCGGCTATAAACTTATTAACTTTTTCTCTTGCTTGTTCCCAACTATACATAATCTGTAATTTTTACATTTAAACAGTATATACACTCAAAACACCGCCGTTACAACAAACTGCGATATTATGGGCAAATTTACTCAATATTTTTCAATCGTTACATAGCAATCATTAATATTTTGCATATCGTACATACTATATTCCATTGTTTTAGCGTTTTAAATACATGTATTGGCTTTTGTCAATTTAAAAAACTTCCCACAGAAGCACACTATTTTCTTTACACAAACATAAAAAAGAAAAAGAAAAATGCTTATCTTCGCCGTACAAAACAAACGGCCTATTTTAAAGAAGAAAACAGACCTTAGATAAAAAAATGAGAAACAAGTTTTTCCTTATATTGTTATTTCTGCCTTTATATATTATGGCACAAGACGGGCAGACGGCATTTAATTTTCTACGCCTGCCCTATTCATCGCACGCTGCGGCACTGGGCGGCAGCAATATCAGCCTGCCCGACGACGATATTACTTTGGCACTGCACAACCCCGCGTTGCTCATAAACGTATCGGACAATTCGTTGAACCTCAGCTACATGACATATATGAGCGACAGTAAAGTGGCCGGCGCCGCATTTGGCAAGATGTTCGGAAAACGCTCATCGGGAGCAATATCGGCCCGATATGTCGATTACGGCTCGTTCGACGGATATACGGCAGACAACATTTCTACCGGTTCGTTCACCGCCAAGGATATTGAACTGTCCATAATATACAGCTACCTGCTGAGCGACCGTTGGAGCGGCGGTGTCACCGGAAAGTTCATACATTCAAAGTACGAAAGCTATACGTCTATGGCATTGGGTGTGGACCTTGGAATAAACTACTACCACGAAGAGAACGATTTTTCGGCCTCGTTTGTCGTGCGCAATCTTGGTGGACAGATACAGGCTTTCGAAGATAAGCACGAGTCGATGCCCATTGATGTGCAATTGGGATTTACCAAGCGTTTTGCCCATGCGCCGTTGCGCGTGTCGCTGACAATGGTCAACCTGCACAAATGGAGCAAGGACGACTTCTATAACCCCGACGGGAAAGAGGATGGTTTCAGCGAGATACTGCTGAAACACGTTGTCTTAGGTGCCGACCTGCTTCTGGGTAATAATTTTCACGCATCCATTGGCTACAACTACCGTATGGCCGAGGAGTTATCGTCGGAAGGCACAAAATGGGACGGCTTGACTTTGGGCGCAGGAATGACACTTAAAAAAATAAAATTAGGAATATCATACAGCAAACTGCACATATCGTCATCGTCGTTATTGTTTAACGCATCATACTCACTATAACACATTAATAACAAAAGAAATGAAAAAAATAATAATAGCCATCGACGGTTTCTCGTCGTGCGGCAAAAGCACAATGGCAAAATCGTTGGCACGAAACATAGGATACCTGTATTTTGACAGTGGCGCCATGTATCGTGCCGTATCGTTATATTGCCTGCAAAATGGCTTAATTGAAAACAACGAAGTAAATGAAGAGGCCCTTCGCTTGGCAATAGACGACATATGTATCTCGTTCGAGGCCGACCCTGTGACAAAAAACTCCATAACACTGCTGAACGGAGTAAACGTTGAAAAAGAGATACGCTCGCTCCAAGTGTCGCGCATAGTAAGCATAGTGGCTGCGCTCGATTTTGTTCGTACAGCAATGATTGAACAACAGCGGCAGATGGGCAAGTCGAAAGGCATAGTCATGGACGGAAGGGATATTGGCACAACGGTATTCCCCGACGCCGAACTAAAAATTTTTGTAACAGCATCGGCGCAGGTACGCGCCCAACGTCGCTACGACGAGATAATTGCACGCGGCGACAAAGCCAACTACGAGGAAATACTCGAAAATGTACGTCAACGCGACCACATCGACCAAACACGCGAGGTCAGTCCGTTGCGCCAAGCCCACGACGCCATCTTGTTGGACAACAGCAACATGACACTGCAAGAACAAGAAGAGTGGCTTGTGAACCTATTCCACAAAACAGTAGCAGCATGTTAAATATAGAAATAGACGAGCAATCGGGGTTCTGTTTTGGAGTGACAACAGCCATCCAAAAAGCCGAAGAGGAACTATCCAAAGGGGAGGTCCTCTACTGCTTAGGCGACATAGTACATAACGGCAAGGAGTGCGAGCGACTTAAACAATTGGGGCTGATAACAATAGACCATGCCACATTCAAGGAGCTACGCGACGCAAAAGTATTGCTGCGAGCACATGGAGAGCCACCCGAAACATACGAAACAGCCCGACGCAACAATTTGCATCTGATAGATGCCACCTGCCCCGTTGTGCTAAAACTGCAACAACGTATAAAAAAAACATGGCAGGACAGTGCAAATGAAAACCGTCAGATAGTAATTCATGGGCAGGCAGGACACGCCGAGGTTCTTGGTCTTGTGGGGCAGACACATGGCGAAGCCATTGTAGTGGAAGACACCACACAACTCGATAAAATATCCACAGATAAAAACACATATATCTATTCGCAGACAACAAAATCGCTCGAAGGCTACAAGCAGATAGTAGAAGCCATAAAAGAAAAACTTAGCACCGATTGCAAAATGGAGTTTTTCGACACAGTATGTCGTCGGGTGGCCAACCGCATGAACGGGATAGGCGAATTTGCAAAATCGCACGAGCTAATTTTTTTTGTATGCGGCCGCAAAAGCTCCAACGGCAAAATACTCTTCGACGAGTGTAAACGCATGAACCCTAATTCGCACCAGATAGAAGGCGTGCAAGAGATAGACTTCGCGCTGACCGACGGCGTACAAAGCATAGGTATATGCGGAGCAACGTCCACACCAAAATGGCTTATGGAAAATTGTAAAAAGGCAATAATAAACTATAAAAACAACATATATGAAGAACAAAATTAATTGTGTAGGCGTGCTTACCTCGGGAGGCGATGCACCCGGAATGAATGCAGCCATCAGAGCAGTCACTCGTGCCTGCATATATCACGGCATTAAAGTAAAAGGTATTTACCGCGGCTACAAAGGACTTATAACCGGCGAAATAAAAGAATTCCGCACCGAGGATGTAAGCAACATAATACAACGTGGCGGCACCATACTGAAAACAAGCCGTTGCCCCGAGTTCAAAACCGAGGAGGGACGCGCAAAAGCCTACGAGACACTTCAAACAGAGGGCATAGACGCACTTGTTGTAATTGGCGGCGATGGCTCCATAACCGGTGCCTACAACCTTGCTCGCGAATATGACATTCCCTGCATAGCCTTGCCCGGCACTATCGACAACGACCTTTACGGCACAGACACCACCATTGGCTACGACACCGCGCTAAACACCATAATGGAATGTGTGGACAAGATACGCGACACTGCCTCATCGCACGAGCGTCTGTTCATAGTCGAGGTAATGGGACGCGATGCCGGTTTCTTGGCCCTTAACGGCACCATCGCAACCGGTGCCGAGGCCTGCGTATTGCCCGAGATTGACCCCGAGTTCGAAACCATCAACAAATTTATAGCCAACGGATTACGCCGCACAAAAAGCAGCAGTATAGTTCTTTTTGCCGAAGGTCGCGAGAAGGATTATAATATAATGGAGGTTGCCGAAGGCATGCGCGAGCGTTTCCCCGAGCTGGATGTTCGTGTGTCTATTTTGGGATATTTGCAACGCGGTGGAAGCCCCACTGCCAACGACCGTATATTGGCAAGCCGTTTAGGTGTGGCAGCCATAGACGCACTGCTCGAAGGACAACGCAATGTGATGATAGGAAGCCGTAACAACGAAGTGGTATATATACCATTTACAAAAGCCATAAAGGATGACAAACCGCTCGATCGTGACGCGGTAAGAGCACAGGAGATACTTGCATCGTAAAAACATCCTCTCACCTATAAATAATTAATCCATACAGACGTCTGTATGGATTAATTATTATATAGTACGGTATCCATCATGATATCATGCTCCTCGCAAGGTATAGCATCGACCAGCTGACATCGGAAGCAGACACCTATCTTATAGGCCTTAAACCCTTTTTGTGACATATATTTGTCGTAGAACCCCTTACCGCGTCCCAGCCTTGCCCCTTCGAGCGTAAAAGCCACCCCCGGCACCACAACAGCCTCTATTTGGGAGGGAGCAACGGGACAGCCGCCCGCAGGCTCGGAGATACCGTATGCACCCACACGCATATCGTTGGGAACAAACGGATAGAATTGCATGGTATCGCCATGCACCACCGGCAGAACAACCGTATGCCCGACAGACAACGTCTCGATGAGCGCATGCGTGTCCGGCTCATCGTCGAGCGAAGCAAATAGCGCCACCACCCTTGCCTTTTTCACAGCATCGTGCGCAGCAACCAACGCACAAACTTCGGCCGACATCGAGGCTTTCTCCTCGGCATTAAGGGCACG
The DNA here is from genome assembly GCA_017416705.1 of Bacteroidaceae bacterium. Classification (GTDB taxonomy): domain Bacteria; phylum Bacteroidota; class Bacteroidia; order Bacteroidales; family Bacteroidaceae; genus HGM04593. The sequence continues at coordinate 141,307 of JAFQBG010000002.1, forward strand.
CAGCCTGCCACGCACTATATGTCGAATATCCTTTTTCATTTATCGAGCAATCCTTTGTCGTACATAGACAGCAGTTCCGTTGCTGCCACAAAAGAGGTTATTTCGCCATCGAGCACTTTTTTCTCGTACAAGGCAAGCATATCGGCTGCACCGTTACAGTCGTAGAAACGCGAACGCAACAGTTCGTTCAACGTCTCGTACATCCAATATTTTGCTTGTTGTTGGCGGCGTGCATCGAAACTGCCATTTGCCTTGCAATTATCGATATACGAAAACACCATATCCCAAACAGCGTCAATGCCAATATCGTAGAAGCCCGAATAGGTAAGCACCTGCGGTCTTATTCCGCTTGGCGGCAAAGGAAACAGTTGCAAAGCATTCCGATAGTGTGCCGCCGCCCTTTGCGCTTCGTCAACATTGGCACCATCGGCTTTGTTTATGACAATGCCATCAGCCATCTCCATGATACCGCGTTTAATACCTTGAAGTTCGTCGCCCGCCCCTGCTATCTGTATCAGCAAGAAGAAATCGACCATTGAATAGACAGCCGTTTCGCTCTGTCCCACACCCACCGTTTCCACAAATACGGTATCGTAGCCTGCTGCCTCGCACAAAATTATAGTCTCGCGTGTTTTACGTGCCACTCCACCCAGCGAGCCTGCCGATGCACTTGGACGAATGAAAGCATCGCTATGCGCCGACAGACGTTCCATGCGCGTTTTGTCGCCCAAGATACTACCCTTGGAACGTTCGCTGCTGGGATCGACTGCCAACACCGCCAACTTGCCACCGCGCTGTTTAAGCAGATGCACCCCAAAAGCATCTATCGAAGTGCTTTTACCCGCACCCGGCACACCCGTAATGCCCACCCTGACCGATTTTCCCGAATAGGGTAACAGACGCTCCACGACCTCTTGTGCCACCGCTTGGTGTTGAGGCAAAAGGCTCTCGACGAGTGTCACCGCACGCGACAGCGTCACTACATCGCCACGCAGGATACCCTCGACATAGTCATTCACCGTTAAGGCAGGAGCCTTGCGTCGTTTACGCGCAGCAAGGTATGGGTTTATGGAATCGAGTTGTTCCACGCCCTCGTTAACTTTCAGGCCCTTGTATATATTATCATTTTCGGGGTGTTCCATAATTACATATATTACAATTGCGAATATACTAACAAGCGAGCGAAAAATATCAAGTTTACTTGAATATTTTTTACAGCGAGCGCAGTGGTATATCTGTCATTTATGACGAATAACTAACAAGCGAGCGAAAAAAACGAAGTTTACTTCGGTTTTTTTACAGCGAGCGCAGCGGTATATCTGTCATTTATGACAAATAACTAACAAGCGAGCGAAAAATATCAAGTTTACTTGAATATTTTTTACAGCGGCAACGCGAAATAAGTGTTGCATTGCTTTTAGCGAGCCTTGGCTGCGCTCGTTTACAAAAGCAAATAAATTTGCTTTGTACTCGCTTGCACAAGCCTTGCGACGGCGGAACATTTATATTCCCAAAGGATGTATAAGCAGACAGATATTATTTAAACAACAGGTGGTTGCCTTCATGGCAACCACCTGTTGTTTAAAACTATAAATGAGAATTCATTATTTCATTGCATAGTCGGCAATAACCAAACGGCGAGCAAGCTCCACACCGTCGGCGTCGAGTGACACATTCATTGCACCACCGTTCACTGTATATAGCACAGCATTGTTATCATCAACTATTTCAAGGAGTTTGCTAACACAATTGTCATACTCTACATTCCAGCTGTTATCGGCTTTGTCGTAAAGAAGGTTCATAGCTGTCTCACCGTTCGACACTGTGTAACCGTTCTCAATAACAGTGATGGTTACATCCTCGCCCTGTGCATTCTTAACTATTTTTGTATCGCCCACGCTCTGTGCCGAAGGATTTTCGCCTGTCCAGAACTCTATGGAGTTAAGAACCAAACCATCGGCTAACAATGTAATAGGATATACAGGTATTATATGAAGACCGATAAACACCAATTCGTTTACAAATTTATTTCCTACATTCTCGTTCCACTCTTTCACTCTGTTGGTCAAAGCAAATGAACCGATGCACGATGAAAGCAACAATGCGAAAGACAACACCAAGGTCGCTGTTTTTACAATCTTTTTCATAATCTTTTAATTTTAATTATTAATGTAATTTAATTGGGTAATCTGTTTAAAGCACGCCATCGACTACCAAGGCTTTTACCAATGAATAGAATTTCTCGACGGTAGCTATCTCTACTCGTTCTCCGGGTGAATGAGGAGACATGAGCGTGGGACCAAACGACACCATATCCATACCGGGATAGTTGGTAGATATTATGCCGCACTCCAATCCGGCATGTATCACACGTACATCGGGTTCCTTGCCGAACATATTGCTATATGCCTTTTTCAATGCAGCCAACAGCGGGGAATTCACATTGGGCTGCCAGCCGCTGTAACCACCGCTCAGTTCCACTTTCATGCCTGCCATAGCGAAACAGCTTGACAACTGCAATGCAAGGAACTCCTTCATGGTGTCGCACGAACTGCGTGCAAGGATGTTTATCTGTACTTCACCCTCGGCGATAGAGACTATCGAAAGGTTGCTCGATGTTTCTACTGTATCGGGGATTGTGGGGATGAAACGCAATACTCCGTCGTGGCATGCAAGTATCACATCGATGAGGTTGTCCTGTATCTCCTCGGGGAGTACTGTTTCGGGCAATTCACACTCCTCGACGGTGAGTGTTATTCCCTCTTCTATGGTAGCATATTCGCTGTTATACAATGCTTGGTAACGCGCTGCAATTTGTTTTAGTTCCTCTACGCCTTCTTGCGGCAGGGTGAGCACTGCTTCGCAGCTTGCAGGTATGGCATTGCGCATATTGCCGCCTTTCCAGCTGGACAGCCCTACTGCACATTCATCCATGGCCTCGCGCACAAAACGTGCCATTAGTTTGTTGGCATTGCCTCGGCCTGCATTTATTTCGAGGCCCGAGTGACCGCCGCGAAGGCCTTTCAACTGCACTTTGACAGCAACATCGCCATCGTAAGGAGTCTCCTCCATGAACTGCATAGTAGCTGTTATGTCGAGACCACCGGCACAACCTATATACATTACGCCCTCCTCCTCGCTGTCGAGGTTCAACAGGATGTTTCCTTGCAATTCACCGCCTTTAAGGCCGAACGCGCCATACATACCGGTCTCTTCATCGGCTGTTATAAGAGCCTCCAAGGGACCATGTTGCAGGGTGTCGTCTTCCATTATAGCCATAATGGCAGCCACACCCAGTCCGTTATCGGCACCCAAGGTTGTATTGTCGGCATATAACCAATCGCCCTTAACCACCGTTTTTATAGGGTCGGTTTCGAAATTATGAGTGCTATCGGGAGTTTTTTGCGGCACCATATCCATGTGCGCCTGCAATATTATACCTTTACGTGCTTCGAGCCCCGGTGTAGCCGGTTTTCTCATTATAATATTACCTGCTTCATCCTGCCATGTTTCAACGTTTATGCTTTTTCCGAAATCGAGCAGGAACTGTTGTACTTTTTGCAAATGTCCCGACGGACGCGGCACCTGTGTCAAAGCCTCGAAGTGTTTCCACACCGCACGAGGTTCTAAATCTTTAATTGTAATAGCCATAAATAAATTTATTAAAAATATTGATTATCGTTTAAATTGTAACATTATCAAACCAAATATGCCCAACAACGCCACCAACAAAGTTTGCGAAGTGTGTACTATCAGAGCAAACACCCCTGCATCGGTGGAAGAGACGCCATAGAGCATCATGATGCTTATTATGGCAAAATGCCAAGGGCCGGCTCCGTTTGGCGTGGGCACGACAACCGCTATGCTGCCCGCCACGAACAACAGCAACGCCGCCGGAAATGACAGTTCGCTGCTGAACGAGAAACAGAAAAAGCATAGATAGAATTGCATAAAATAGCAAAACCATATACCTATTGTTTCCAGAACATACAGCCATGCCCTTTTCATCCTGAGCAACGATGTCAGTCCTTCCCAAAAACGCGATATGAAACTTTTTATTTTTTTCCATAAGGACATTTTGCGCAATATAAGGTATAGTGCTATTATGACTGCTAATGCCGAAACAGCCATCACCGCTATGCGTTCCACCGACGAGAAGGCGTTGGCGGTGTCAACGGTTCCTGTCTCCATTAAAAACTCTGTAAAAACATTCCACTGCAAAGTAATGGCTGTAAGCGTCATCAGAAGCACCACGAGGGAGTCGATGAGCCTCTCCGAAACAAGTGTACCCAACGAGGGGGCAAAAGGAACTTTATCGTAACGTTCAAGCACCACACAACGCGACACTTCGCCTATGCGTGGAACCACCAAATTGGCGGCATAGGCAATATATACGGAATAGACACAGTTCGACGCATTAGGATTATAGCCCATGGGAGCCAAAGCCAATTTCCATCGCCAACCACGCAACACATGGCTAAGCACCACAAAGACACATGATGCCCAAAACCACCACATATTCATGGTGTCCAAAGCCTTGGCGATGCTGGTAAAATCAAAATTTCGGTATATCCAATACAGGATAACTGCTCCAAGTAGCAGAGGAATTACCGTTTTTATGATAATATTTAAAATCTTTTTCACAAGTTTAGAACCAAAATTAAGAGTTTTATTTACCTTTGCAGTTGTCTGTTTGTAATTACAGCCATCGGCAATTGCAAATATAATGCAAAATAGAACAAGCAAACGAAAAATACTTTATTTTTGTTTTCGATGTGCCTATTCTGTTTGCTGTTAGCGCAAAGATAATGGTTTCTTAAAATTATAACACTCTTTTTACAAGAGTATTTAAAAATATTTTAAGTAAACAACATTTTTTAAAATTTAACCAAGAGCACAGCCATGAAAACCGTAAAAGCAAAAAAAAGATTAGGACAACACTTCCTGACCGACATGACGGTAGCAAAAAAAATTGCCGATACGGTAGATATATGCCCCGACATGCCAATATTGGAGGTGGGCCCGGGCATGGGAGTGCTCACCGGGTTCCTGCTTGAAAAAAACCGCACTCTGAAAGTCGTCGAAATAGACGAGGAGTCAGTGGCATACCTGTGCAAGCACATGCCGCTGTTGGGCGAGGAAAACATAATACCCGACGATTTTTTAAAAATGCACTTGGACAAGGTGTTCGCAGGCAAAGGCTTCATGCTCACCGGCAACTACCCATACAATATATCCAGCCAGATATTTTTCAAGATGCTCGACAACAAAGAATACATACCCTATTGCAGCGGTATGATACAAAAAGAGGTTGGAGAACGTCTTGCAGCCACACCCGGAAAAAAGGATTACGGCATACTGAGCATCCTTGTCCAGCTGTGGTACGACGTAGAGTACCTGTTCACCGTACCCGAGACAGTATTTTCGCCGCCTCCTAAGGTAAAAAGCGCGGTAGTATGTATGCGACGTAACAACCGCACACAACTGGAATGTGACGAGACGTTATTCAAGAATATAGTAAAAAGCACGTTCAACCAACGAAGAAAAAAAATGCGCAATTCAATACAGCAGATTGTAGGCAAAGAGTCGCCACTGCTAAGCGACACTATTCTTGACAAACGCCCCGAACAACTATCGATAGAAGAATTTATCGACCTGACAAAAAAAGTTGAACGCGAACTGCAACAGTAAAAGAGAACGCCATGGCAAAAGAGTACATAGATACACTCAAAGAACTTATAAGCAACAAAGACTCCGTACTGTTGCAAGAGAGCCTGTCTAAACTGCACCCGGCAGATATAGCCGAGATTTGCAGCGAATTAGACATCGAGGAGGCTCGTTTCCTATACCGTCAGCTCGACAACGAAAAAGCTGCCGACGCGCTCACCGAGATGGACGAGGACCTGCGCAAGGAACTGCTGGAAGAACTGCCATCCGAAGCCATAGCCAAGCGTTACGTCAACTACATGGACGCCGACGACGCCGTGGAGATTATCCGCGACATGGACGAGGAGCAAAAGGAAGAAGTTCTTGCCCACATCACCGACATAGAACAAGCAGGCGACATTGTCGATCTTTTGCAATACGACAAAGACACCGCCGGAGGTCTCATGAGTACCGAAATGGTGGTGGTAAACGAAAATTGGAGTATGCCGGAGTGTCTTAAAGAGATGCGCCGACAAGCCGAGGACCTTGACGATATATATTATATATATGTAGTAGATGACGACGAACGCCTGCGCGGACTATTCCCCTTGAAAAAGATGGTAACAAGCCCATCCGTTTCAAAAGTAAAGCATGTAATGAGCACCGACGTTGTGAGCGTCGATGTCGATACACCCATTGAAGAGATAGCACCGCTCATAGAGAAATACAACCTTGTTGCAATACCCGTTGTGGACAAGATAAACCGTCTTGTCGGACAAATCACCGTCGATGACGTCATGGACGAGGTTCGTGAACAGACCGAGCACGACCAACGCGACGCAGCCGGTCTTACACAAGATGTAGAGAGCGACGACTCCGTATTTTTCCAGACACGCGCCCGCCTGCCATGGCTCATCATAGGAATGTTGGGAGGAATAGGCTCGTCCATGCTGCTCGATTGTTTCTCGACCACGCTGGGAGCGCATCCCGAAATGGCATTATTCATACCCCTGCTTGCCGGAATGGGAGGAAACGTCGGAGTGCAATCCTCGGCTATTGCCGTACAAGGACTTGCCAACAATTCGTTGAACCCACACCATATATTCAGACATATTCTAAAAGAATTGGCCGTAGCGTTGGTCAATGCAGCCATATTATCGGTTATAATGTACATATACAACATGCTTGTACATGGGCAAGCCGACATAGTGACATTTGCAGTGCCACTGAGCCTTTTCGTGGTTGTCATGTTCGCATCGGCATTCGGTGCACTCATCCCCTTGGTATTAGAGCGCATGAACATAAACCCGGCAGTGGCAACCGGCCCCTTCATACAGATTATTAACGACCTTAGTGGCATGACATTCTACATGCTTATTTCCATGCTGATAAGCCAACTATTTTTATAAAAAATGAGACAAAAACTAACAGTCGTTGCAGCAATACTACTGCTGGCAACAAGCAACATCCATGCACAAACAGACGAATTTAAAGAGTGGTTAAAGAACCCTGTCGGAGATATTACCGCCCAAGAATTTGCTAAGAAAAAACTTAATAAGAAAGAGTGTATCGAGGCAACAAGAATAATAGACTCGCTCTGGTACGAGACAACGGCACAACGCCTTGCCGAGCCTTGGAAGAAACTGGTGTTGCGACACGACACACTAAAATTGGCATGCATGGTACGCGACTTCGGGGCACGCCCCAAGGACGGACGCAGCCTGTATATTTCGATGCACGGCGGCGGCAAATGCCCCAAGGAGATAAACGACGAACAATGGATGAACCAGATATACCTGTACGAGCCATTGGAGGGCATATATGTTGCACCGCGTGCCCCTTGGAACGACTCCGACATGTGGCACAAAAAAGGGCTCGATGAGCTTCTGGACAAGTTAATACAAGCCTGCGTTGTGTTCGAAGGCGTAAACCCCGACAAGGTATATCTATTAGGCTATTCGGCCGGTGGCGACGGAGTGTGGCGCGTGGCACCACGTATGGCCGACCGTTGGGCTGCCGCCTCGATGATGGCAGGCCACCCCGGCAACGCATCGCAAGTGAACCTGCGAAACACCCCCTACATGATATGGATGGGCGAAAACGACAGCGCATACAACCGTAATGCCCTTGCCAAAGAAAAAGGCATAGTAATGGACTCGTTAAAAAAAGCCGATCCCAAAGGATATATTCACCAAACACACATATTAAAGGGTAAAGGGCATTGGATGGACGGAATAGACGCCGACGCCCTCGATTGGATGGCCATGCGCCGCAGGAACCCATATCCCGACAAAATAGTATGGCGACAAGAGGAGGTTCTGCAACAGAATTTCTACTGGATTACAGCACCACAAGAGGAACTTGCCCATGGGAAAACAGTCGTTATAGAGCGCGATGGAAATACCATAAATATAGATAAATGCGATTATTCAAGACTCACAATACACCTGAACGACCAAATGTTCAACCTTGACAAAAAAGTAACAATACTTTACAAAGGGAAGAAACTAAAAAGCAAAAAAGTACAACGAAACATAGGCAATATATACCATAATATACACACACGCAACGATTTAAGATACGCATTCCCTGCTTACATCGAAATAACACTTTGACACCCTCATTTTTTTTAACATTACAAAAATTTAGGTTTTTTGTTTTTTATTTAGGTTTTAAATAAAAAATGCACTATTTTAGCAAACCAAAATCAACAAACATAAAAACGCTATGAAAGCATCATCAACATTTTCAAGACTTTTATGTCTTACGATATACCTTTTTTGTGCTGTAACAATATTTGCGCAAAGCACAAGAACAATCATAGGTGTTGTAGTCGATGAGTTCGACGATCCGCTTCCCGGAGCGAGCGTGTCTGTTATGAACAACAAAAAAATAGTTCGTGGCGGCACTACAAACATACAAGGAAATTTTGCCATCGACGTAAATATAGACGCCGGTGACAATGCTTTGACATTTAGTTTTGTAGGTACAAAAACACGCACCATAAAACTTACATCAACCACCGGTGACAAGCCATTGCGCATACAATTGAACAGCGACGACGCACTCCTTGACGAAGTAACCATCGTCGAGGACGGTTACAGCAAACTGCCACGTAAGGATATGGTAGGTGCATTCACCACCGTCAAAGCCGAAGATATTTTAATGCCTGCATACCAAAGCATCGACCAGATGCTTCAAGGTAAGATTGCCGGTATGAGCGTTGTAAACTCATCGGCACGTGTGGGAGCAACACCAAAAATAACAATTCGTGGTACATCGACCATTTTAGGTAATACATCGCCTCTGTGGGTTGTGGACGGAGTTATTCAGGAGGACCCGTTGTCCATTGACATAAGTTCATCCATCACATCGGACATGAGGGAACTTATAGGAAACCAGATATCGTGGCTCAACCCCATGGATATCGAGAACATAACAGTGTTGAAAGACGCTTCGGCAACTGCCATATATGGTTCAAAGGCATCGAACGGTGTCATTGTCATAACAACCAAGAAAGGAGTGCCGGGCCGCATCAGCGTCAACTACTCTACCAACGTATCGGTAAGAGAACGTCCCAACTACGATTTATACGACTACATGAACTCCTTGGAGCGCATACAATTCAGCAAGGAGGCCTACGATGCCGGTGTTCGTTACCAACAGGAGCCTCTGCCGCAAATATACACATACGAAGGACTTATGTCCATGTTCAACAAGCGTATGATAAACGAAGAGCAATTCTCGTCGTACATGCAACGTCTTGAAACAGTGAACACCGACTGGTTCGACCTGCTCACCCGCAATGCAATAAGCCAAAGCCACAATCTGAGCGTATCGGGCGGTACAGATAAATACACCTACAATGCCTCGATAGGTTACTCGGACAATAAAGGTATGGAGGTTGGCAACGAAAACGACCAATTGACAACCCGTCTGAGCATAAACAGCAAAGTAAACGAGAAACTGCAAATAAACGTACAGTTAAACGGTAGCATACGTAACTCGGATGGCTACGGTGCAGGTGTGAACCCATACAGCTATGCCCTTAACACCAGTCGTGCAATACCTGCATACGAAGAAAACGGCGAGCTTGCATACTACTCAAAGTACTATCAATACCAATATAACACCGTATTGGGTGGCAAGAACCAATACAAATACAACATATTCAACGAAATGGCAAACAGCTACTCCGAGAATAGAGGTACTACATTTAACGTATCGGTAAATGTCTCATACAAAATACTCGATTGGTTAAGATATCAAGGAACGGCAAGCATGTCGAACAGCACCAATAAAGGCGAGAACTATGTAGGCGAAAAGACCTCTCAGGTAGAACAGCTATATAGAGGCTATGCCTATGGCAGTGAAAAATCGGGTTCCGAAAAATACAATGCCGCATTGCTTCCTCATGGTGGCGTATTAAAACAAATGAATACCGAGACATTGGCATTCAGCACATCGCATCAACTTGCTTTCTCGAAACAATTCAACGAGGACCATCGTTTGAACGCCATGTTAGGTATGGAAATACGTTCCACCGAAGGCGAAACAACCATGAACACAGTGTGGGGTTATGTGCCCGAGCGTGGCGAAATCCTTGTATCGCCCAACTTGCCCCATGAATTCAAGCCCATAGGAAGCGATGTCACCATAGGCTATGGTCCCTTGACACAGCTATACAATGCCGGTGGTTGGAGTAAGGTATCCACAACAACCAACTACATGTCATTCTATGCCACTGTGGCCTACTCTTTAATGGAACGATATGTAATTAACATGAACCTGCGTTCCGATGCTTCGAACCGTTTTGGACAGGATGTAAACAAACAGTTCGACCCCACATGGTCGGTTGGTGTATCGTGGAAACTGGCCCAAGAACCTTTTATAAACAAACACCTGCCTTGGCTGGACCAAATGAACCTGCGCGCAACATACGGTATCCAAGGTAACGTAGTAAACTCCATAAGCCCCGAAATGATTGTAAGATACCAAGGATTGTTATCGAGCTACAAAGAGTACTACCTTACCATATCGAGCCTTCCCAACCCGCAACTGAAATGGGAGCGCACAAAAACATGGAACTTGGGACTCGACTTGTCGCTATTTGGCATAACCATGAATATCGAATACTACGGACGACGTTCAAACGCCATTATCAGACAAGATATAGCACAAGAATATGGTATGGCATCAATGCCGCTCAACGGTGGTATGATTACCAACCACGGTGTTGAGTTCACAGCCAATTTCACTCCCATTCGCACCAACGATTTTGCATGGACTATTGGATTTAACGCCAGCAAAAACTGGAACAAATCGGAGACAGACGACCGTACAGCAAAAGCAGACGAGCTTACACACGTAGATTTCCTCTCGGGCAGCAGCAGCCGTCCTTTAAAGAGCGGTTACCCCCTCTCGGCATTCTGGTCCTATAAATTTACAGGCCTCGACCCAAAGACCGGTTACCCCACATTTGCACATGCCACATACGACGATGTTGACGGCGATGGCAGTGTCGACCCAACGACATTCCTTGTGTACTCGGGACAAAGCGAGCCATATTTCACAGGAGGTTTTAACACCCGTTTCCGTTGGAAAAACTTCAATGTAGGTATGGACTTTGCTGTATTGCTCGGTTCAAAGAAACGTTTACCAAATCCCTATTCCACTTTTACATACGGTAAAATGCCCGACATATACAGTAACCTGTCAAAAGAACTTAACGACCGCTGGAAAAAGCCCGGCGATGAGTTACACACCAATATTCCGGCATTATACACATCGATTGAGGATAAATATAACTTGAACCTTCCAAACGGGCTATACGACAATATCTATTCTATGTGGGCAAACTCCGATGTACGCGTTGCAAGCGGTTCATTCCTACGATGCACACAAATGTCTATGTCGTATAACATTCCGCGTACCATATGCCAAAAGATAGGCCTTGCACGTATACAGATTAGTGCAAACGTAAACAACCTGTTTGTAATAGCAAGCAGCAAATGGAAAGGCTACGACCCCGAGTTGGGTTACAGCATACAACCAAGAGTTTATTCAATGGGACTGAGTGTAGGATTTTAAATAAATAAGAAGAACAATGAAAAATAAAAAATATATACTGTCGCTGCTTGCCGCTACCATATTATCGTTAACAGGTTGCGGAGACTTTTTGGAACCCGATTCAAAGAGCGAATTTGTACCCGACCATGCAACATCGTTAAATGAATTATTGTTGGGCGAAGCATACCAGCGTAACGACATGGAAGGCTTCAACATATTCTTGGGACTTATGGACGACGACATTGAAGCCGCCCCCTACCAGACACCGGCCGATGGTTTCGATGCAAACAAATATTTGGCAAGTTTTACTTGGCAACCCGATATGTATCAAATGATGGAAGAGGCAAATAGCGGCCACATCAACATATACGAAAGATACTACGAGGTGATACTGGGTGCAAACGCCGTAATAGATTACATCCCCGAGGTTAACGACACCGAACTGAACATAAACAAAGTGAAAGCGCAAGCATACGCACTACGCGGATTTTATTATTTCAACCTTGTCAATTTGTTCGGACAACCATACAACTTAAACCCCGAGGCATTGGGCGTTCCCTTGAAACTGAACAGCGGTATAGAAGAGAGCAATGACTATTTGGCAAGAAAAACCGTTGGCGAGGTTTATAAACAAATTCTGGCCGACCTGCACCTTGCCGAAGAGACCTATCTTGCCATGCCCGAAGATTTACAATGGGAAGCCAACTTCCGCACCAGTCTGCCCATGGTTCAACTGACACTTTCGCGAGTATATCTGTACATGGAAAACTGGGAAGAGGCAGCAAAATACGCGCAAAAAGTAATGGAGAACGACAAATTCAGACTATTTGACCTAAATACCATTACCGATGAAATAAGCTATGTAGTTTATCCTGCATATAGTTCAAGCGAGACTATATGGCCATACGGAAGCATCAGCGATATGTTTGAATGGACCCACGATTATGCCAACCTGACAAACAGCATAACAGGTAAAAAAATGCACGCCTACTTCCAAGCATCGGAGGACCTATTAGGCACATACGACGACTACGACCTGCGTCTGTTGCGTTACATAGTACAAGCCCCCAACCCTGCCGACGGCTCCTATATGTACATGGCATACGGCAAGGTAAATGTAGGCTACACATACTTCCTGCCCGAAAACGCATCGGGAGTATTCGGCAGAAGCCTGCGTCTATCCGAGGCATACCTGAACTACATGGAAGCATGTGCCATGATAGGCGGCAACAGAACAGACGATGCCATAGCAGCCCTTAACGACCTGCGCGAGAAACGTTTCGACCCGGAGGATTTCGAAGAATTAGAGTTCGACAACAATGACGAACTGTTGGAATTCATAAAAGACGAGCGTCGTCGCGAACTATGCTTCGAAGGACACCGTTGGTTCGACCTGCGTCGTTGGGGTATGCCCTCCATAACCCACACATGGCACAACGACGCAAGTAGCAGCAGCACCTATCGTCTGCAAGAAGGCGACCTGCAATACACCCTGCCCATCCCCGACGAGGCAATGGAAATGAACGGCAGTCTAATACAAAACGAGCTAGCCGGCAAGCGTTATCCCGAGAACACAACCAACGAATAATACACCCACAAACATAGCATAATATGAAAAAGTTTTTATATTCAGCAGCAATATTAATAATGGGGTTGACAGCCATTACAGCATGTAGCAGCGAAGACGACATAACCCCATCGGGCAACTACTCCCCCCTACGTGGACCGTTCCCCCAAGGCGACAGCGAGTATGACGACATAATATTGGATATAAGCAAGGAATATGGTGTATATCTTTTGTACAAAGACGTTACCGAGCAGGACCTAAACCGCGACTGGGTGTCAACTGGTACCGGCGATTTGTACGTGGCAGGAGCCGAGGAAGAACGTCATGATGGAGCATGGAACCTGCCATTAGAGCAGCTACCGTTCTACGTAAACTACTTCAATGAGCATATATTCCCCAACATAACCAAGGAGTTTGCCAAGTCAACATTCCCTGTCAAGATATATATGATAAACAATCTCAGACGAGAACCCAGAATATTTGGCGACGATGCCGAGAGCAATGTAGGAAGCACCATTACCGACCCCTTCGTTTCCATAAAATTAGGAAATTTCGACAACTGGGCCATAAGCTTCAAAGACGAAGTAATAAACGGAGCCAATGCCGAATACCAGCTAAAACAACAACGTTGCATATTCATGATAGAGCTCCTTAAAAATTCAATAGAAAAAGGAGAAATAGACTCGCCCGACGAGTTCTGGGAAGGTTTCGACTTCTCGGCAGACAAAAAAATGAACCACGACAACCCCTCGAAATCGAATTACAAATACAAGTTGGGTTTCTTGGATATGATAAACGACAATTTCGGAACAGGTCCCCAAAAACAAGTATGGGTATCGCAAAGTGGCGAGACAAGTTGTTATTATTGGGAAAAAGGCAAATACCCGCACTACGACCTATTCACCACATATTTAAAAAACGCCATGTGGCTCACACCCGAGGAGTTTGCAGCAAAATACAACCCCGCAAGATACCCAATGATACACGAAAAATACAATATCATTGTAAATCACATGAAGGAGGTTTACGGACTTGACATAGTAGGTATGGCAAGAGGTCCGCAAGAGTAACACCAAGCACATAGCAGACAGGACACAATGGCAAAGATTCTGAATTTATTATTGGTGGCTACACTGACTTTCGTTTCAACAAGTTGCAGCGAACCGGTACACGTACCCGTCGATACACTTTGGCAAAAAGAGTTCTCCAACGCACAAGAAATAGCAGATAACTATATCGACATAAAGAAAAGCATAGACGGCAACGAGGACTTAGATATAAAAAACCTGTGTCACATGATATGGCACAGTGGCGAGTACATAATACGTTGCAAAGGCAAGAACGACGACATAAATATACTGCCACAACACATATCCACATTGCCATTGGACAATGACAGCGTAAAAGCATACATACAAAACATAGATGCCGAAAAATTCGCCGACCACTACTTCATGCTATCGGCAATGAAACGTGGCGACAGTTTCGACGCATCGCGTGACGGGCTCACCATAACAGTATTCTTCCCCGGTCGTGCAATAAACGACAACGACTACGACAAATTGCGCCAAATATTCTCCTCGAACAACGAGATACTTCATCAAGCATATTTAGAAAAAATGAAGTTCCCATTCCTAAACAGCGGCACAAACGAAAAATTCAATTCAATACGTCCGCTCATAGAGAAGAATGTAGCCGACAGTCCATTGAAAACCGAAATTTTGGACCTGTACGATCAATACACACACATAATGCCCGGCATGACAGCCCCTACCCCGCCGTTAAAAGACATAAACGGCAACACACATACATTTGCAGAATTCAAAGGCAAAGTATTGGTTATTGACGTATGGGCCACATGGTGCAGCAGCTGTTTAGCAAAAATGCCGCACTACATGCAACTACGCGACGAATACAAAGACAATCCCGATATAGAATTCATAACAGTGTCCATAGACCGCCGAAAAGTAACCGATAAATGGAAGTCGGCAATAGCAAAACGCAATATGGGTTCTATGCTAAACCTCATACCCGACACAGACGAGGCATCGGAATTCGAATGTCAATACTATGTAATGGGTATTCCCAGATACATTGTAATAGATAAGAACGGGAAAATTGTGACCGCCTATGCGCCGCCACCAAGCCAAGAACTAAAAGAGATAATTACAAGAACATTAAACACAAGCCCACAAAGTTAAACCGTTGTTAATCAATCCATTATTTGTATAATTATACAAACTACATGTATAATATTCAGACATTCTTGGTTAATCAAATATATAGCTCAAAACTAAGCCAAGATTTGCAAGAGGCCTGTTTAGTACAAAAAAAGTATTGAAAATCAACCTATTATAACAAATAAAAAAATATCAATATTTGCATATAATATTAAAAAATATTCATTATATTTGCAAGTGTAAAGACTTACAATCAACTTACTGAAATAGGTATAGGAGATTGCCGATAATTGAAATTTAATTTATGGAACAACCAAAATAAAACAACATTATGAAAAGGCAAATACATAAAATGCTTTTGATAGCATTTGTCGTATGCTCATGCACAGGTTCTGCAAAACAGCAACAAGAACAAGCACAAACACCCGACACCACGGTTGCACAAGTGCAAAAAGAACAAAAAACAGAAGGAACAATATTCCATGAGTTAACCTTGGGTGAGGCAATGGAAAAAGCCAAACAAGAGGGCAAAAATGTTTTCATAGACTGCTACACTCAGAGTTGTGCTCCTTGTCGTCAGATGGTAAAATTGGTATTTCCCCAAAAAGAGTGTGGAGACTACTTGAATGCCAATTTCATCTGTATTAAGAAGGATATGCAACAGGATGCCGAGGACGTTAAATACCTTAACGAAAAATATAAATTGGCAATATTCCCCACATATCTCATATTGAAAAACGATAGTACACATGTAACATCGATTAGCGGAGCCATACTGGACGCAGGTCGTTTTGTCGAGACACTGAGAAGTTCCATAATAGAAGCCGAAGCAAAAGCAAACCAACAACAATAAAATATTCACAATAAAGACAAATGCGCTTGTGTCGTGACACAAGCGCATTTGTCTTTATTGTATATTCGGTTATCCACAACCGCTAAAAGCTAACCAAGCCATTTAGAATGATTTTCGGGAAAACAACGATAAATTTATATAGTTTTTTATATTAACTTGGCATACACATCGAGTACTTGCGCTGCGACATCGTTTCCACGAAAACGTTGCACATACTCCAAGCTACCTGCAATACGTTCATTGCGTCCCTCCGCGCCAATGAGCATGCTTTTCAGCGCCTCGGCCATAGCCAACGTATCGTCGGGAGCAACGTAAAGGTTATGTGGCCCACCGGCCTCTTCGAGGCACGACCCGGTGCAAGCAACCACCGGCAACCTGTTGAACACAGCCTCAATGATAGGAATGCCAAAGCCCTCGTAACGCGACGGATAGACAAACACCTCGGCGCACTGATAAAGGGCCTGCAAGGCGGTGTCATCCACACCGCATAATATATGCAGACGATGTTCCACCGCCAAGCTACGTGCAGTGTCAAGCACCTTGCGAGTATATTTTGTTTGCCTTCCAACCACCACCAGATGAACATCATCGGGCAACAGCGGCAAAGCCTTAACAGCAAGTAGAATATTTTTACGCTCTTCGATAGTACCTACATTAAGTATGTAACGCGCAGGGATGTTAAACCGTTTTTTAACATCGGCGACCACCGACTGCGACAGTTCACACCCAAAACGCGGATTACAACTTTGATATATAAGGTCTATTTTTTCTTCGGGAACCCCACCAAGTTCCATTATATCGTGCTTTGTGCGCTCCGATATTGCAATTATTCGGGTTGCCTCCTTGCACGCTACGCGGAATTTCCATTTATATATGGCAACATCTATCGCGTTGTAATATTCGGGGTGGCGCATGAATATAAGGTCGTGAATGGTAACCACCCCCTTGATGCCTGATGCTTTCAACCCCATAGGCAATTCACCTGTAAGGCCATGATATATGCGCACATTGTCGCGTTTAAGTTCCTTCACAATGCCTCTCATGCGCCAATAATCGCGCAGCAGCCTGCAAGGGCCTTCGTAAAACACAAACCGCGCATTCGGCGATGGTGCTATGCGGTTACGCAGTTCATCGCGACCTTTATCGGGAGCATACAAAAGCAATTCCAAGCCCTGCTCGTTGCGTTTAATTATGTCATTCACCAATGTGCGACCATATCCACCCAAGCCTGTGGCATTACGCACAATGCGTTTAGCATCGTAGCCTATTAATATTTTTTTGTTATGCTCCATAATAGTACGTTGTGGAATTTTGGCAAATATAGTAACAAGCGAGCGAAAAAAACGAAGTTTACTTCGGTTTTTTTACAGCGAGCGCAGACTATATTCGCGCGGAGCGCAAATTAGTAACAAGCGAGCGAAAAATATCAAGTATACTTGAATATTTTTTACAGCGAGCGCAGGCTATATTCGCGCGGAGCGCAAATTAGTAACAAGCGAGCGAAAAA
>JAFQBG010000003.1 GCA_017416705.1 Bacteroidaceae bacterium
CTGTGAAAAATATTGAAGTAAACTTCATATATTTCTCGCTCGTTTGTTACTAATTTGATGTAAAACATCGAATATATACTGCACTCGCTGTGAAAAATATTGAAGTAAACTTCATATATTTCTCGCTCGTTTGTTACTATATTTGCAATGTATGTATAACCATCGATATATTATGAAAATAAAAACTACAATAACAAATATTTTTTACAGATACCCTCTGTCATTGTTGGTAATAGGCGCAATCATATATTTATCGTTGTTCAAACCCGAAAATTCAGATTTATTGACCATACCTAATATTGACAAAATAGCCCATTTATGTATGTACGGCGGTTTATGCTCTGTTATATGGTTTGAATATTTACGTTGCCACAAAATTGTCAACCGCAGAAGGGTTGTCGGTGGAGCTATTGTGGCGCCTATCTTGTTCAGCGGAGCTATCGAACTCATTCAAGGCATGGGCACCGAGCATCGTAGCGGCGATTGGCTCGATTTCTTTTTCAACGTACTTGGAGTGGTTTTGGCTTGTGTTGCAAGCAAATATATAATTGGGCCTATTATAAAAAAGTATAATTTATATCGCAAAAAACATGCGAGCAGAAAAGAAATCGTTTAGCCCTGCCCCACACTGCCCATTGCGCGTCGGGAAAAACTGCAACAGGCAGGTGGCGTTATTTCCAGTCTTTGTAGGGATGGAGGGTGAGATGGGAATTGTAATAACGGGCCTCACCGGTGACCTCCCTGCCTATAAACGACGGTTTTTCGAAATTCTCTTGTGCGTCGCTCAGTTCCACCTCGGCTACTACCAGCCCGCTGTTATCGCCATGGAATTCATCGACCTCGAATGTATGATTGCCGCTTTTCACAAGATAGCGCACTTTCTCTATTTTAGCTGCACCGCATAACAACATCAGTTCCTGAGCCTCGCGCAAGGGAATCTCGCGTTCCCACTCATAACGACTCAACCCTCCGTCGTGCGATGACCCTTTTATTGTAAGAAAGCCCTTGTCATCTCTTATGCGCACCCTGACGGAATTGCCGTTCGAGCGGCACAAATACCCCTGCACTATATCGTAACTGCAAAATGATTGCGCACGATAGGAGTCGTCGGTGACAATGAATTTTCGTTCTATCTCCTGTGCCATGATATTTATATGGTTACTCCTCGCCACCAAATTCCATCAGATAGGCTTTTATGAAACCATCTATCTTGCCGTCCATGACACCGCCTACATCGGATGTTTGATGACCTGTGCGGTGGTCCTTTACTCGTCTGTCATCGAACACATAGCTTCGTATTTGCGAACCCCACTCTATCTTCTTTTTACCGGCCTCGACTTTGGACTGTTCCTCCATGCGATGCTGCATCTCCTTGTTATACAGGATTGAACGCAACTGGCGCATAGCGTTTTCTTTGTTTTTGGGCTGGTCGCGCGTTTCGGTGTTTTCGATAAGTATTTCCTCCTCGGCACCGGTATAAGGGTCCTTGTATTGGTAACGCAAACGCACACCCGACTCCACTTTGTTTACGTTCTGTCCACCGGCTCCGCCGCTTCGGAAGGTATCCCAAGAAACTCGCGCCGGCTCTATTACAACCTCGATGCTGTCATCGACAAGCGGGGTGACAAAAACCGAACTGAAAGAGGTCATACGCTTGCCTTGGGCGTTGTAGGGGCTTACACGCACTAAACGATGTACTCCGTTTTCGCCCTTCAAATAGCCATAGGCATAGGGGCCTTGCAGTTCCAACGTTACGGTTTTTATTCCTGCATCCTCGGCCTCTTGCAGGTTGGCAACTGCTACTTTGTAGCCGTTGGCCTCGGCCCAACGCATATACATTCGCATGAGCATGCTTGCCCAATCTTGCGCCTCTGTGCCTCCTGCACCCGAGTTAATTTTCAGGACACAGTCCATTTCGTCGGCCTCCTGACGCAACATATTTTTGAGTTCAAGCTCTTCTATTGCCGTAAGGGCGCGAGCATAAGCGTCATCCACTTCGCTCTCGCTCACCATCTCGTCGCGAAACATCTCCATGGCTATTTCGACCTCCTCGGTGCGGTTGTAAACCTCTTTATAGCCATCTATCCATGCTTGCAACGCCTTTACTTTTTTCATTTGCGCCTCGGCAGCCTTTGCATCGTCCCAAAAACCGGGGGCCTGTGTACGCAACTGCTCCTCCTCGACTTGTACAATTTTTTCGTCGATAGACAAATATTGTTTAAGAGCCGCTGTTCTCTCTTTAATATCTTTTAATTGGTCGGCTGTTATCATAAATGTTATTATATACTTGACTTGCGTTTTACAGCGCGAAGATACAACAATAATTTGATATAACTTAGTTGCCGTTTTGAAATTATAAATTACCTTTGCAGTATAATGCTTATATATGAAGATTTCACAGGCCAATATACAACAAGCAGTAGAATTGCTACAAATGCTCATAAGCACCCCTTCGATAAGTCGCGATGAAAGCGAACTTGCCGACAGGTTGCAGGTGTTCATTCAACGTAGCGCACCGTTTGTTATAGATATGCACCGACATATAAACAACATCTGGTGTTTGTCGCCTGATTTCAACCCCCAAAAACCGACATTGTTGCTCGATGCCCACATAGACACCGTAAAACCGGTACCCGAATGGAGCAGCCAACCATTCACCCCCATTATAGATGGGGATAAAATAACCGGCCTTGGCGCAAACGACGATGGCGGTTCGGTAGCCTGTTTATTACAGATTTTTTATCTTATATGCCAAAGCCGGCAGCAATATAACACCGTTTTTCTTGCATCGGCCGAGGAGGAGGTTTCGGGTAAAAACGGCATAGAGGCAGTGTTGCCATTATTACCACCAATAGATTGTGCCATCATAGGCGAGCCCACCGCTATGCAGCCGGCAATAGCCGAGAAGGGGCTTATGGTCCTTGACTGCACCGCGCAAGGAGTAGCCGGGCATGCCGCACGCAACGAAGGCAAAAACGCCATATACGAGGCCATGCAGGATATTGAATGGATACGCAACTACTCATTCCCCAAAAGTTCGCCACTGCTTGGCAACATAAAAATGAGTGTGACACAAATAAATGCAGGCACACAGCACAACGTAACCCCCGACACCTGTAATTTTGTTGTCGATGTTCGCAGCAACGAATGTTACTCCAATGCACAACTGCTCGATATTATAAAAAGCAACATAAGGAGCAGTGTCACTCCGCGCTCATTACGACTTAACTCCTCGTCGATACCACAAAACCATCCCTTGGTCGAACGTGCCTTATCCATAGGATTAAAACCATTCGGTTCACCCACATTGTCGAATCAGGCATTGTTAAGCATACCCACGCTGAAAATAGGCCCGGGCGACTCCACCCGTTCGCACACAGCCAACGAATATATACTTGTGAGCGAAATGGTTCAAGGCATGGACATATACGCAAAAATTCTCGATGGATTGGTAATTTAATTATTAAAATAAACACAAACCTAAATTATGAACAAAAAACTAATGCTTGGCACACTGCTATGTGCATTTGTCTTAGCAATGTTAAATGTAAGTTGCACCACCGATAACAAAAAACATTTTACCGTGAACGGTGTAACATTTACAATGATTTCCGTAAAAGGCGGAACATATACCATGGGAGCAAACGAAGGAGAAGGCATCGAAAAGGATGAAAGCCCCGAGCATAGTGTGACAGTAGATGATTTCGCTATTGGCGAAACAGAAGTAACACAGGAACTATGGACAGCTGTCATGGGCAAAAACCCTTCGGGATATACCACAAATGTACAACTGCCGGTAGAGTCTGTTAATTGGTTCGAGTGTCAGGCATTTATAGAAAAACTAAACGAACTGACCGGCGAAAAATTCAGAATGCCCACCGAAGCCGAATGGGAGTTTGCAGCCCGCGGTGGCAATAAATCCAAGGACTATTTATATAGTGGCAGTGACAGCATAGCCGAGGTGGCATGGTACCAAGATAACGCAGACAACGTTACACACCCCGTAAAAGAGAAAAAGCCCAATGAATTAGGTTTATATGATATGAGCGGCAACGTATGGGAGTGGTGTAGCGATTGGTATGCCGATTATTCGCCCGAAGCAGCAACAAACCCCACAGGACCACAAAACGGAAACTGCCGCGTAGTTCGTGGTGGCAGCTGGCTTGTCGATCCTGCTATATGTCGTTCAACAGACCGTAGTTTTGGAGCACCCAAAGGCGGTGGTTGCATACTTGGATTGCGACTTGCAATGTAATAATGGGAGCAGAAAACCAAGTAGCGTTTCAATTTTTGCTCCATAAAAAAACCGACGATATAAATTAAACAGTTTCTTATTTTTTAATGGCACATTGCAAGCCACACAACACCGACACCTGTTTTTAAATATAAAAAACGGCGTCACAAAAAAAATTCTGTTGTATAAAATATATTAGGAAATAAAAACAGTTTCTAAAATTGCGAGGAGAGCATGGCCAAGGCTTTGTTCTCCTCCTTTTCCATTATCTCGCGTTCACCCTCGCCTTTGTCATCTATGCCGCACAGGTGCAAAATACCGTGTATTATCACTCGGTGTAATTCCTGTCGGTATGGCACTCCCAACAATTCGCTATTACTCCTTACCGTATCGAGGCTTATAAAAATATCACCTGCAACGATATTTCCTTCGGTATAATCGAACGTAATAATATCGGTGTAATAATCGTGTTGCAGATATTCACGATTTACTTCCAGTATTTTATCGTCATTGCAAAATATGTATGCAATATCGCCCACTTTTTTGCCATACACCGACGCGACATTTTTAATCCACGCAGAAATTTCACGACGTTTTATTGCGGGTGCCACCACCCCATCACATTGAAAACTTATCATATCACAAACTGTTTATCCAAAGAAAATATATGCAATTGCAATAGCAGCCAATATTCCGGCAAAATCGGCTATCAAGCCACAAGTAAGGGCATGGCGCGTTTTGCGTATTCCCACACTGCCGAAATAGACTGCCAATATATAAAATGTAGTATCCGTTGCTCCCTGAAAAAGACATGCCAACCTACCCACAAAAGAGTCGGCGCCGTATGTAGTCATAGCATCAATCATCATGCCACGAGCACCACTGCCACTCAGCGGTTTCATTATAGCGGTGGGCAATGCCGCAACAAAATCGGAGTTTCCGCCCAATAGCTCTATGCACCACGCGACAGCCCCAATGAGAGCATCCATACCACCCGATGCACGAAACACGCCTACTGCCACAAGTATGGCAACAAGATATGGTATTATCCTCACAGCGGTTGTAAAGCCCTCTTTTGCCCCCTCGACGAACGCTTCATAAACATTTATCCTTTTTATGACACCCGAGATTATAAAAAGGACTATTATTGTAAATAGCAGAACGTTGGCAAGAGTGGTTGAGAAAAGTTCAACCTGAACCCTTGTCAGTTGCGCCACGCCAACAGTGCCCAATGAGATAAAAGCAACCACTGCGAGCAAAAAAAGCAACATGGTGCGATTGAACAGATTAATACGTTGGTATATGCTTGTAGCGATAAGTCCCGCCACCGTTGATATTGTAGTAGCCAACAGAATTGGTATGAACACATCGGTAGGTTGCGCTGCGCCCAACTGCGTGCGATAGAGCAAGACGCTCATGGGAATGAGCGTAAGCCCCGAGGTGTTGAGCACAAGAAACATAATCATGGGGTTGGTTGCAATGTCCTTTTTCGGATTAAGTTCTTGTAGTTCCTGCATAGCTTTAAGCCCCATTGGTGTTGCCGCATTGTCCAGTCCCAACATATTGGCCGATATATTCATGAACATAGTACCAAACACTGGATGCCCCTTGGGAATATCGGGGAAAATCTTATTGAAAATAGGTGTGAGCATTTTTGCCAACGCACCGACCAAGCCCCCGCGCTCCCCTATTTTCATAAGTCCCATCCACAAAGAGAGTACACCGGTGAGCCCTAATGAGATTTCGAATGCTGTTTTTGCAGTCGAAAAGGTCGATGCTACAATTTGTGGAAAAACAGCGGTGTCGCCAAAACACACGAGTTTGACGAGCGCCACAGCAAACGCTATGACAAAAAATGCTATCCAGATATAATTGAGTGCCATAATATATTATGATGAATAGGCCTTATATTTATGTGCCTATCTTTGGCAAAATTACTTTTTTTATTGTATATGTCGAAATAATAGATAGTTATTTTATCTGTTATTTGTTTTTACAAAGCAATATAAATATATAAACAAACGAGCGAGAAATATCAAGCTTGCTTGAATATTTTTTACGGCGAGTGCAGGCTATATTCGCGCGAAGCGCAAATTAGCCACAAACAAGCGGGATAAATAAAGTTTACTTTATATTTCACAACGAGTGCAGTACATATTCGCTGTTTACAGCAAATACATAAAAACTAAATTCTTATATAAGCCTATTATATAGTGTTTTTATATCATTTTATATCATATACAGGCTGTTAACAACTATTTTTACACAATATACGCATGTAAATTTGTAAAAATATCTTAAAATGTTTGGTGATATAAAAAATGTTCTATAATTTTGCGCCTTCTTTTAAAAAACTATATTTTAACTGTTTTTAATTTGTAAACAATGAGAGCAAAAATTTTACTATTAGCGTTGTTTATTATTTTTGGTGCAACAGTAAATGCACAAGAGTGTAAGGCAGGAGCAAAGGCTGCCGTTAAAGAAGCAGGAGCAAAGGCTGCCGTTAGAGAGGCTGGTCCTAAGGCTGCCGTTAAAGAGGCAGGAGCAAAGGCCGCTGTTAAAGAGGCAGGTGCTAAGGCTGCCGTTAGAGAGGCAGGTGCTAAGGCTGCCGTTAGAGAGGCAGGACCTAAGGCTGCTGTTAAAGAGGCAGGACCTAAGGCTGCTGTTAGAGAGGCAGGACCTAAGGCCGCCGTTAAAGAAGCTGGTACTAAGGCTGCCGTTAGAGAGGCAGGTCCCAAGGCTGCTGTTAAAGAGGCAGGTCCCAAGGCTGCTGTTAAAGAGGCAGGTCCCAAGGCTGCTGTTAAAGAGGCAGGTCCTAAGGCTGCTGTTAGAGAGGCAGGTCCTAAGGCTGCCGTTAAAGAGGCAGGACCTAAGGCTGCAACAGGGATGGGTGCAAAAAAATAACAACAAGCAGCTAAACCAAATTATAAATAACAAGTAAACCAATAAATTACAAATATAAGTTACCGATGTTGGTAACTTATATTTTTTTGTATTATCATATTAGTTCTACCTCACTATTATTGCTTCTATTGGCTGCTGCTCGTTCTCGTCCATGGGATGCCATTGGTATTTTACTTTTGCAAAATCTATCGATTGCAAATCTATGCATCGTATATTATTATTATAGGAAGTTTTATAATATACTTTGCCATTTGTTATATCAATAGCCGAAGTCCATTGTGTTGCACTTGGAATATCTACCGTATGGCCTTTGGAATGTTCTATACCTATGGGTATATCGAAATTATTCAATATATGGAAACATTCTAACACTGTGGCAAACGCATCGGGACGCTGCGGAGCGGTATTTCTGAAAAACGCAGCCCTCACAAAGCGGGATGGCGGTGTGGCATCGCCCGGCAAACCAAGAAAACCGGAATTTCCGCCGAAGGGAACTAATTTTCGCTCGCCAAGGATTTGGTCGGGTGCGTTACCGGGATGCAGATTGACATAGTTGTTCAAATTGTCCAGATGCCACAAAAAACCGGGAGAATTTGTTATAACACCCACACTGTTTTCATAAAAATGCGGAACACCGTTCACAAATTCCAAGACCAACTGCCTGCCGCTTTTGTCACCTATTCGGTAATGAACAACGGCTGTGGAATCTAAACCTGCCACACGTATAGCACCCGACAACAAAACATTCCTGACTTCGTCGATGGTGGCAAACTGTGTAAGCATCCAAGTGTTCAGCTGTAAATCGCCCACAGTCGTGCGAGCGTTGCTTGGTTCATAGGGCTCATATTCGCCATAATTGGGGAAAAAGAAAAGCCCGGTAGATAGCCCTGCTTCGTTAATACCCTCGGCTATAAACTCTTTTTGTACCACGCACAAACCCACCACACCATATTTGGCGGTGAACTTCATGCCGTTTTTTGCTTGCGGGGTATAGGATTGTATTTCCTGCCCCCGAGGAATAATGACATACTCGCTTTTCAGTTTTAATTGCGAACCCTCTATCGTTCGGGCTTGGATATAACTGCCATCCTTCGCTTTTAATGATATTCCTGTGCAGGCCGACGACGACACAATGCCGCACCACGCAATGGCAGCAAACGATATAACCATTTGTAATATATGTTTCATATACATCTAATTTATATATTATTGTACATGAAACAATTACATATTACACAATGTTCTATTTACGATAGGATTATATATTTGTGCACAAATTCGATTGGGTGAATTTTATTCTTGCGGCGCAGTTATAGCCTTCGTCGTATAGAGCCAACAATTTTTCTGTATTTTTCTCCATGCGTCCCACCGTAATGGGGTTTTCGGGACGTATGACAAGTATCCCACCCTGTTCTTCGAGTTGCTCCACAAGAGCCACTTGCTTGTTATACATTATATTACGATTGGCAATGGCTTGACGCAAAGCGGGGTATTTACGATAAAAAAGAAAAGGTACGACAGAACGTTTAAATGGTTTACGATAGCCCTTGTTGCGCGTCAGCACCACCACATTGTGACAAAAACCCAACGAACGAGCACGCTCCAAGGGAATGGAATCGGCTATACCTCCATCGAGCATAGGCTGCCCATCGACGTAGGATATGGGGGCAACATAGGGTAAACTGCTCGATGACTTAACAATATCTATTATGCGTTCGGGATTTTTGTTTTCGCGAAAATAACAAGGCAACCCGGTGTTACAACTTGTGGTAACAATTTCGAACAGCTCCTGCCTTTTTGAGTAGGCATCGTAGTCGTATGGAATAATATGCTGTGGAAATGTATAGAACAACAGTTTAAAATCCATTATATTGCCATGCAATAACAGATGTTTGAAACCTATATAATGATATTGTTGCAAAAGGTCTATATTACTATATTTGGCTCTGCCACGCTGCCCCGACATATATGACAAGCCGCAACAGGCACCGGCACTCACACCAATGGTATATGGGAATTTTATGCCACGATCCATAAAATTATCGAGAACGCCTGCGGTAAATACTCCACGCATGCCACCTCCTTCGAGTATAAGCCCCGACTTTTCTGTTATTTCAAATTCACTCACCTTGAATAGTTCTTAAATTCAGAAACAAATTATTAGTACATATTTGATGTTAAACATCAAATATACTAATTTGAATATAGCCGACAAACAACAAATATGTTTTTTTAACACAAATTTGTATTATAAAGCACTATACGCGAATATATTTGCACATACAAATGAGATAAATAGTATGGGACAGATACGCAAAACCGCCTTGCTGATAATTTTCGGTATCAGCACCATTGTGAGGGGGCAAAATTTCACCCCCGACAATTGGATAAGCCTCATCGACGACAATGTAAAACTATCGTCGCTATCCATTCCCGGAGCACACGATGCTGCCACAGGCGAGGGGCTGAATATATGTATAGGGCTTGGGGTGACACAAAAACACACCCTTTCGGAATTATGGGACAATGGGATTAGGGCTTTCGATTTACGTCCCGCCGTTAAAAAGGATGGATTGCACATATATCACGGACCCATTGCCACAAAAATTTCATTCGACGACGCCATAGCTGTCATATGCAAAAAATTAGATAGCTCCCCCGATGAATTTGCCATAATAATGCTACGCGAAGAGAAAGAGGCCGAAAACAGCGAGGAACAAAAAAAATGGGCGACATACATAGGAACCGCTATAAATAATTTAGGAGAAAGAGCCGCAATATTTTCGCCCGAGATGACAGTAGGGGATTTACGCGGCAAAATTCTATTTTTGAGCAGGGATAACTACAACGTAACAGATAAAGGAGCCATAATAACGGGCTGGAACCATTCAAGCACAGGGACCGCCAATGCGGTCGTCACATCCTTGTCGGGCAAAAAAAAGGCTCCATTGCAGGTGCAAGACTTTTACCGGGCCACAAACAAGGAGGAACGCAAGATAAAAACAGAAGTCGTGGAGCAATTCATTGACAAAGCGGCAAATGGGGTACTCACCATAAATATGATTAGCGGTTACAACCCTGTATTGGCGACAGTAAATCCGTTTGCCACCAACTCGGCATATAAACGAAACGCCGCACGTGTAAACAATTTTGTTGTGCAACTGCTTGGGGAAAAGGCTTCGAGCATAAAAAAGCCATTGGGGATAATATTCATGGACTACGCAGCGACCGATTACACAAGCGGCAGTCTATGGCATTGGCAACGTTACAAGGTGAACGGGAAAGAATTGGTGAGGCTTATTATTGAGAATAATTTTGCAGAGTAACAAGCCTGCCATATGCACATAAAGCAAGAAAATAGGCATATAAAATTCATAAGCGGCCACTTTTTTATAAATTTTCGGTGAAAATGCGATAAAAATTTGTGAATTATAAATTATAGCCGTATATTTGCATCGCAAAATTGATGGCGAGATAGCTCAGCTGGTTAGAGCGTCGGATTCATAATCCGGAGGTCGTGGGATCGTGACCCACTCTCGCTACTAAAAAAACAGACCGTCGGTCTGTTTTTTTTAGTTTTTTACCACACTATAATAATATACATAAAATAAGGAACACCGCGGTGTTCCTTATTTTATGTATAGCCTTGTTTATGTTATAATCAAGCTTTTTTAGACTTAGAGTCTTTTTCCTCTTTTTCTTCCTTGTTTTTCTGCTCTTTCGAGGACAATTCTTTTATTTCCCAGAAATTCTTCCATGTGTCGGCTGTTTGGTGACTTTTCAAATTGCCTTTTGCCACATACAGCGATACATTCACATATTGTGCATCTGTGAAATTTCCACTGCCTACAATGGGTGCTTTATCGCCCATCAGGTATATGCTCGCAAAACCGGTGCAACCGCTAAATGCGTTATATGTTATGCTTGTAACGTTTTTACCAATGATGACCTCCTTGATAGATGTTATACCGCTAAACCAGTTACGCACGATTTCGCTGTTCAGGTTAATGGTGGAAATATTATTGCAACCCGAAAATACACTGCTGCCCAAACTTGTTACGCTACCGCCTATCGAAACATTTGTCAAGGTTTCTATTCCATAGAAGGGCGAATAGCCATAGTTGTAACCTGTTTCGTATTCTATATTACGACCCAAATAAAGGGTTTCCAAAGGACAGTTATAAAACAAACCTTCGCCACTGCCGGAACCATCGTATATATTACAACCCAAGGAGAGTGTCTCGTAGCCATCCTCGATATTTAGGACTTTCAAGGCATTACAACCCGAAAAAGCACCATTATTGATACTTGTCACACCGCTGCCTATAACTACGGTTGAAAGGGTTTTTATACCGTAGAAAGGAGAATACCCACAACTATAATCCTTGTCGTATTCTATGTTGCGGCCCAAATAAAGGGTTTCCAAAGGACAATCGTAGAACAGGCCTTCGCCACTGCCTAAGTCGTCATATATATTGCAACCTAACGACAGGATATGCTCGCCGGGCTGTATATTGACACTTTTTAGTGCTGTACACCCCGAAAAAGCACCGTTGCCAATGCGTTGCACACTTTTGCCGATACTAACGGATGTCAGTTCCTGACAACCTTTAAAGGCTCTCTCGGAAACACCTACCACATTGATATTACGCGACTTAAATGTTACTACTCCCGGAATATCAATGCTACCGCTGTATTTTTTATCACCGCTTGTTACTTCGCAAGTTAAATCGGTTGCAGATAAAATATTGTAGTAAATTCCGCCAACCTCAAATGTATATGCAAAAACAACATTCGAGTATAGCATCAACAAGGTAAAAAACAATCCCTTAATAAAATTAACGTTTTTCATAAAATTCCTCCAAACCAAAACTTAGAAGTAATATAATAAAATTTTAACAATCATTCAAAATTACAATATCCCAACAAATAGAAAAGCCTATTCATGTTGTATTGTAAAATATATAATCGGTACAAAGATAAAAAAAGGATAGCTAATAAACAAGTAAAATTTATGCGTTTATTTATAGTTTTATTTTTATTATTTCGTTACAATTTACAAAATAAGAATATTGGCGATTTAATACAGTGTAAATATCGCATAAAAATATGATAAATTCGGACTTATTTTGTGTGAATTTATGTTTTATTTATACTAAAAAACCCATTTTAAGTTGTTTTAATAAATATCTTTTTGTAACTTGCGACACAGAATAACACATTGTAAACAAATTTTTTACATTTAGTAGTTATGAATAATAAAGAGAAGATTTTTTTGGAGTATCCTTTGAAAGGCAGTGCTGCCATGTTGTGGAAATTCATAGGGACAGAACATGGTTTATCGACATGGTTTGCCGACAAAGTACAAATAGAGGGAAAAAACTTTGATTTCTATTGGGGTAAAGAGGAACATCGTTCGGCAACCTTAATTGCTCAACGCAATGGGGTATATGTACGACTTAGATGGAACGATGAGAACGTACATACTTTTTTTGAAATGCGAATAACCTACAACGAAATTATCAGAGAACATATTCTTGAAATAACCGATTTTGCCGAAAAAGACGAAATAAGCGACTTAAAATACTTATGGGATTCACAAATAGAGCACTTGAAACGACAATCGGGAATGTAAAAAAGAGGGATAATCGGAATATTATTGCTAAAAACTATATTTAGTAGGCATAAAATTCACCGATTAACTGTAAAATAACACATTTTATGCTAACTTTGCACAGACTATGCTCACACCCTAAGTGCCATATTTAGCCGGCAGGAAAAGCATAATAATTTTATTTTATAAACAAAGAGCCATACACAGGTATCTATGCGACTACCCGACTTTTTACATATAAAGAAATTAGACCTCTTCATTATTAAGAGTTTCAGCACACTTTTATCGGGTACTTTTTTTATTTGTCTTTTTATCTTCATAATGCACCTGCTATGGAGATATGTCGATGAATTTGTGGGAAAAGGATTGGATTTGGAAATACTTGGACAATTCTTTTATCTTGCCTCGCTCACATTGGTTGGACAAGCCCTTCCGCTTGCTATACTTTTGGCAGCACTCATGACATTCGGAAATTTTGGCGAAAGGCTCGAGCTGTTAGCTATGAAAGCAGCCGGCATCCCATTGTTAAGAATAATGGCTCCGCTGGCAATAGAATGTGCTTTGTTGGGTTGTCTTTCGTTTTATTTTCAGAATGTGATAGGTCCTAACGCCCAAGTAAAACTATACACCATATTATACTCCATAAAACAGACATCGCCCGAGGTAGAAATACCCGAGGGAGTTTTTTATGACAAAATAGACGGATTTAATCTTTTTGTTAAGAACAAAAACAAAGAGAACGGAATGCTCTATAATGTAATGATATACGACCTGCGCGAAGGATTTGACAAAACACGAATTTTAGTGGCCGATTCGGGTAAAATGGAGACAACACCCGACCAAAAATATCTTACACTGAAACTATACAGCGGCGAACTATTCGAAAATCTTACAATAGATAAAAAAGACAAAAGAAAAAAAAGAAACGTCCCCTACCGTCGTGAATCGTATCGCGAAAAAGTCGTTATGATAGAATTTGACGGCGGGTTCAGCATGCAAGACGGCTCTTTTCTAAAAACACAGGCAGCAAGCAAAAATATGCTTGAACTTGAAACATCCATCGACTCACTGACAAAACACAACGATAGTATAGGACGCAGCAACTGGCGTGCAGCCATGCGCAATTCCTACCCCATGAAAATATATTTATCGAAAGACGACTCCACATTAATGAATAAAGAAAACATATATTATTTAAATGTGGACAGCATATATAACACCGCAACCAAGGTAGAACGGTTAAGATGGAAGAAAAACAATCTTAGCAAAGTACAACAAATAAAAACCGACCTTGAAATAAAACACAACATAATGCGCGGTCTCGACAGAGACTTAAACAAGCACAAGCTGATGTGGTGGGAAAAAATAACACTTTCGCTCAGCTGCATTATATTCTTTTTCATTGGTGCCCCACTTGGCGCCATTGTACGCAAAGGAGGCTTGGGTTACCCTGTGTTAATATCAGTTGCTACATTTGTGCTATACTACATATTCAATACTTCGGGATTTAAAATGGCACGTGGAGGTGAATGGCACATTTGGATAGGCGGATGGCTAAGCACTATTATACTTGCCCCATTAGGAGTTATATTCACATATCAGTCGAACCGCGACTCGGCTATTCTAAATATAGATGCATACAAAGAATTTTTCAGAGCACTGTTTGGAATACCTGAAAAACGCAACGTCACACTGAAAGAAGTCATAATAGATGACCCCGACTATTCAGCCGATTATACCAAACTGGAACAACTGTATAAAACAGCACATAAATTTCGTAATGACAACAAACTGAAAAAATTACCAACTATAAAAAGCATATTTTTCGGAAGCGGCAATGAACATATAGTAGAACAATTAGCCGAAGACTTAGATGCCCTTGTAGAAGAAATGGGAAACAGTAAAAACAAAAAAGTCATACAGATACTGAACGAATTCCCGGTAATAGAAGCAAAAAATATTACATCACCAATAAAAAACAAATGGTTGAATATATTATCAATAATAATATTCCCGTTAGGAATAATAATATACATTCGTGCATGTAATTTCAGATTTCGTCTGTATCGCGACCTGATAAAACTGGAACAGACATCCAAGAAACTAAGAGATATGCTTGTAAAAGAAAAATTATTATAAGATATGGAACATTTCAAATTGAACACCATAGACGAAGCTATTGAAGATTTTCGTAAAGGCGAATTTATAATCGTTGTTGATGACGAAGATCGTGAGAACGAAGGCGATTTTATTATAGCAGCAGAAAAAATAACACCCGAAAAGGTAAATTTCATGCTGAAAAACGGTCGTGGAGTACTATGCACACCCATAACAATATCACGATGTAAAGAACTTCAATTAGACCCCCAAGTGAGCAGTAACACAAGCCTTTTGGGAACCCCCTTCACTGTCACAGTGGACAAAATAGACGGTTGCAGCACAGGAGTGTCGGCCGAAGACCGTGCAGCCACAATAAAAGCACTTGCCGACCCCGCAAGCAAACCCGAAACATTTGCACGCCCCGGACATATAAACCCATTATATGCACAAGACAAAGGAGTGCTTCGTCGTGCAGGACATACCGAAGCAGGAATAGACATGGCACGCCTTGCAGGGTTAAATCCATGCGCCGCACTCATAGAAATAATGAACGAAGACGGCACAATGGCACGCATGCCACAACTTATTGAAATAGCAAAAAAATTCAACATAAAAATAATTTCCATAAGAGACCTTATAGAATATCGTCTGCGACAAGAATCACTGGTAGAGATAGGAGACGAAGTTAACATGCCCACCGAGTGGGGACACTTCCGCCTTATACCATTCAAACAGAAATCGAACGGTCTTGAACACATAGCCCTAATAAAAGGAGAATGGAAAGAAGACGAGCCAATACTTGTCAGGGTACATTCATCATGCATGACAGGCGACATATTCGGTTCAAAAAGATGCGACTGCGGAGCACAATTACACCATGCCATGCAGTTAATTGAAAAAGATGGAAAAGGCGTAATAGTATATCTGAACCAAGAAGGACGCGGTATAGGCCTTATGAATAAAATGAAGGCATATAAACTCCAAGAAGAAGGCTTAGACACTGTCGATGCCAACCTGTGCTTAGGTTTCAAAGCCGATGAAAGAGACTACGGTGTGGGTGCCGAGATACTGCGCCAGATAGGAGTACACAAAATGCGACTTATAACAAACAACCCCGTAAAACGAATAGGATTGGAAAGCTACGGATTGGAGATTATGGAAAATATAAGTTGCGAAATAGAACCAAACGATTTTAATTCGCGCTACCTGCACACAAAGGCCGAGCGAATGGGACACACCCTGCATTTCGAAAAATAATAGCATAAGAAACGGTTTATATTTTTAGAAATTTAAACTGTTCTAAATATAGAGACTACACGATTTGTAATGTAGTCTCTATATTTATATATAAAATAAGAAAAACTAACTATCATTTCTAACACATAAGCAACCTATATTTATTAACTTTTTTTAAATTAAAGAATAATAAAATATCGTGACAAAAGCATAAAAAAATAGCAATATATCGGTATTGTCAATCCATATATGGTAAAATATCTTTGCACTCGTAATTATAGACATAAAAAATGAATACGAGAAAACTTATATTGCTACTATTTATCTTTTTTACATCAACCATAGCTTTTGCCGATGACACCAATAAAACTGCATACAGAAATCGAGGAGTTATTATTGGTAAACTGATAGCCGAAGATAAAACCCCGCTAAGCTATGCTTCGGTACTTCTCAAAGGTACCCGTTACGGTTGCGTAACCGACGAAGATGGTATGTTTCGTTTAGAGGTTCCGGTAGATAGTTACACTATGGTTATATCGGCAATAGGATATAAAAGCAAAGAGAAGAGCATACAGATAGAGAAAGACTGTAAGCTAAACCTGAATATAACTCTTAGCGAAGAGGATATAACACTAGATGGTGTTGAGATTGTATCATCCCAAGTAGAAAGAGTTAACCACTCGGCATATAATGCAGTAGCGTTGGATACAAGAGAACTTGCCAACCACAGCAAAAGTTTGAGCGATGCACTGATGAAGATACCCGGAGTGAAAATACGTGAAAGCGGCGGTGTTGGTTCGGATATGCAACTTATGCTCGACGGCTTCAGTGGCAAACATGTTAGAGTTTTCATTGACGGAATACCGCAGGAAGGTGTTGGAATAGCATATAATCTTAATAATATACCAATAAATCAGGCCAAAAGAATTGAAGTATACAAAGGAGTAGTACCTGTTGAGTTCGGTTCAGATGCATTGGGTGGAATTGTAAATATAGTTACAAACCGCCATAGAGATAATTGGTTTGTCGATGCATCCTATTCGTTCGGTTCGTTCAATACACACAAGAGCCATGCCTATTTCGGACATACATTGAAAAACGGTTTCACATACGAAATAAACGCTTTTCAAAACTACTCGGACAACAGCTACTACACACATAATTGGGTGCGCAATTTCGAGGTAAACAGCGATGGAACAGTACGTTTCCCACCCATTGATAAGAGTAATATCCACCGACTAAAACGTTTCAACGATACTTTTCATAACGAGTCGCTTATAGGAAAAATAGGCTTTGTAAATAAAAAATGGGCCGACAGAGTAATGTTGAGTTTCGCATATACCAATTTTTATAAAGAAATTCAGACAGGAGTATATCAAGAGACAGTCTTTGGCGACAAGCACAGAAAAGGATACTCACTGATACCGTCTTTCGAATATTTCAAGCGTAATCTTTTTATAGACAATCTGAACCTTAAACTCACAGCCAACTACAACCATAATATTACAAATAATATCGATACATCGTCGTTAGCCTATAATTGGAAAGGAGATTACTACTATAAAGGAAGTAAAGGAGAACAATCATACCAGAAAAGCGAGTCACATAACAAAAATTGGAATGCCACGATGAACCTTACCTATCGCATTGGAATGCAGCATACATTTACTTTTAATCATGTGCTAAGCAGTTTCAAACGTACAAGCCGTCGAAGCGAAGGAGGAGAAAATGTACTGACAAACTTTGATATCCCAAAGATTACACGTAAAAACATTAGCGGACTATCGTACCGTTACTATCCATCGGAAAAGTGGAACCTCACTTTTTTTGGAAAATATTATAATCAATATAACAAAGGCCCGGTATCCGGCTCGGCCGATGGTGTAGGAAACTACGTAAACCTATCAAAAAGTGTCAGTGCATGGGGATACGGTGCAGCAGGTACATACTACATAACAAAGAATTTACAGAGCAAACTATCCTACGAAAAAGCTTATCGTCTGCCTACCAACGATGAACTTTTTGGCGATGAAGATCTTGAAGCAGGAAAGACTAATCTGAGACCCGAAAATAGCAATAACTTTAACTTTAATATAAGCTACAACAATAGTTTCGGAAAAAATGCAATATATATCGAAGGTGGACTTATTTACCGCGATACCAAAGATTATATAAAACGTGGAATAGGCAAACAAGGTGCATTGGAATATGGTATCTACGAAAATCACGGACACGTAAAAACTAAGGGATATAATATTAGTCTGCGATACAATTATGGCAATTGGTTCGGTTTAGGTGGTACATTCAACAGCATCGACACAAAAGACTATGAACGATACATAGCAGGTGGTACACAGCAAGAAAGTATGCATTATAAGGTACGTCTGCCAAATATACCCTACCTTTTTGCAAATTTTGATGCAACGGTGACACTTAATAATCTGTTTGCAAAAGATAGCAGATTAAACATAATCTATGATGCTTTTTGGCAACACGATTTTCCCTTGCATTGGGAAAATATAGGAAATACCGATAGTAAAGCTAAGGTACCTGAGCAACTGTCGCACAATATAAGCATTACCTACTCTATAAAAGATAGTAGATACAATATATCGTTCGAATGTCGCAACATCACCGATGAGAGACTGTACGATAATTTCAGCCTTCAGAAAGCCGGACGAGCATTTTACGGAAAATTAAGAGTATATTTTAATAACTTATAATAAAAAAACTATTATGAAAAAAATTATTTACACATGCAGTATAGCTGTAATCCTATTTGCAATGGGGAATATATTGAGTTCTTGCAGTAGTGACAATAACGAACCCGAATTGCCTCCAACGCCCGAGGTTAATAAAAAATCGCTATATGTAATTCCTGCTGTGGTAGGCGAAGCAAGCTATCTAATAACAGCAGAATCGTTAGAGAGTGGCGAGGTAACAGTAGAGGGTAACGGAACCGAGGTTCTTAATGCCACTTATTGGGTTTATAAAGGCATGGATTATGTTTTTGCCTTGGTATATAACAAAGGCGGTGCAGGAACAGGAGCATCATATTACCTTAATGAAAACGGACATCCTATAGAGAAATATGCC
The DNA here is from genome assembly GCA_017416705.1 of Bacteroidaceae bacterium. Classification (GTDB taxonomy): domain Bacteria; phylum Bacteroidota; class Bacteroidia; order Bacteroidales; family Bacteroidaceae; genus HGM04593. The sequence goes on from JAFQBG010000003.1 coordinate 19,185, forward strand.
TATACGTATAACAGAATAACAACCTACGGAACTTGGGGTGATAATATAATAACAGCCTCAACCGGAAATTCGTCAAAAGCCGACGAGAACGGATACTATCCACAAATGTTGCTATTCAACTATCTGAATTCCAAAGACGGCAGTCAAAGAGAGACATCGGTTAATGCCGAGAATTTTCTGGGTAATGGCGAAAAAGTACACTTTGCCGGAATAGTAGAAGCAAACAACAGACTTTATACATCGGTTATACCCGGTGGAATGAGCCTCTACGGAATAAGCCATACACCTGAAATGGTTACTGACCCTACACTGATAACCACTCAAGCAGGTGGTAGCGGAAGCGGTGCATATACAGCAGGTGTTATACCAAGTACACAGTATCCCGACAAAGCATATATAGCAATATACAGCGGAAACAATTTCGAGGAAACACCTATAATAGCCGAGACCGATAAGATTGGTTTTGCCTGCGGTCGTCGACGTTCACAATATTATCAGACTATATGGGCTACCGAAAATGGCGATGTATATGCTTTTTCTCCGGGATATGGACGCTCTTTCCTCTCGACCGAAGAACTTAAGAAAACAACAGGAAAATTACCCTCGGGAGTTGTACGCATAAAAGCAGGAGAGACATCATTCGACAATGATTATTATGTAAATATTGAAGAATTAGGAAACAAAAACCCAATATACCGTTGTTGGTATATCGATGATAACAGTTTCTTGTTGCAACTTTATAAAGATGGTGCCGAGAGCATGATTAACGACGGAACTAATGCCAACGTGGGTGAATTGGCTATTTTTGATGCCGAGAAAAAGAGTCTTCAACTTATTACAGGACTACCAAAGGATTTCTCCATAGGTGGCGAGCCTTACGGCGAAGATGGTGCAGTATATATTCCCATTAATGTTACAACAGGAGATTTTCCTACATTCTATAAAATAGACATTAATACAGCTGAGGCTGTAAAAGGACTCACAGTCAAAGCCGAATCTATTCAAACAGTAGGAAAATTAAATTTGAAAAAATAATTTTACATTATATAGATGAAAAAAATATTTCGCAAAATACATTTGTGGCTATCAATTCCATTTGGAATACTCATTACATTAATCTGTTTTTCGGGTGCAATGCTTGTATTCGAAAAAGAGATTACTCAGATGGCAAACCATTCTCTGTTTTATGTAGATAAGATAGAAAGAGAGCGACTGCCACTCGACAAACTTGCCGAAATAGTATCTTCTACCCTACCAGACAGTATACATGTAACAGGAATTAATGTATTCCCCGAAGCCGAACGCACATATCAAGTAAATTTGTCTAAACCTCGTAAAGCATCTATATATATAGACCCTTATACAGGAGAAATAAAAGGAAAATACGAGCGTCTGCCTTTCTTTTCAACAATGTTCAAAATGCACCGTTGGATGATGGGTAGTGCAAAAGCTGATGATGGCAGCATCGGGTTGGGAAAATTAGTTGTAGGAATAAGTACAATTATGTTTGTATTTATACTTATTACAGGAGCCATAATATGGTGGCCACGTAATATAAAGATACTAAAAAACCACATATCGATTAAAGTTAGTAAAGGATGGAGACGCTTTTTGTACGACTTTCATGTTGCCGGTGGTATTTATGCCCTGCTACTGCTTTTGGCAATGTCTCTGACAGGACTCACATGGTCATTCCAGTGGTACAGAAATGGGGTTTATACTCTCTTTGGGGTTGAAACTACACATAGTTCAACACATAATAATCAACAAGAAAAGACTAATAAAGAGCGTAAAATAAAAAGAGAGAAAGAGAATAAATTTGCTTTTTGGCAAAAAGTTTTTGACGAAGTTGCAGAAATAAATCCTCAATTTAAGCAAATTACAGTTACAAAAGGCAGTGTAACCGTCTCATTCAACCAATTTGGTAATCAAAGAGCATCGGATAAATACTCATTCGATACAAAGAGTGGCGAGATAACCGAAGTTTCGTTGTACAAGGATCAACCAGACACGAGCAAAATACGTGGTTGGATATACTCGGTTCACGTAGGTAGTTGGGGCGGATTATTTACCCGCATACTCACATTCTTGGCAGCACTTTTAGGTGCCACACTACCGCTTACAGGATATTATCTTTGGATAAAGAAATTATATAATAGAAAGTAATGCAAAAAATAATTCGCTATCTAATATTTTTAGATAGCGAATTATTTTTTGCACATAGATAAATTATTTGTGAAATATATACTTAAGAAAAAATATTTCTTTAACTTTGCTATTGTAAAAATATACCTATGTATATAGGATGTTTATTCATTTTTGAATATAAAAAACGGATAAACAAACGATATGGCTTCTATAAAAAGTATAACTAACTAATAAATACAACTATGAACAAATTAGCTGATCGCCTTAACAGACTTTCTCCCTCGGCTACACTTGCAATGTCACAAAAAAGTCAGGAACTAAAAGCACAGGGTGTAGATGTAATAAATATGAGTGTCGGAGAGCCCGACTTTAATACTCCCGATACCATAAAAGAGGCTGCAAAAAAAGCAATCGACGACAACTGGTCGCGCTATTCGCCTGTACCCGGCTACCCCACTCTGCGCAAAGCTATCGTAGAAAAACTTAAAAAAGAAAACGGGCTCGAATTCACCGAATCACAAATTTCGGTTTCTAACGGAGCTAAGCAAGCTGTGTGCAATGCCATAATGGCACTTGTGAACCCCGGCGATGAAGTAATTGTACCCGCCCCTTTCTGGGTAAGTTACCCCGAAATGGTAAAGCTTGCCGATGGAACACCGGTTATAGTAAGCGCCGGGATAGAACAAAATTTTAAAATAACAGGCGAGCAACTAAAATCGGTTATAACCGAAAAAACAAAAATGCTCATACTATGTTCTCCATCGAACCCGACAGGCTCGGTATATACAAAAGCCGAATTAAAAGAACTTGCCGATGTACTTGCCAAACATCCCCAAGTATATGTCGTAGCCGATGAAATATATGAACATATAAACTATGTAGGAAAACACGAAAGCATAGCACAATTCCCCGAAATACGCGACAGAGTAATAATAGTGAACGGAGTATCAAAAGCATACGCCATGACCGGTTGGAGAATTGGATACCTTGCTGCCGCCGAATGGATTGTGAAAGGCTGTAACAAGCTACAAGGACAATACACCAGCGGTCCTTGCTCTGTGTCGCAAATGGCATCATTGGAAGCATACGCAGGCCCTCAGGACGATGTAGAAACAATGCGTCAAGCATTCCAACGCCGACGCGATTTAATAGTAAAACTAACAAAAGAAATTCCCGGATTGGAAGTAAACGTACCCGAAGGTGCTTTTTATCTGTTCCCGAAATGTAGTTCATTCTATGGAAAAAGCTACGGAGAATACACAATAAACAATTCCGACGACCTTGCCATGTACCTGCTCACCGAAGCCCACGTAGCAACAGTAGGAGGAGCATCCTTTGGTTCGCCCGAGTGTTTCCGCATGAGCTATGCCACAAGCGATGAAAACATAGTAGAAGCTATACGCCGCATAAAAGAGGCACTTGCTAAGCTATCATAAATAAAAATACAAACACCATTAAAAGGGTCGGTACTTGTTACCGGCCTTTTTTTTATATCATAATATATAGTGCCGTAATAAGTTTATTCCGTATGGTTGTTAGTAAACTGTTGAAAACTGTTTGAAAAGATATTATTAAAAATTGTCATTTATATTTTGTTGTTATGAATTTATCTATATAGATGATGCGATATTAAAAAACCAAATTTTAAAATAGCGTTTTTTCTATTATTTTTCATGCTTGTTCTTAACAGATAAATGGAGTTTCAACAGAACAATTTATTAACAGCATACATATTCAACAGCATGTTGATAAAGTAATATATATTTTTATAAATCAATGTATTACGTTGTTCATTTAATAGTAACAATATGCTATTTCAAACTAATAAAATAAAAAGCAAAAAAAGTTTAAATTATTTATCTACACAATTAACAGGCTTTATTTTTGTTATTATCTTTTTTTATATTTAAAAAAGGAATATTATTAATAACAGCGGTGAAACAGGTTAATAATATAGATGAACCAACTATGTGTATATGGCTGCCATATATTAAAAAAAACTCCTGTGTGTTATTCACCACACAGGAGTAATTATTATATCTACTTAAAATATCTGTATTATCTTATTACAAGAATCTTGGTGGCTACTCCTTCGTTACCATTTTCATCATATGTAAGAACATAGTAAACTCCGCTTGCTACTTTTTCTCCTTTTTTGTTGCGTCCGTCCCAGCTGAATGAACCACCTATTGATGTGCCTTCGTGAATTAATGAGCCTGCCGTATCGACTATTTTTACATTGCAGTCGAGTGTTAGTCCTACTATCGAGATATCTCCGCTGTAATCGGCTCTCACAGGGTTGGGATAGGCATGTATATTGCTCTCATCGAGTGTTTCATGAGCTTCGGTGGCATTACCCATGTAGCTAACCAATCCATTTTCGGTTCCTATGAACACTTCGCCATTCTTGTTGTTTACCGCAATGCTCACTATACTGTTCGAGGGGAGCGGGCTGTTTTCTGTTGTAAAATGGTGTATAGTCTCTAATCCATCGGCCGAAATAAGATATATACCATTGTATTTTGTTCCTATCCATTTTCGGTTTGCACCGTCAATGCAGATACTTTGTATGAACGTACCTGTCAGCAGATAATCGGCAAGGTTTGTACCGTCGTTGCGTGGCACTTTAATTTGAGTGAAAATGCCGTTATCGAAAAATGTACGTGGGTTTTCTATTACAAATAATCCGGTGTTTGTTCCCACCCATATTTTGCCTTCTTTGTCTTCGATAAAACCATATATCTGGTTTATTTCGTAGCTAATTCCGTCTTGGTTGGTAAAATTTGAGTACCAAGCTTTTTTAGTATCGTCGCTTGTGTCGAACGGGGTTTCATTTATTTTTGCACAAAACAGTCCGGCGTCTTGTTGTAGCGAAACGGCCCATAGCCAACCACGCGAATCGAAATATATGTCGGATATGGTTGGTTGATACTCTATTTCCTTATAGTTTATTTTTTGCCATGTTCCGTCGGTTTTAAGTACTTTTATTATGTCTTTTGTACCGGTATTTACTACCCACAGATTACCATCCTCGTCGAATTTTACTTTCGAAACACGTATGTAGTTATATGAATTATTGACTACTGTTTCTATTGGGGAATTATCGAAATTGTAGTAATTGATGAATTCTCCGTCTTTAAATTCAAATATACCATGACCGAATGAACCGGCAAATATATGGCCTGTTTCGTTGGGGTTTTCATCTACGGTACATATATTTCTGTATTTTTTGCCTGCCAACGCTGTTTTTACATCGTCTTCGGGATAGTTGAACCACCTTTCTTCGTCGTAGTAATATTCCATTATGGTGGGGTCGTAGAAATTTATATCGAAATAGTTCAGGTTACCTCCTGCTATAAGCAGTTTATTGCCCGAAAATTTCATGAACTCGCAATAGTTTCTGACTGGACTTACAGGGGTGTAGCTTTCGCTGTCATCTACTATACTGTTATCTTCTGTTTTTGCACTTACAAAGCCTTTGTATCCTTTGCAATTCCAGTATTCGTTTCCGTTGACTCTTACAAAAATGCTGTTTCCGTCTAATTTGTATGTATTGTAATCGGTTAAACTATTCAGTATTAGTAGTTTGTTGTTGCTTCCTGCTATTAGCTTACCGTTGTGTTGGTATAGGTAGGTGTATTTTGTTCCTCCGCTGTTTATTATTTCTTTCAGGCTGTTGTTGCTGTTGAGCGTGTATATACCTTTGTTACTTACTGTAAAAAGTAGTTCTCCGTTGAATTCACCAAACTCGGTTATTTTGGTGGAATTTATTATTTTCCAATTGTTTGGGTCTAAAAGATTATCGTTGGTGTCACCGCATATTATACCTTCATTGCAGGCTGCATATATTTTGTTGTTTAAATAATAGCAGGCTGTAATATTTTTGTTTATAGTGTATGTGTTGCTGAATTCCTTTTTTTCTACATCCAGAACCACTATACCGAAATTGGTGGATATATAGGCTGTTGTACCTATTAACGATACATTGTTAATAACCTTGTTGGTAAGTGTCTTGTTTTTGAAATCCGATATATTATATACCGATTCATCGCTGTACAGTATATCTATATTAGCATTCTTATATACTAAAACAAGTGCGTCTATCTCTTTACAATATCTTATGAACAATATATTTACATCGTTCAGGTGTGATATTTTGTCGTATGTGCGTACTTCGGAGTCTTCTTTATTGTATGAATATAAAGAACCCGATGCAAGAATATAAATTTTATCATCCACTGCTTCACAATATGTTGCATTGTGATATGACATGTGTAGTTTCCAATCTCCTATGGCTGCTTTTATAGTCGTTGCAAACACTACTGCAAGCAATGATAAAATTATTTTTCTTGTCATGGGTTTTATATTTTTCGTTACTTTTTCTTTAAATAGTCACATAGTTTCACTACTGCACGATAGCGGTGGCTTATTTTGTTTTTTTGCTTGCTATCCATTTGTGCAAAACTTTCGGTGTGGCCTTCCGGAACAAATATAGGATCGTATCCAAACCCCGAATCACCGGTTTTTTCTTTGGATATGGTGCCTTTTACTATTCCATCGAAAAGGGTTTCTTCTCCATTTATAATTAACGCTATAACTGTGCGAAATTGTGCATTGCGGTTTGTTTTTCCTGTTAAATTTTGTAACAGTTTGTTCATATTGTCCTCGCTGCAATGTTGTTCGCCTGCATATCGTGCCGAATATACTCCCGGTTCTCCATTAAGTGCATCGACCTCTAACCCGGTGTCGTCGGCAAAACAGTCTATACCGTATTTGTTATAAATATAACGAGCTTTAATAAGTGCATTTCCTTGCAGTGTTTCGGCTGTTTCGGGTATATCGTCGTGACAATTTATATCATTTAACGACAATACCTCTACCCTATCGCCTAATATACTGCGTACTTCGTCTAATTTATGTTTGTTGTTTGTTGCGAAAACTAATTTCATTTGTTTTTGACTATGTAAATGGAAACAACATCTTAATTTTTTTCTAATTCTTCTGTTGTTTTCAGTTTTTTTGTTTTTGCTTTTATCTTATCGAACCCGTTGCCAAATACGCTCATTACTTTTGTTTGTGATATAAGTGCGTTGGGGTCTATTTGTTTAACTATGTTAAATAGTTCGTTCGATTGGTTGGCTCTGGCAAGCGTTGTTATTACTTTGCCCTCTTTTTTCGAGTAGAAACCAACAGAATCGAGCAATGTAACACCGCGATGCATAGAACGTGTTATGTAATAGGCTATATCCTCGTATTTATTGGAGAATATAAAAAACTGTACCATTTGCCGGTTGCTGTTCACTACATAATCCAACGATACGTTCACTATCACTAAGTTTATATATCCATAGAATACTTTTGCAAGACTTTCCGATATATCGGCACTTGGAATTATGAAAAAACCGCTTGTTATGATACAGGAATCGATATATAGCATTGCTCTGCCAAAACTTACATCCTTGTACTTGTTCACTATGGCTGCTATTATATCCACGCCTCCTGTACTTCCGTTATTCAAAAAACAGGTGGCAATTCCTATTCCTATGAATATGGAACCTACAAGGCACACTTCGAGTTGTCTGTCGGGGCCTAATATTGTAAGTGCATTTTGCTCTTTAAACAGTTCTTCTGTTATGCTTAACATTATTGTCATGGCAAAAATTGCATATACTGTTTTTATGCAAAATTTAAATCCTAAAATTTTTATGGCAATAGATATAAGTACTATGTTTATTGCAAAATAGATATATTGCATAGATATACCGGTTGTATATTGCACAATAGCTCCTACACCGGTCATGCCTCCTACCAAGAATTCATAGGGACTCATGAAAAAATTCCATGTCAACGCATAGATAGCAAGGCCAAGCGTTATCATTAGATAACTTTTAATTTCGTCTGCTAAATTCTTCTTAGGTATAAATAACTTAGCCATATCCTTAAATGTTAGAATCTGTTTTTAATTCTTTGAATAAAAATATTTAGAATACAATATTTACTATTTTCTTGGGAACAACAATCATTTTCTTTACAGGCTTATCCTCTAAATATTTTTTTGTGTTCTCGTTTGCAAGTACGCTGCTTTCTATTTCTTCTTTTCCGGCATCGGCTGCAAAGTTCATTGTAAAGCGTGCTTTTCCGTTGAAAGAAATAGTATATGTTATTGTATCTTCTTTTAAATATTCTTCGTTGTACATAGGCCATTTTGCATCGCACACTGTGGTGTTGTGTCCCAATGCTTCCCATATTTCTTCGCATATATGTGGAGCAAACGGTGTAAGCAGTATTATGAATTGTTCCAATATGGCGCGTTTATTGCATTTTAGGCTGCTTAATTCATTTACGCATATCATGAATGCGCTCACCGTTGTGTTGTAGGAGAACGATGGTATGTCTTCGGTGGTTTTCTTTATTAGTTTATGTATGGATTTCAGTTCCTCTTTTGTTGGTTCGTTGTTGCTTATGCACAGATTGTCGTCTTTGTCGAAGAACATATTCCATAGCTTGCGCAGGAAACGATGACAGCCGTCTATGCCGTTTGTGTCCCATGGTTTAGATTGTTCAACAGGGCCCAAGAACATTTCGTACAGACGCAGTGTGTCGGCTCCATATTTTTCTACAATAGTATCGGGGTTAACCACATTGAACATTGATTTACTCATTTTTTCAATTGCCCAACCGCATACGTATTTTTCGTTTTCAAGAATAAATTCTGCATTGGCATATTCGGGACGCCAAGAACGGAATGCCTCTATGTCTAAAATGTCGTTCGATACAATGTTCACATCTACATGTAGCGGAGTCACATCGTAGTCTTTTGCCAAATTGTATGATACGAATGTGTTAGTGTCTTTTATGCGATATACAAAATTACTTCTTCCTTGAATCATTCCTTGGTTGACAAGTTTTTGGAATGGCTCTTCTTTTACGCTCACTCCAATGTCGTGCAGGAACATGTTCCAGAATCGCGAGTATATGAGGTGGCCTGTTGCATGTTCTGTACCGCCAACATATAAATCGACATTTTGCCAATAGTTATCGGCTTTTTCCGATACAATTGCGGTGTGGTTGCGTGGGTCCATGTAGCGCAGATAGTATGCGCTTGAACCGGCAAAACCGGGCATTGTATTTAGTTCCAGTGGGAATATTGTTTTGTTATCTATTTTTTCTTTGTCGCATATTGTGTTGTTCACACTGTCCCAAGCCCATATTTTAGCATGGCCCAATGGTGGCTCACCGCTTTCTGTGGGTAGGAATTTTTCTACATCGGGAAGTTCTATTGGCAGACACTCTTCGGGCACAGGGCAGGGTATGCCTTCTTTGTAGTATATTGGGAATGGTTCACCCCAGTATCGTTGGCGACTGAAAATAGCATCGCGCAAACGGTAGTTTACTTTTACTCGTCCTAAATTGTTCTCTGTCACATACTTTTTGGTAGCTGCTATGGCCTCTTTTACGGTTAATCCGTTGAGTTTTAGCTTGCATGCCGAGAATGTGGCTGTGGGAGAATTTTTCATTATGCCCTCTTTTGCATCGAAACTCTCTTCGCTCACGTCGCAGCCTTCTATGAGTGGACGTATTTCTATACCAAAATGTTTTGCAAATGCGTAGTCGCGACTGTCGTGCGCAGGCACAGCCATGATGGCTCCGGTTCCATATCCCGACAGTACGTAGTCGCTTACCCATACCGGGATTTCTTCGCCTGTAATGGGGTTTATTGCATAGGAGCCTGTAAACACACCGGTTACGTTACGGTCTATTATACGTTCGCGTTCTGTTCTTTTCTTGGTGCGGTCTATGTATTCTTCGACAGCGTTTTTTTGTGCTTCTGTTGTGAGTTTTGCCACCAATTCGCTCTCGGGGGCAAGCACCATGAAAGTAACTCCGAATATGGTGTCGGCTCGTGTGGTGAAAATGGTAAATACGGTGTCGCTCTCTTTTACGTGGAACTGCATTTCGGTACCTTCGCTGCGACCTATCCAGTTACGTTGGGTCTCTTTTAGCGATTCTGTCCAATCTATTTTATCCAGTCCGTCGAGCATTCGTTGTGCATAGGCCGATACTCGCAGACACCACTGTTTCATCTTTTTTTGCACTACGGGATAGCCTCCTCGTTCCGAAACACCATCGACAACTTCGTCGTTGGCAAGTACCGTTCCGAGTTTTGGACACCAGTTGACCATTGTCTCGTTCAAGAAAGCTATTCTCCAATTCATCAGAGTCTCTTCTTTCTCTTTCCAGCTCATGGAATTCCACTGCTGTGCGCTTATTTCAATTTCTTTTGTGCAAGCAGCATCGACACCGGCACTACCCTCTTTTGATAGTTTTTCTACAAGTTTTTCAATTGGTTTGCAACGGTTTTCTTTGTTGTCGTAGTAGCTGTTGAACATTTTTATGAATGCCCATTGTGTCCAATGGTAGTATTCGGGGTCGCAAGTTCTTATCTCGCGTTCCCAATCGAAACAGAACCCTATTTTGTCGAGTTGCTCACGATATCTTTTTATGTTTTGTTCGGTTGTTATGGCCGGATGTTGTCCTGTTTGTATGGCATATTGTTCGGCAGGAAGTCCGTATGCATCGTAACCCATAGGGTTGAGTACGTTAAACCCGTTAAGACGCTTATAACGAGCAAAAATATCGGATGCTATATATCCCAATGGGTGACCAACGTGCAGGCCGGCTCCCGATGGATAGGGGAACATGTTCAGAACATAGAATTTCTCTTTATCGCCATTCTCGATAACTCGGTATGTTTTATTTTCTTTCCAGTATTTTTGCCATTTTTGTTCGATGGCATTAAAATTGTATCCCATAGTGTAAATAGTTTTTTTATGTGTGTTGTGCCTTTAACGGGCATAATAACTTGCAAAAATATATAAAAAAACTAATATTTAGGGTATAGATAGTTTTATTTAATAATTAAATAAATTTTCTCTTTGCTATGAGCAATGTATCATTGTCAGATACGAAAAAAATGTGTATCTTCGCATATATTTAAGATACCACAAACAGCACGTTAAAATGGCAGAAAAAGATACAGCTATCACCCCGATGATGAAGCAGTTTTACGACCTTAAAGCAAAGCATCCCGATGCTATAATGCTTTTTCGTTGCGGCGATTTTTATGAAACATATTCTACCGATGCAGTCATAGCGTCAGAGATATTGGGAATAACACTCACCAAGCGTTCCAACGGAAAAAGTTCGTCATCGGCAGCTATTGAAATGGCGGGTTTTCCTTTTCATGCGCTGGATACTTATCTTCCTAAACTTGTACGTGCGGGCAGGCGTGTTGCCATCTGCGACCAATTAGAGGACCCTAAACTCACAAAAAAACTTGTCAAGCGCGGTATAACCGAGTTGGTTACTCCCGGTGTCTCTATAAACGACAATATTCTCGACTATAAGGAAAATAATTTCCTTGCGGCGGTGCATTTTGGCAAGCCTATGTGCGGTGTGGCGTTCCTCGATATATCCACAGGCGAGTTTCTGACAGCCGAGGGTACATTCGACTACATAGAAAAACTGCTTATAAATTTCCAACCCAAGGAGGTTTTGTTCGAGCGTGGCTTGAAAAATCGTTTTCAGGAGTGTTTCGGTACAAAATTCATTACTTTCGAGTTGGACGATTGGGTTTTCACCGATGAATTTGCACACGAAAAACTAACCAAGCATTTCGAAACAAAAAATCTGAAAGGGTTTGGCATTTCGCATTTGCGCAGTGGTGTTGTGGCAGCCGGTGCCATATTGCATTATCTTTCGGTTACTTTGCATAACCAAATATCGCACATACGTAATATATCGCGCATCGAGGAGGAGCGTTATGTACGCCTCGACAAATTTACCATCCGCAGTCTGGAACTGCTTTCGAGCATGCACGAGGGTGGTAAGTCGCTATTGTCGGTGATAGACAACACGACAACGGCCATGGGGGCGCGTCTTCTGAAACGCTGGATGGTGTTCCCGCTAAAAGATATGAAAGCCATAAACGAACGCCTCGACATTGTGGAATATTATTTCCGCGAACCCTCTTTTCATAGCGTCATCGAAGAAAATTTATGTATGATAGGCGACTTGGAACGCATAATTTCCAAGGTGGCGGCAGGACGCGTGTCGCCGCGCGAGTTAGTGCAGTTGAAAACCGCTCTACAAGCCATAGAACCAATAAAAACGGCATGTGAGAATTCGTCGAACAATGTTATAAAACGGTTGGGAGCACAGCTCGATTTTTGCGCCGATGTTCGCGATAGGATATCGGATGAGATAGTTCCCGAGCCACCCCTGTTGTTGAACAAAGGGGGTGTAATAGCCACCGGTGTTAATCCCGAACTCGACGAATTGCGTGCCATAGCATACAACGGCAAGGACTATCTTATGCAGTTGCAGCAACGCGAGAGCGAGCGCACAGGAATACCAAGCCTGAAAATATCGTTTAACAACGTATTTGGCTATTACATTGAGGTACGCAACACCTATAAGGATAACGTTCCGCAGGAATGGATACGCAAGCAGACGCTTGTAAATGCCGAGCGTTACATAACGCAGGAACTCAAAGAGTACGAAGAAAAAATCCTTGGTGCCGAGGAAAAAATCCTCGCACTCGAAAATCGTCTTTATGCCGAGCTTATAATGTATATTGCCGATAGCATTCCTGCCATTCAGTTAAATGCCACTTTGTTGGCACGCTTGGATGTCCTTTTGTCGTTTGCAAACATATCCAAATCCTATAAATATATACGTCCTGTTATATGCGAGGAGGATATAACAGAAATAATACAAGGGCGTCACCCTGTTATAGAAAGACAGATGGGTGTGGGCGAGGAATATATCCCCAACGACCTATATCTCGATAGCGAAAAACAGCAGATAATAATAGTCACCGGTCCCAATATGGCCGGAAAATCGGCCCTGTTGCGTCAAACAGCCTTGATAACGCTGTTGGCTCAGATGGGTTGTTTTGTGCCTGCCGAGAGCGCAAGAATAGGCCTTGTCGATAAAATATTCACCCGTGTGGGAGCAAGCGACAATATATCGGCCGGAGAATCTACCTTCATGGTCGAAATGACCGAGGCAGCAAATATACTTAACAATTTGTCGGCGCACAGCCTTGTGTTGTTCGACGAGCTTGGTCGCGGTACATCCACCTACGACGGAATGTCCATAGCGTGGGCCATCGTGGAACATATACATGAATCGTCAAAGGGCAGGGCACGCACCCTTTTTGCCACCCACTACCACGAACTGAACGAAATGGAAAAAAGTTTTCCGCGCATAAAGAATTTCAATGTGTCGGTCAAGGAAATAGATGGCAAGGTTATTTTCCTGCGCAAGCTCATGCCCGGCGGAAGCGAACACTCGTTTGGTATTCACGTGGCAAAGCTCGCCGGTATGCCCAAGAGCATAGTAAAACGTTCCGAGCAGATACTTGCCAAGCTCGAAGCGTCGGGCAATCGTGGCGAGATGAAGAGTGCCCCAACAAGCGAAATTGCCGACAGTCGCGAGGGTGTGCAGCTGAGTTTCTTCCAGTTGGACGACCCTGTATTGTCGCAGGTGCGCGACGAAATTCTGGGCATCGATGTCAATAACCTGACGCCGTTGGAGGCACTGAATAAGCTAAACGATATTAAGCGTATCGTAAGGGGAAAATAAAGCGGATGATTCAAAGTCATTTTATAAAGAAAACAATCCCGTTAGAATAACTCTGGCGGGATTGCTTGTTTAAAAAATTAGGCTTTAAATACCCTTTTTATTTTTATGAATTTATTTTTGATGTTTGGAGCGATGTAGCTTACCTAAGCTTTTAAATTTTTTCTGTTTATCTGTTATATCACGTGTTTTACCAGGAGAATAGTTGATATTATTGCCATAAGAATAGCTTCTACCGTTTTCTATTTTTATAGTACCATTATTGTTTAAAGAATATGAGCAATTCTTATAACCGTCATATTTATCTTCGTAATCTCCTTCTTTTTCTATATCCGAATAATCCAAACGTGTTGGTAGATGTGTTGTTCCAACTCCTAAAAGTCCTATAAGACTAAGTATAGATGTTAAATCAAATTCTTGTATATATGCAAAACAGAGTGTGTTTTGTTTTATGGGATTTAAATCATTACTGTAATTTATATCATTGTAAACTTCAAATATTGAACCGTCGTTTGCTTTAGATTTATATTCTGATGAAATAAGGTCTCCATTTACCCAAGTGAATTTTTGACTTACATTATATGATGCTGAAAAATTATAATATTTATCTTCCTCCCAATCATAATCCCGGCCATTTTCTTTTTCTGTTGCATTCATACCTATAAGCTCCCCATTAGAATTATAGTTGTAAGTAACAGTACCTTCCCAATATTCATTATAGCCTCCATATCCTTCATCATCTCCATCGTATTCAACAGCGCCTTTATAGTTTACTTTTGAAATAAATCCTAAAGAGTTTAGTTCTATATTATAAGTAACATAAGATTCTTTTCCTCCATAAGATTCTTCATTTTTTATTGTAAATTTATCTCCTTCTATTTCATATTCATAATAACTTGAGTTTCCAAATGAAACTAATTTACCCTCATTATTGTAGTTGAAATAATTATTACCGGCTTTGTTAAGTTGTATAGTGTTTCCACTTTTATCGGTAAGTGTTGGTGATGGTGTCTTGCTTGTTGTAACACCTCCACCGTCATCATCGCTACATGCTGTAAATGTAAAACTTGCAACCATGGCAAATAGTAACATACCTGAAAATCTAAGTCTTTTTTTCATAATTTCGTAATTTAAAAAAATTAATAAATGTTTAACATGATTGTGCAAATGTATTTAAAACATCTCATTTTACCCCCCCGATTGTTAAAATAAGTTAATAAATAAAAATATTTGAAGAAATAAACGTATTTATAACAATGCAAAGTTTCACATTGTAAAGAAATGTCTCTTTTATGTGGTTTTCGACATGACAGAAGCTGATGCTCCATTTGAAGATATGATATTAAGATAGGGATATATTGATAAATGAAATGATATAAATTCTTTTTATCATTTTTGCAAACATCTACTTTTATGGGATATTATATTTGCAGTCATTATAATTTTTGGCAATATGAAAAAACAATTTTACAGTTATTTTGATAATGAGCTTTCTCAAAAAGAAAAAGAGAAAAATAAAAGTGTTAATAGAATTTATTCTGTAAATGATAGTTTTGCAGAAAACTATGAAGATTCAAATTCTTATAAAACTCCAAATATATACGATAATTATTTTAATAATACTTATAAAAAAGATTATAGAACTAATAGTTATTTTCCATCAAATATTTATTCCACTCCTGCTATTAATATAAATCAAAATAGTACATCTGTAAATAAGATTGATAAATGGGAAAAGAAACATGATAAATGGAATAATATGAAGCGTGGAGCAATTTATATAATAAAACAATATGCGACCACTAAACCTATTGCTGAAGCGTATGAAAATTTTATGGATAAAAAAGAAATAAGAGAAGCTATATTTCCATTTAAAAGTTTAAAGCATGTTAAAGCAGCTTATGAGATAGGTTTGGGAATTCAAGATAAAGGTAAAAATTTATCAAGTAATACAGAGAGGTTTGCAAAAAAATATGATGAATTTTTTAATGGAAAAGAAAATTCATTTAATGATTTTTACTACATTCGCGAGGGAAGAAATGCTATAAGACATACTATTTGGCAAGCGGCTATTACATCAAAATATGGACCACAAGTTGCTCGCGATGCTGGTGATGCTCATGAAACACGACCTTATTTTGATGTAAATGTAAGAGTTTTTGATAAAGAATCGGATGCAGACATGACTGTAGATCTTCTAAATAATAAGATTGGTCGTCGATTAGGTGTAGAAATTAAAAACAGAAATACAAAAGAAATAGCTTTGCGTGTATTGGAAGAATATTGGAAGAATGGTTTGTATTCGTATGAACGAGGAAATGATGGTCGATGGTATATTCTCAAAAAAAAGTTATCCGATAATGTTTTTTATTCCCTGTATAGGAGGTTTTTACACTTAAATGAATACGGCGAGTAAATTTAAATAACTTTTAATAGTATGAAAATTAAGAATCTTTTATTGTTATTTTTAGTTTTATTGTTTACATCTACCCTTTTTATTGAATGTGGATATTCTTCAAAATATATTTTCAGTTTTGATTATTTTAAGGATTTTAGCAAAGGGGTAATACATTATGTATTAAAGACTTTCTCTTTAACAAAAAAAGATAGACTCGATAGTGTCGTTGGCAAACATTGGAATGATTGGACAGTTACAGGTAAAGATTCAACAAAATATGTAATAGATTTTGCCGAAATAATGCCTTTTGAATGGGACTCTCTAATATATTTAAATTCATCATCTAATTTTAATAATAATAGCGATAAACTTAAAAAATATATAAATGATTATGATTTAATTGATTTGCATGAGTATGTTTTCGAGGGATTACATTTTTTAAAAGAGGGTGAGATTGTCTATGAAATAGATTTATTTATGGCAAGTGATGATGAGAATGGTGTGTGTTTTTGTACACACAAGGATATTATAAAACGTTCGCGTAACAATGCAAAGTTCCACATTGTAAAGAAAGGTGCCTTTTATGTGGTTCTCGACATGACAGAAGAACATGCTCCAATTTGGAGATATGATTAATTAATATAGGGAAATATTTATAAATGAAATGATATAAATTCTTTTTATCATTTTTACAAACATGTTGCACTTGCTGGTTGACTCTGCCCTTACATTTAAATGAATACGGCGAGTAAATTTAAATAACTTTTAATAGTATGAAATTTAAAAATCTTTTATTGTTATTTCTAATTTTACTTTTTACATCTTGTATTGAGATTAATGTTAATAATGGAATTACAGGGTATAATCATTGGGAGTTTTTTAAAAATAACTTTAAAATAGGTCCGGCTTCTTGTATTGAGAACTTTTTTTTAACAAGTAAAGAAATCCTTGATTATGAAGCAAACAAACATTGGAATGATTGGAAAATTTCCGGTAATGATACAACAGAATGTATAGTAGATTTTTCCGAAATAATGCCTTTTGAATGGGATACATTGGTTTATTTTTATCGTTATAAATTAAAAGACTCCAATGAACTTTGTGATTATTCGAAGAAATATAGTATTAGCTCTGGATTAGAAGGGTTACATTTCTTGAAAAATGGTAATATTGTGTATTATGTTAATTTGGATATGTCAAGTGATAATGAAAAAGGTATCTGTTTTTGTACACACAAGGATATTATAAAACGTTCGCGTAACAATGCAAAGTTTCACATTTTAAAGAAAGGTGCCTTTTATGTGGTTCTCGACATGACAGAAGAACATGCTCCAATTTGGAGGTTTAATTATAGATAGAACAATTATTAGTCAGGGCTTTGTATTAATACAAAGCCCTGACTAATAAATTGTTAAATATGTTTTTTATAACCTCTTATCATGCAGGCAATTCCAATTATAATAAAAGGAATACTGAGCCATTGTCCCATGTCGAGTGTCATGCTTTGTTCGAACTCCACTTGTACCTCCTTTATGAACTCCACGAAGAAACGGAATGTGAATATGGTTGCCAAGCAGTAGCCGAAAAAGAACAGGCTGCCCACCCTTTGCGGCATTTTCTTGTATAGCAGCATGCCGCCTGCAAAAAACAGGAAATAGGCTATGGCCTCGTATAGCTGTGCCGGGTGGCGGGGGATGTTATCGACTTGTGCAAATACTATCCCAAAGGGGCTGTCGGTGGCACGTCCAAGTATCTCGCTGTTCATGAAATTACCCATACGTATCATGCCTGCCACAATGGGGGTGGCGATGGCTATATTGTCCAAAACCCATGCAAACGATAGTTTTGTCTTGCGACAGTAGAACCACAATGCACAGAACAATCCTATTGTGCCTCCATGGCTTGCAAGCCCTTGGTAACCAATGAATTTCCACCCATCGGCTGTTTGTTTTATGGGTAAAATCATTTCCACAGGGTGTATAAGATAGTATTCGGGTTCGTAGAACAGGCAATGTCCCAAGCGTGCTCCCACAAGAATTCCAACGAAACAGTACATGAACAGCGGTTCAAAAAGCGTTTCGCTTATTTTTTGTTTCTTGTACAGATGTTTCATTATGAAATACCCAAGCAACAGGCCTACCATCCAGCATAGCGAATAGTAGCGCACCTCGAACCCGAGGATTGAAAACGGACTCATGTCGGGGTTCCACACAATGGAGCAGGGTAGTGTTGTCATATTATACGTTAAATCTGAAATGCATGATATCGCCGTCTTGTACTATATATTCCTTGCCTTCGACACCCATTTTGCCGGCTTCGCGCACTGCGGCTTCGGAACCATAGTTTATGTAGTCGTCATATTTTATTACTTCGGCACGAATGAAGCCTTTCTCGAAATCGGTGTGTATGACGCCTGCACATTGGGGTGCTTTCCATCCCTTGCGGAATGTCCATGCTTTCACCTCCATTTCGCCGGCTGTTATAAACGTTTGCAGGTTCAAAAGGCTGTATATGGCTTTTATAAGACGGTCGCAACCCGACTCGGTGAGTCCCATGTCCTCCAAGAACATCTGTTTCTCTTCGTAGCTTTCCAGTTCGGCTATGTCCGACTCTGTTTGTGCCGATATTATCAGCAGTTCGGCGTGTTCGTCTTTTATGGCCTCGCGCACTGCATCGACATATTTGTTGCCTTTTGCAGCCGATGTGTCATCGACGTTGCACACGTATAGCACAGGCTTCGATGTGAGCAGGAACAGATTTTTTGCCACTTGTTGCTCGTCCTCGGTGTCGAAAACCACTGTGCGTGCCGATTTTCCGGCTTCGAGGGCCTCCTTGTATTGCATCAGAACATCGTACTCCAATTTGGCTTGTTTGTCGCCACCTACGCGTGCCGATTTTTCAACCCTTTTAAGCCTGTTCTCGATAGTTTCGAGGTCTTTCAGTTGTAGTTCGATATCTATTATCTCTTTGTCGCGTACGGGGTTCACCGAACCGTCAACGTGCACAATATTGTCGTTGTCGAAACAACGCAGTACGTGAATTATGGCGTCGGTTTCGCGTATATTACCCAAGAATTGGTTGCCAAGTCCTTCGCCCTTGCTGGCTCCTTTCACAAGGCCGGCAATATCTACAATGTCGCATGTGGCGGGCACTATGCGCCCGGGGTGAACAAGTTCGGCAAGTTTGTTAAGTCGTTCATCGGGAACGGTTATTTGTCCCATCTGTGCGTCTATTGTACAGAAGGGGAAGTTTGCTGCTTGTGCTTTTGCACTTGACAAACAATTGAATAGGGTCGATTTTCCTACGTTGGGCAAGCCCACGATACCTGCTTTTAGAGCCATATAATAAATATTTTTTTACTGTTTATAAGCTTTTAATTCGCGAAGATAGTGAATTATTTTATAAGTAGAAAACCGCCTTATCTTTATTATTTTTTTTGCTTTGCAGCTGCCTTATTGTTTCGTCGTTTTTTAACAAATAGTAATCCTCTATGGTAGAATATATTTGCCATAGTAAAAATGCGACAACCGAAACAGATATAACTATTGCTATTATATTTCCTTTGTCGGGTATTTGGTGTTCTTGAACAAATATTAATATTGTGTCGATGGTGTTTATTATTGTTTTTGTGTTGAATATCAACAATATAAATATGCAGCACGAAAACAATTTATATATCATGGGCAATATGAAAAAAAGGTTGTTGCGCTTGGGTAAATGCAATAAAATTCTCTCACACAACAGTTTTTCTTTTTTTTGTTGTGCCGGAAAGGCCTTTTTCAGTGTGTGGCTCAGTGTTATATCTTTTCGTGTCATTGCTTTTTAAGAATTTTTTCAAGATTTTTACGTCCGCGTGCAAGGTGCGACTTTATGGTTCCTGTGGTGTAGCCTGTTATTTTTGCTATATCCTTTATACTCATATCGTCTATGTAGAACAGTGTTATACATACCTTTTCGCGTTCGTTAAGTCGGTATATGGCTTCTCGTACCTCCTCTTGTATGTCTGATGTGGCGAAATTGTCTTTGTCGGCTATGGCAAATGCGTTCTTATCGTTGTCGAGTGGTAGGGTGGTAATGCTTTTTGTTACATGGCTTGCATATACGTTGAATGCTATCTTGTAGAGCCATGTGCTAAACGATGATAATCGACCAAACCCGCTTAATCCGCGCCATGCTCTTATAAAAGTCTCTTGTGTAAGGTCGTCGCTAATTGCCTCGTTGCCTGCTGTTTGAATAATGAAATACCGCCTTATGTGCGGCAGGTATTTCATCATTAATCGCTCAAAGGCTTTTTCGTCATTCCATAGTAACACCTGTGTTATCCATAGAAAATCCTCGGGGCTTTTCATTTGTTATGGCTGTTGCTCTCGTGGTTTTCGTTGGTTTCAGGTGCTGTTTCTATTGTCGTGACAGTCTCTTCCTCCTTGTTTTCGTCTATTTCGGCCGTCTCAATTATATCTGCTGCTGTGTTCTCGGCTGCAAGGTTTTTTGGACTGTTGTTATCTTTTTTGTTTTTTTTGGTGTCGAAAGCAAGTATGCAACTGCGCACCAAAATACGTCCTATGCCTACGAACAAAAGTATGAAAGCAAGAATATTTGTACCGTATTCATCGTCGGGGATGAATATTAATCCTAATCCTATTCCAAATATGGTTATATCGGTAATGAATTTCGAGTATTTTATGGTTTTGTCTTGTTGCAGCAGTAGTTCCAACAATTTATTGTCGGTTTGTGTGGAGTGGAACTCGCCCTTATCTATTATTTTTTCAATCAGTGCGTTTTGTTTTTTGTTTCTTGCTTTGTGATATTGTATGGATAGGAATACAATTAATATTATGGAACCAAAAACGGCAAATATTGCGAATATGCTTTGCCATATTTCCAAAATATCCTCTTCTTTGTTTAGTTCTTTTGCCTTTATATTATATTCTAACTCCAACTTGTTTTTCTCTAACATGAGCATTTGTTCTTGGTGTTCGTTGAACGCTTTGAATGCTTCTTCGTTGCTTACGATGCCTTTTTCGGCAAATTCAATGTAGCTGTCTTGTGCGTTTACCGAGAATGGAAATATGGCTATTGCCATTACGATTAAAATTTTTACTATTGTTTTCATAGTTTGCTTTTTTTAAAAGTTAACGGTTTATTGTTGTTGGTACCGTTTGTTAGACTTCTTGATTTTTAAAAAGGTTGCAGAATTATGAAAAAATGCTACAAACAGCCTAAAATTATTTTTCAAACAGCGATTCGTATATATTGTATATGGCCTTGTAGAATACAGGGTAGGCCAATTTATTGTCGAATGTGGTTTTTGCTGTTTTCCCTATTCTTTCGCGTTCTTCTTTGTTCAGCAGTTGCTCTATGGCATTGGCTGTTTCTTCTACTGCTGCGGGGGGAACCAATATGCCATCGACATTGGGGGTTATGTATTCGCGCTGCGCTCCGTTGTTTGTGGTTATCACCGGTTTGCCATGTGCCATATATTCTATGACTGCAAGCCCGAAGGATTCGGGAACCATTGAGGGGCATACTCCTATGTCGGCTTTTTCTATCAAGGGATGTATGTTTTTAATGTGTCCCGTCCATTCTATACGGTTGGCAACACCATTTTCGGCTGCGAGTTTTTTCAGGCTGTTTGTATATTCGGCCTCTCCGCTGCCGGCAATTACCAGCCTTGCTTTTTCGTTGTTTAATTTTGCAAATGCTTTTATCAAAATCTCAATGCCTTTTTCGGGCGACAAACGTCCGTGAAACATTATGCTTACACTGTCGTCGGGTGTAGCATCGGCGGTTGCGAAGGGTGGCAGTTTTATGCTGTTGTGAACAACGCATATTTTGCTGTTGCCGACATTGGGCGATGACGATAGAAACTTGTCAAGTGCCAGCTGCGACACAAATATCATGGCATCTATTTTTTTGTAGATGCTGCTCTTTTTTGCACTCTTCACAAGGTGGCGTGTCAGTACTATGCGTAGGTTCTTGTTGCCCGAAATGCGACGGGCGCGTATGGCGGTCGAGGCGTCTTTGAAGTTATGTACATGAATTATGGCTTCGGGCATGTTGCGCACCATCGAAGCCAGTTTAAACGGGCTTATGATGTCCAAAACCCCTTTCAGCGGCATGGTGACAACAGGCAACGATACCTCTTCGAAGCGTTGTGTCACTGCGGGTATGTTACGTGCGACAATGGTCACTTTGTTGCCTTTTGCTGCCAGCTCCTCGCTCAAATCCAATACATACTGCTCGCCACCGCCCCATACTTTGTTTGATACAAGATGTATTATATTCATTTTTTGTGTGCTATGTATGTTTTTAATGTGCTTCTAACCAGTTACTGCCCCAACCATATTCGGCTATGAGTGGAACGCTCATTTTGAAGGCGTTTTGCATTTCCTCGATAACAAGTTTTTGCATGATTTCTTTTTCCTCGGGCAGTACATTGAAATTGAGTTCGTCGTGCACTTGCAATATCATCGTCGAACGCAATTTCAGTGCTTTCATCTGTTTATATATGTTTACCATTGCCACTTTAATTATGTCGGCGGCACTGCCTTGTATGGGGGCGTTTACTGCATTTCGTTCGGCGTAGCCGCGTACCACTGCATTGTGCGAGTTTATATCGGGCAGGTAGCGTTTTCGTTTGAATATGGTTTCGACGTATCCGTTCCTTTTAGCCTCTTCCTTGCATTTTTCTATGTATTGGCTCACGCCGCTGTATGTGTCGAAATAGTTGTCGATGAGTTCTTTTGCTTCGCGACGATCTACGTTCATGCGCTCGGCAAGACCAAATACCGATATACCATATATTATGCCGAAGTTTGCTACTTTGGCTCTGCTGCGCTCCTCCTTGGTGACTTCCGATATGGGTTTTTTGTATATTTTGGCTGCTGTGGCTGCGTGTATGTCGTGGCCGCTGCAAAAATCTTCAATCATGTTTTTGTCGCCGCTCAGGTGGGCCATTATGCGCAATTCTATCTGCGAATAGTCGGCCGATAGAAACAGATTGCCGCTGTCGGGTACAAAAACTTTTCTTACCTCTTTTCCGTCTTCGTCGCGTATGGGTATGTTTTGCAGGTTGGGGTTGCTTGAACTAAGTCGTCCTGTGGCTGTCACTGTTTGGTTGTACGATGTGTGTATTTTGCCTGTTCTTGGGTTGACAAGCGTTGGCAGGGCATCGACGTATGTGCTTAGCAGTTTTTTCAGTCCTCGGTAGGTTAGGATTTTTTTTACTATGGGATGGCGGTTTTGCAATTGTGCAAGCACCTCCTCCGATGTTACGAATTGTCCTGTTTTTGTCTTTTTTGGTTTATCTACTATTTTTAGTTTTCCAAATAGCATATCGCCAACTTGTTTGGGCGATGATATGTTGAACGGTTCGCCGGCAAGTGTGTATATGTCGGCTTCAATCTCGCGCAGACGCTTTCCGAAATGTGCCGATGTGTCCAGCAATGAGCGTGTGTCGATGCGGGCACCGTTACGCTCCATGTATGCAAGCACCGGGACCAATGGCATTTCTATTTCGTGGAACAGGGTGGCTGCCCCCTCGTTGATTAGCTCTTTTTCTAAAATGTTTTTCAGTCGAAGGGTGATGTCGGCATCCTCGCATGCGTAGTCGCACACCATGGCGGGTGGAATGTCGCGCATGTTTTTCTGATGTTTCCCTTTTTCTCCTATCAGTGCTTCTATCTTTATTGTTTCGTAGTTCAGATATATCTCGGCCAAATAGTCCATGCCATGGTAAAGTTCGGGTTGCAGAATGTAATGAGCTATCATGGTGTCGAACAGTTTGCCTTTTACCTCTATGCCGTAATTGGCAAGAACGTTCAGGTCGTATTTTATATTTTGTCCCACCTTGATTGTCTGTTCGTCTTCGAAAATTGGGCGCAGTATTTCCAAACGTCTCATCGTTTGTTCTTTGTCGGACGGCATTGGTATGTAGAATGCCTCTCCTTCTTTTACAGCAAGGCTCACTCCCACCAGTTCGGCGTTAATGGCGTTGGTGCTTGTGGTCTCTGTGTCGAAACAGACTGTTTGGTGATTTTTTATGGTAGTGACAATTTTTAATATATCGTCTTCATTTTCAGCAAGATGGTAGCTATGGGGGGTGTCCTTTAAGCTCAAATGGCTCGATTTTTTTTCATCGCCTGTATCTTCGGTCGGAAATATATCAAAGAGAGTGCCTTTAAAATCGTTGTTCCGACTTTCGGTTTTTGCAGTATTCGGGGTGTCTGTTTTTTTCTCATCGTTTTCTTGTTCGGCAAACAGGGTGGGGGAGAGGGTGTTCTTTTTTACTCGCTCTTTAAGTGCGCGCAGTTCATAGTAGTCCAACAAGCGTGTCAGTTCCGACTCGTTTGCGGGGCTGCGTTTCAGTGTTTGCAAGTCGAGCTCTATCGGCACATCGGTTTTTATGGTTGCAAGGAATTTGCTGAATAGTATTTTATCCTTGTTCTCCTCGACCTTTGTTCTGAGTGCTCCTTTTATTTTGTCGCTGTTTCGAAGCATGTTCTCGATGCTGCCAAATTCTGCAAGTAGTTTTTGTGCGGTTTTCTCTCCCACACCGGGGCAGCCCGGTATGTTGTCGCTCGCATCGCCCATTAGCCCCAATAGGTCTATCACCTGCGACGTGTTTTGCAGTCCGAACTTTTCTATTACCCTGTTGGCGTCCATCACTTCGAATTCCTTGTCGCCATACTTTGGACGATATATAAGCGTTGTCTCCGACACAAGCTGACCATAATCCTTGTCGGGAGTCATCATGTATGTGGTGATGCCTCTTTGCTCGGCTTGTTTGGCAAGTGTGCCTATGACGTCATCGGCTTCGTAGCCCGGAACTTCGAGAATGGGTATGTTATAGGCCTTGATAATCTCCTTTATGACAGGCACCGACTCGCGTATAACCTCGGGGGTCTCTTCGCGTTGTGCCTTGTAGGCTTCGTATGCTTCGTGTCTGAATGTTTTTCCTTTTGGGTCGAAAGCGACACCTATGTGCGTGGGTTTTTCTTTCTTGATGACATCCTCCAAGGTGTTTACAAACCCCAATATAGCCGATGTGTTGAACCCTTTTGAATTTATTCTGGGGTTCTTTATAAGCGCGTAGTAGGCGCGGTATATGAGCGCGTATGCGTCTAATAGAAACAGTTTTTCCATGATTATATTAATTATTGAATGTAAAATTACATAAAATTTATTTCTATGCCTATTCTTTTTATTACTTTTGCACTAAAATAGGTTTGCACCATAAGTATTTAGCATGGATATACGTGAAACAATTCAAATGCCAATAAAGTCGGAGTTGCTATCTTTCAAGCAATATTATGCCCGGCAATTTAAAAGCGCAGTGCCTTTGTTGGACAGTGCGCTGGAACATGTTGGTGCTTCGGTGGGTAAAATGATGCGCCCTATGTTGCTTTTGCTTGTTGCAAAAAGTTTCGGTGAAATCAACGATAAATCGTATGCTTCGGCTACTGCGTTGGAACTTTTGCACACTGCAAGCTTGTTGCACGATGATGTTGTCGATGAGAGTCATATAAGGCGTGGTGTGCCGTCGTTGAACGCTGTTTACTCCAATCGCATAGCAATACTTACCGGCGACTATCTTTTTTCTTCGTCGTTATACAACGCTGCTCTGACACAACGAAGCGACATCATCGAGGGATTGTCGCAGCTTGGACGTATATTGTCGAGTGGCGAGATGATGCAGCTGGAACTTCAACAAAATGGCGGTTTCAGCGAAGAAAAATACCTTAGGGTGATAGAATGTAAGACAGCCTCGCTGTTCGCTTGTTGCGCTCGTTTTGGCGCCCTCTCGGTCGATGCCGCTCCCTCTGATGTGGAGCGCATGGAACAGTTTGGCCGTCTGTTGGGAATTTGTTTCCAGATTAAAGACGATATTTTCGATTATTATAATTCCGATATAGGAAAACCCACCGGTAGCGATATGCGCGAGGGTAAAATCACCCTGCCGGCTTTGTATGTGTTGGCACATTCAAAAACAGCCGAAGCAAGTGCCATAAATGATAAATTGCAGAATGGTATTTCTCTCGATGAAAACGAGATTTCTACGCTCATAGAGCTTTCCAAAAACGAGGGTGGAGTGGAGTATGCGCTGCGTGTCATCGAGCGTTACAAGGAGCAGGCACTGTCGTTGCTCGTCGATGATATTCCGCAGGAATGTCGCGCGGCACTCGCAGCCTATCTGCACTACGCCGTTTCAAGGGATAAATAGTTGTTTTTTGTATATAACAGTTTGATTATAAACAATATACCTATTGTTGCATGCAACAATGGGTATATTGTTTATGGTGTCTCTGTTCTGTTTAGAAGAATTTGGTCTCCTCGCCCACAATTTCGCTAAGCAGCAGGTTGGCCAAACGGCTTGTGCCCAATCTGAATAGTTCGTTGGTGAGCCATTCTTCGCCCAAGACCTCTTTTACGATGGTGTAATATACCAATGCGTCGTGGACGGTGTTTATGCCTCCTGCGGGTTTAAATCCTATCTTGTTGCCTGTTTTTGCGTAATACTCTTTTATGGTGTTGCACATTACATAGGCTGCTTCGGGTGTGGCTGCCGGCGACTCCTTGCCGGTGGATGTTTTTATGAAATCGGCACCGGAATATATCGATAAAATTGAGGCTTTTTTAATATTCTCGGCACTTTTTAGTGCTCCTGTTTCGAGAATAATTTTCAGGTGTTTTTCGCCGCACACGCTTTTTAATTCTTGTATTTCGTCGCATACACCCTCGTAGTCGCCGCTAAGGAATTTGCCTACGCTCAATACTATGTCTATTTCGGTTGCGCCGTCGTGTATGGCCATGGCTGTCTCGGCTATCTTTATCTCCTGAAAAGTTTGTGACGAGGGGAAACCGCCCGATACACAGGCTATCCCAACGCTTTCCACTTCTAACGACTCGCTCACTATTTTTGCAAAATTGGGATATACGCATATTGCAGCGACGTTCTTTAAATGTGGGTATTTGTCGTCGAACTCATTGACCTTTTCGGTGAATTTAAGAACGCTCTCTTCGCTGTCGGTGCATTTGAGTGTGGTCAGGTCTATGCAGTTGAAAAGGAATTTTTTTACTTCCAATGTGTTGTTCTCATCAACTTTTTTGTCGATGAGTTCTTTTACTTGCTCGGCTACTGTGGCGTCGCTTATGCTTGTTGTGTAGTCGTTGAGGACAAAATCGTATTTGCTCTCTTCCTCGGCATGGTGGTGGTGCTGGTGGTCGTTGCAACCACAATTACAATGTTCGCTCATAATCAAATGTTATTTTAATGTTATTTCAGTTTGTTATTTTCTTTGTGTCTTTTGTTGTCTCTGCTGCTCTTCTTGGCAAAATTATTTTCTATGGCTTTGGTCAGGTCAATGCCTGTTTGGTTGGCTATGCACACAAGTACCCATATTACGTCTGCTATCTCGTCGTCGAGGCTGTTTTTCTCGCCTTCCTTAAAGGATTGCTCTCCGTATTTGCGTGCCATTATACGTGCCACTTCGCCTACTTCCTCGGTTAGAATGGCCATATTTGTCATTTCGTCGAAGTAACGTACACCATACTCTTTTATCCATTCATCGACTTGTTGTTGCAGTTCTTTTATTGTCATCTTATTCTTTGTTTTTGGAATCTATGAATATGGTTACGGGGCCGTCGTTTATTAGTTCTACCTTCATATCTGCACCAAAAACACCGGTGCCGATGGGTTTGTTTATTGCTTTTTGCAGTTCGTTGCAGAATTTCTCATATAAAGGTATCGACACCTCGGGCTTGGCGGCTTTTATGTAGGAGGGACGGTTGCCTTTTTTTGTGGATGCCATGAGCGTGAATTGGCTCACTGCAAGGATGTCGCCTCCACATTCTGTGACGGATAGGTTCATTATGCCGTTTTCATCGTCAAAAATGCGTAGGTTTACACTCTTTTTTACCAACCATTGAATGTCATCGTCGGTGTCGTCGTCGCATATTCCGACAAATATCAACACTCCTTGGCCTATGGCTGCTTTCAATGTGTTGTCTATTGTGACCGAGGCTCTTTTCACCCTTTGTATGAGTATTCTCATGCTGTTTTAGTTTTTTGCGAATTTACAATTTTATTACTGTTTTTTCAAGTAATTTTTAATAATCTCGGCTTTTGCACTGCCAATTATTTTTTCTATCTCCTCGATGGGTGCTTCTTTTATTCTTTTTACGCTCTTAAACTGTTTCAGGAGTAGGTTTTTTGTTTTTTCTCCTATTCCTTTTATGCTGTCGAGCTCCGAGGCTATCTGTCTTTTGCTGCGTTTTTCGCGGTGGAATGTTATGGCAAAACGGTGTACTTCGTCTTGTATTTGTGTCATAAGTCTGAACAGCGCGGTGTTTTGTTTCAGTCCTATGCTCTCGCCTTTTTTGCCTATTATGAGTTCTGTGGTTCGGTGCTTTCCGTCTTTCACCAGCCCGGCTATCGGTATGTTCAGGTGTAATTCGTCTTCGACAATTTGTCTTATGGCTTCCATTTGGCCTTTTCCTCCGTCAGCCAATATGAGATTGGGTAGGGGGGTGTTCTCTTCTATGGCGCGTGTGTAGCGACGTCTTGTGACCTCGCGCATCGAGGCGTAATCGTCGGCTCCCACAACGGTTTGTATGTTGTATTTGCGGTATTCTTTCTTCTGCGGTTTTAGTTTTTCGAACACTACGCACGCGGCCACAGCGTCGCTTCCCTGTATGTTTGAATTGTCGAAACACTCTATTCTGATGGGTAGTTTTTCGAGCCCTAAATCTTGTTGTATCTCTTTCAGGAGTCGTGTGGCTTTTTGCTCGGGGTTCAGTTTGTCTTCTTGCTTCAAACGGTCGGCTTTGTATTGCTTTACATTTAGCTTTGACAATGACAGCAGACGGGCTTTTTCGCCCTTTATCGGGGTGGTTGTTATTGTATTCTCGATAGGTAGATTTATGGCAAAGGGAACTATTATTTCCTTTGCGTTGCTGCTGAAACGTTCTCTCATTTCGGTGATAGCTATGACAAGTATATCTTCGTCGCTTTCATCGAGTTTTTTCTTGTATTCAACGGTGAAGGCTTGGTTTATGCAGCCGTCTGTGATGTGCAGGAAATTTATGAACGCGCTTTTTTCGTCGCTCTCTATGTTGAATACGTCGAGGTTGGTGAGGCTGGTGCTGACTACTTCGCTGCGTGTTCTGAAATTATCTATGAGGTCGTATCGTTCTTTTAGCCTGTGCGCTGTTTCGAAATTCATTTTCGCTGCCTCTTTTTTTATATCTTGCAGCAACGTTTCTTGCAGTTTGCGTATGTTGCCTCTTAAAATTGATGTTATTTCATCGATGAATTTATGATACTCGTCGTGCGATATACGACCAATGCAGGGGGCGCAACAGTTTTCTATTTGGTATTCGAGGCATGCACTGTATTTGTTGTTTCTTACCCCCTCGGGTGTTATTTTCTGGTTGCATGTGCGTAGTGGATATAGTTTTTTTATCAGTTGCAACATGGCATTCAGCGCTCCTGCGTTGCTGTATGGCCCAAAATATGTGCCAGCGCCTCTAACGACTTTTCGTGTTTTGAATAGTTTTGGGAAATAGTCGTTCGATATACATATCCAAGGGTATGTTTTGTCGTCTTTAAGTAAAATATTATAGCGAGGCTTATGACGCTTTATCAGATTGTTTTCAAGTAATAATGCGTCGGCCTCGCTATTGACAACGATGTATTTTATATCGCAAATTTTCGATACAAGCAGTTTTGTTTTTAGTGTTTGTTGCTCCTTGTTGAAGTATGACGATACGCGGCGTTTAAGGTTTTTTGCCTTGCCAACATATATTATAGTACCCTCCCCGTCTAAGTATTGGTAACAGCCGGGGCTGTCGGGTAGGTTGCTTACTATGTTTTTAAGGTATTCATCCCTTTTTTTTCGCTCGTCTGTTTTCATTAGTCTCCTTCCAGTGTTAATAGTGATTTTACATCGGCATCCGATGGGAATATTTCTCGTCCTTTAAGTCCTTCGAGCTCTATTATGAAGTTTATCATAACTTTCTTGGGGTTTAGCTTTTTCACAAGGTTGTAGGCTGCAAGCATGGTGCCGCCGGTTGCTAACAGGTCGTCGTGTATGAGGACAACGTCGTTTTCGTCTATTGCATCCTTATGTATTTCTATGGTGTCTGTGCCATATTCTTTGCTATAACTCTCGCTTATGGTTTCGGCGGGTAGCTTGCCCGGTTTGCGTATGGGTACAAATCCGGCATTTAGTTTTACAGCCAAGGCTGCGCCCATTACAAAACCGCGCGATTCTATTCCTACTATTTTGGTTATGCCGCAGTCTTTGTATAACTCGTACAGCGAATTGTCGAGTTCTTTAAGGCAATCGGGGCTCTTGAAAAGCGATGTTACGTCCTTAAACTGTATTCCCGGAATTGGAAAATCGGGAATGTTTCGTAGATTACTGAGTAATAAATTCTTGTCCATTTTTGTTTTATTTTAGTTTTGTTCCACGTGGAACATTGACTTGTGTGCAAGGATTAGCAGTACGTTTATGTCGCTTGGCGACACGCCGGGTATTCGTCCTGCTTGTGCCAATGTTTCGGGTTGTATGGCTGTTAGTTTCTGTCTTGCCTCGGTCGAGAGCGATTCTATGGTGTTATAGTCGAAACGGCCTTTAATTCTTATGTTTTCGAGTCGTCGCATTTTTTCGGCTTGCTCTCTTTCCCTTTGGATGTAGCCTTTGTATTTTATTTCAATTTCGGCGGCCTCTATTATCTCTTCGCTGTCGTTGCTCAAATTGTTTAAAACGTTTTTGAGTGGAACAACGTAGTCTGCTATTGATTTTATGGTTACTTGCGGCCGCTCTATTATGGACGATAGCTTGCATCCCCTGCTCAGCGGGGTGGTGCCCAACGCTTCAAGTCCGTTGTTTATCAGGTTGGCTTTGACGGAGAAGTTTTCGATGAATTCTATAAGGCTCGATACTTTGTTTTGTTTGTCCAACAGGCGTTGGTGTCTCTCCTCGTCGGCCAGACCAATTTGATAGGCGCGTTCGGTCAGTCGGGCATCGGCGTTGTCGGCTCGCAATAATATTCTGTATTCGGCTCGGGATGTGAACATTCTGTATGGCTCGTCCACTCCTTTTGTCACAAGGTCGTCTATGAGTACGCCTATATAGGCTTCGTCGCGTCTTAGTGTGAATTCTTCTTTTCCTTGGATTTTGTGTGCCGCGTTTATGCCGGCTATTATGCCCTGTCCGGCGGCTTCCTCGTAGCCGGTGGTTCCGTTTACTTGTCCGGCAAAATATAGGTTTTCTATTATTTTCGATTCAAGTGTGTGGCGCAGTTGCGTGGGGTCGAAGTAGTCGTATTCTATTGCATAGCCGGGACGGTATGCCACAGCGTCTTTCAGCGCGGGAATTTTTCTTAGCGCGTTCAGCTGTGTCTCCATGGGGAGCGACGATGAAAATCCGTTTACATAAATCTCCTGACTAGTCTCGCCCTCGGGTTCAAGGAACAGCAGGTGTCTGTCGCGCTCGGCAAATGTGACTATCTTTGTCTCGATGCTTGGACAGTATCGAGGCCCAATGCTTTGTATCTGCCCGTTGTACAGCGGCGAATCGTCGAGGCTGTCGCGCAGTGTCTTGTGTACATCGGGGTTTGTGTAGCAGCCCCAGCATGGTCGCTGTTTTAATTCTCTTTTGGTGTTTGTGAACGAGAATTTGTGAAAGTCGTTGTCGCCATGCTGAATGTCGGTGAGCTCGGTGTGTATGCTGCGTCTGTCTAAGCGTACCGGTGTTCCTGTTTTCATGCGTCCGGCCCTGATGCCTAATTTTTCAATGGACTCGGTCAGGCCTTTGGATGCCGGCTCCGATATTCTGCCGCCTTCTATTTGTACCTTGCCTATGTGCATTAGCCCGTTCAGGAATGTGCCGGCTGTGAGTATGGTGCATTTGGCGTAGAATTCTGCTCCAAGCTGTGTGCGCACCCCGATGGCTTTGTTTTCTTGGGTGATAAGTTCGGTTGCACAGTCTTGCCACATGTGCAGGTTGGGGGTGTTCTCTAATATCTCGCGCCATGCGATGCTGTATTTCACTCTGTCGCATTGTGCACGCGGGCTCCACATGGCGGGGCCTTTTGAACGGTTCAGCATGCGGAACTGTATGGATGCTTTGTCGGTGACAATGCCCATGTAGCCGCCAAGAGCGTCTATCTCTTTGACTATCTGTCCCTTAGCTATGCCGCCTATTGCCGGGTTACAGCTCATCTGTGCAATTTTGTTCATGTCCATTGTCATGAGGCATGTTTTTGCTCCCAATTTGGCGGCGGCGGCAGCAGCCTCGCACCCGGCGTGCCCTGCTCCTATAACTAATATGTCGTAATAGAATTTCACTTGTTTGTTATTTATCTTGACAAAAATAACCGAAATAATTTAAATGGCGAAATTTGGAGGCCCTTTAATATATATTTGGGTTTTTATTGGTGCTTTTTGGCTTGCTTTACGTTGTTGTTTATATGGCCCATAATCGGCGTTAGAATAAAAAATCATAATATTTTCTTGCGCTCCGATAGGTTCTTTCATAAAAAAAGTTTAAATTTGCTAATTATAAAATGGTAAATAGGTCGAATTTTAATCAATTTATTTATTAAATAATTTAATATCAATTTATTATGTGGTTACTTAATTCTTCTGTGGGAAAGAAAGTGATTATGAGTGTATCGGGCCTTGCCTTGATACTTTTCCTTCTTTTCCACATGTCAATGAACTTGGTCGCACTGTTTAGTGGCGACGCTTACAACATGATTTGTGAGTTTTTGGGAGCAAACTGGTATGCTCTTGTTGCAACAGCGGGCCTTGCCGCTCTTGTGATAGTGCATTTCGTTTATGCTTTCATTCTTACATTGCAGAACAAAAAGGCGCGCGGTAATCAGCCTTATGCCTACACAAAGCAACCCAAAGAAGTTGAATGGGCGTCGCAGAACATGTTTGTTCTTGGTGTTATTGTTCTTTTGGGTATGGGCTTGCACCTTTACAATTTCTGGGCCAAAATGCAGCTTGTAGAGATTTTGCACATGGCCGGTGCCGATGTTTGTACAAAATATGCAGCCGATGGCGCATATCACATTGCACAAACATTCAGCTGTCCTGTTTACGCTATCCTGTACATTGTTTGGTTGGTAGCCCTTTGGTTCCACTTGACACATGGTTTTTGGAGCGCAATGCAAACTCTTGGCTGGAACAACAAGGTGTGGTTTAACCGCTGGCGTTGGGTTGGCAACATTGTTTCTACCATCATTATTTTAGGTTTCATGGCGGTTGTTGTTGCTTACGCTTTATGCCCCGCATGTGCAACTTGCTAAGTTTCTCTCATTCAATTGTAGAATTTAAAACATATATATTATGGCTAAGATAAGTTCAGAAAAACTGAATTCAAAAATTCCTGAGGGCCCGTTGGCAGAGAAATGGACCAATTATAAGGCACATCAGAAATTGGTGAACCCCGCAAACAAACGTAACCTCGATATCATTGTGGTTGGTACAGGACTTGCAGGAGCATCGGCTGCTGCTTCGTTGGGTGCAATGGGTTTCAATGTTCTTAATTTCTGTATACAGGATTCTCCTCGTCGCGCTCACTCAATTGCAGCGCAAGGTGGTATTAATGCCGCTAAAAACTATCAGAATGATGGCGACTCGGTTTATCGTTTGTTCTACGATACCATAAAGGGTGGTGACTACCGTGCACGCGAGGCCAACGTTCATCGTTTGGCCGAGGTTTCGGGTGCTATCATCGACCAATGTGTGGCACAGGGTGTTCCCTTTGCTCGCGAATATGGCGGCTTGCTTGCAAACCGTTCGTTCGGTGGAGCACAAGTATCGCGTACATTCTACGCCCGCGGTCAGACAGGTCAGCAGCTGCTCTTGGGTGCATACTCGGCACTTAACTATCAGGCCAACCTTGGCAAGGTAAAAATATACACACGTTACGAAATGCTCGACGTTGTAATAATAGACGGTCGTGCACGTGGTATCATAGCTCGTAACCTTGTAACCGGCAAGATAGAGCGTTTCGCTGCTCACGCAGTGGTTATAGCAACCGGTGGATACGGTAACACATTCTTCCTATCTACAAATGCCATGGGTAGCAACGGTTCGGCCGCTCTCCAATGCTATCGCAAGGGAGCATACTTTGCAAACCCCTGCTTTGCGCAGATACACCCCACATGTATTCCCGTTCACGGTGACAAACAATCGAAATTGACACTTATGTCCGAGTCTTTGCGTAACGACGGACGTATCTGGGTGCCTAAAAAATTAGAGGATGCAAAGGCTTTGCAAGCCGGTAAGAAACGCGCAAGCGACATCCCCGACGAGGATCGCGACTTCTACTTGGAGCGTCGTTATCCCGCATTCGGTAACCTTGTTCCCCGCGACGTAGCATCGCGTGCAGCTAAAGAGCGTTGCGACAAGGGCTTTGGTGTGAACAACACCGGTCTTGCAGTGTTCCTCGATTTCAAATACGCTATACAACGTCTGGGCAAGGAGGTTGTTAAACAACGCTATGGTAACCTGTTCGATATGTACGAGGAGATTACCGACGTAAGCCCCTACGAAGAGCCCATGATGATATACCCCGCTATCCACTACACAATGGGTGGTATCTGGGTTGACTATGAATTGCAGACATCAATCCCCGGCTTGTTCGCAATTGGTGAGGCAAACTTCAGCGACCACGGTGCAAACCGTTTGGGTGCATCGGCGCTCATGCAAGGTCTTGCCGATGGTTACTTTGTGCTTCCTTACACCATGCAGAACTATCTGAGCGACCAAATTCAAGTACCTCGTTTCAGCACCGACGCCCCCGAGTTTGTCGAGGCCGAGAAGGCAGTAAACGACAAGATAGCAAAAATAATGTCTATCAAGGGTAGCCGCAGTGTCGATTCCATACACAAAGAATTGGGTCATGTGATGTGGGAGTATGTAGGTATGGCACGTACAAAAGAGTCTTTGGAGACAGCTATCGAGAAACTTGCCGAAGTAGAAAAAACATTCTGGAGCGACCTGCGCGTTCCCGGTGCAGCCGATTCGTTGAACGTAGAGCTCGAAAAAGCATTACGCTTGCTCGACTTCATTGAGATAGGCAAACTGATGGCATACGACGCACTCAACCGCGAAGAATCTTGCGGTGGTCACTTCCGCGAGGAGCACCAAACCGAGGAAGGCGAGGCTAAGCGTGACGATGAAAACTTCTCGTACGTAGCTTGCTGGAAATATACCGGCGAGGGCAACGAACCCGAACTCCTTAAAGAAGACCTCAACTACCAATATATTAAGGTACAGCAGCGTAACTACAAAAACTAATTAAAAAAGATTGTAACAATGGATAAAAATATCAGCTTTAATTTGAAAGTATGGCGTCAGAGAGGTCCGAAAGAACAAGGTAAGTTTGTGACCTATCCGATGAAAGATATCCCTGTCGATACATCCTTCTTGGAAATGCTCGACATACTTAACGAGGAATTGATTAACAAGGGCGAGGAGCCCATCGTATTCGACCACGACTGCCGCGAGGGTATCTGCGGTATGTGTTCGCTTTATGTTAACGGTCATCCTCATGGTCCTGCAACAGGTGCTACAACATGCCAGTTGTATATGCGTCGTTTCAACGATGGCGACACAATCACCGTTGAGCCTTGGCGTTCGGCTGCATTCCCCGTGATACGCGACCTTATGGTCGATCGTACAGCGTTCGATAAAATACAGCAGGCAG
Organism: Bacteroidaceae bacterium; assembly: GCA_017416705.1. GTDB lineage: Bacteria > Bacteroidota > Bacteroidia > Bacteroidales > Bacteroidaceae > HGM04593. The sequence goes on from JAFQBG010000003.1 coordinate 55,107, forward strand.
GTGGTTATGTATCTATAAACACCGGCGGTATTCCCGATGCCAATGCAATACCCATTGGCAAGGACGTTGCCGAGGAGGCTATGGATGCAGCGGCATGTATCGGTTGCGGTGCGTGCGTGGCAGCATGTAAGAACGGTTCGGCTATGCTCTTTGTATCGGCAAAAGTGAGCCAGTTTGCACTCCTTCCCCAAGGTCAGGCCGAGGCTGCACGTCGTGCAAAGTCAATGGTTGCGAAAATGGACGAACTTGGTTTTGGTAACTGCACCAACACACGCGCCTGCGAGGCCGAGTGTCCCAAATGTATATCCATAAGCAATATTGCTCGCTTAAACCGCGAATTCATCAAGGCTAAATTGGCCGATTGATAATATTGCTTTATCAATAAAAGAACAGACTCACTTCATTCACACGTGAGTCTGTTCTTTTATTTTTTTTTATTCTTGTTGCAGATTATATTCTCTGCTGCGACAATATTATGAGTCCTTCGGGGCCCATGTTGAACAGCAAATCGGCTATGCTAAGGTTCCCGATGAAGCCGTTGCGCTGTGCAAACACCTGATAATATGGTAGGGCTGCCATGTCGCAGCGAACGAGGGCTTCGGGTGTGGCAAGCGGGCGCAGGTCGATGATTTCATTTTCCGCCGTTTTCAACGTGCTTTTTGCTGCCTCCACCACCGGCGTTTCAATGCCTAAAAGGCTGCATATTGTTGCATGCAAACGCAAATTGAAGTCTATGAGAAAACCATCTTTTTCTTCGTAGAAATGGGCAAAGTCATCGGCATAATAGTCGAAGAATGGGCTTTTACGGTAGGCGCTTGATATGGCATTCCAATGTTGGTGACGCCAATTGCCATGCTCGCTTATGCGCACATCGCGCATGGGTTGAACGCCGTTGTGCATTACGGGGATGGTCAGAACTTGCGTGCCACTTTCCGTGGCTATTATGGCACGATTACGATATGTTTGCTTGGTGAACGGTGTGTCGGTGTCCACGAATACCTTTTCCGCTGCACATATATGAGCGTATAGCGGTATGGGGGCTAAGTATAGCGGGTGACAAAGTATTTGCATCGCTCTCTCATTTGTAGCTATCGACACTCCTGAACAGGCGGTTCCAGCGTATTTTTCCATCGAACCAACCACGGTCTTTGTCGAGCGACAGCCATATGAACAAAGGCTTACCTACTATGTGGTCCTCGGGAACAAACCCCCAATAGCGCGAGTCGGCACTATTATGGCGGTTATCGCCCATCATCCAATAGTAGTCCATTTTGAATGTATAGCTTGTGGATGCTTTGCCATTTATATATATGTTGCCATCCTTTACTTCGAGTGTGTTACCCTCGTACACCGCTATGGGGCGTTCGTATATGGGCAGGTTTTCCAATGTAAGTTCTATGCTTTCTCCTTTTTTGGGTATCCACACTGGGCCATAGTTGTCGGCAGTCCATTTTGTGTAGCCGTTAAGCGGGTATATTTCGTCAATGGTGTTGCTCTTAAAAGGCTCGATGGATTCGACCAATTTTGAATATTTTGCCAATTTGTCGCGTGTCTCATTGGTGAGCGGTATGAGATAGCGGCCTTCTATGTTGCGTTGTAGGTCTTCGCGGCTTATATTTAAGTCGCGACGTATCCTTTCGGGTATGTTGCCTTTGAATTTTACCCAATAATTGAATTGTACGTTTTGTGGCTGTGGGTTATGCTTGCCATTCAGGTATATCTCCTTGTCTTTTATCTGCAATACATCGCCGGGCAAGCCTACACAACGCTTCACATAGTTCTCGCGTCGGTCTACCGGACGCCATAGCTTTTGGCCGAATATGTGGGGGTTCTTTTCGATATATTCCTTGCCGGCTGTGTAATATAGGTTGTACACCGAACGCTGACGCTCGGTGCTCAGGCTGTCCATTATAGGCTTGTTGGGGTAGAGGCTTGCTCCTATCATGTAGCACTCGGCATAGTAATCTATCAGCTGCGGATTGGTGGTGGCTGTGTCGCCTGCCGGGTAGTTGAATACCACGATGTCGTTTAGTGCTATATCCTCGAATCCTTGTACACGCTCGTAATCCCATTGTATGGCATCGATATAGCTTTTGCCTCCCAGCGGGGTGGTGTGTTGCATTAGAGGCATGCTCAATGGTGTGTGGGGTTTGCGCGGGCCATAGTTGGCTTTGCTCACAAAAAGATAGTCGCCCACTAATAACGATTTTTCCAACGACGACGATGGTATTACATAGTTCTGAAAAAAGAACTGATTGACAAAATATACTGCTACCAATGCAAAAACAATGGCATCGACCCAACTCATAACTGTTCTGAAAGTGCTGTTCTTGGAGTTTTTCCACCAGCCCCATGGAATGAATTTTGTTATGTAGTTGTCAACTATAAATGGTATTACAAGCAGACCCCACCAACTTTTTACCCACAGAAGAAACAGTGTGTATAGTGTCAGTGCTATTATTAGTTTTATGTAATCCTTGCGTGTTGGCTTTCTCATTGTATTGTCTATTTTTTATTATTGTAGTGCAAATACCGTTTTCTTAGAAATTGAAAAGGTCGTTCATGCCCAAGAAACCGTCGTGGGTGTGTACGTATTCGGCTGCAAGTACCGCGCCCAATGCGAACCCGCTGCGGTTTTTTGCATCGTGGGTTATTGTTATGCTGTCGGCTGCCGATGAATAGCTTATGGTGTGTATGCCGGGAACTTCGTCGCGACGTATAGCGTCTATGCTCAGTTCGTTGGGCTTTGCGTCGGCTCCTTTTGTGACGGTGCCGTCGGGGTTGGTGACATCACCCAAAACCCATGCCTCTTTGCGGTCGAGATTTTTCAATATCCCTTCGGCCAATGTGATGGCGGTGCCGCTTGGAGCGTCGAGCTTGTGTATGTGGTGTGTCTCCTCCATGCGTACGTCGTAGTTTTCAAAGCGGTTCATTATTTGTGCAAGGTATTTGTTCACTGCCGAAAAAATGGCAACGCCCAAACTGAAATTGCTGGACCAAAAAAGCGTCTTGCCCTCCTCGTTGCACAAACGACGCATTTCTTCCTCGTGCTTGTGTATCCATCCTGTGCTGCCGCTTACCACTTTCACTCCGGCTTGCATGGCTTGTATGCAGTTGTCGTAGGCAACAGTGGGCGCGGTGAATTCTATTGCCACGTCGGCCGAGGCAAATGCCTCGCTCTTCATATCCTCCCTGTTGTTTATATCTATGATAGAGACTATTTGGTGCCCTCTTTCAATGGCTATTCGCTCTATCTCCTTTCCCATTTTTCCGTAACCTATAAGTGCTATTTTCATGATATTCTGTTTTGTAAATAATTTGCTGCGAAGATACGCATTTTCCTATTATTGTTGGCTTTTATTGGCGTTCTTTTTTGTTGCTGTTCATGGCGGTCTGGTATATATCGATATATTTTCTTGCCACAACGCTTTCGGAGTATTCTTGCAGGACTTTGTTGCGCGCGTTATCGCCCATTTTGTTGTCGGGGGATTGAGATAGGCAGTAATATATGCCGTTTGCAAAATCCTGTGCCGATTTATATTGTGCTATATAGCCATTTTTCAGGTGTTCTATCATTTCGGGTATTCCGCCTGTGTGGAACCCGACGCATGGTAGGCCGCACGACATGGCTTCCATTATGGTGTTGGGCAGATTGTCTTGCAACGATGGTGTCACATATAGGTCGCATGCGTTGTATATGTCGCTAAGTGCCTCTTGGCTGCTTATATATTCCATGGAAAAAACAGGGAACGGCAGCGGGTTGTTTTTGGGTGCGTCGTTTTTGCCAAGCAACACAACCCCTATCTCTTTGCATAGTTCGGGATGTTGCTCTTTCAGTAGTTTGCACGCTGTTGTCAGGTAGTCATACCCCTTGCGCTTGTCGCTTACTTTCATGGAGCCGAACAGGAGGAGTTTTTTGTCGTGTGGCAGATTGTATTTTGTCCTTACGGCCTTTTTGTTGTTTTTTTTGAAAATGGATGTGTCTATCGCATTTGGTATGTTTGTCAAGAATTTTTTACTTAGCAGGGAGCTTTCCGATGCTGTGTCTCTAAGCCACTTGCTACATGCCACAAAGTGTATATTGCTTGCTTCGAACAGAGCCTTCTTTTGTTCGAATACTTTGTGGGATAAATCGTTGTCGTTGCCCCTTAGCAGTAGCGGACAGCTGTTGCAATGCGATTTGAACTTTTTGCAATCGCCGGCATAGTGGCATATTCCCGTAAAGGGCCACATGTCGTGCATGGTCCACACGACGGGTTTGCCGCTTTTTATTATATTGTAAATATTTTTCATCGACAACATCCCTTGGTTAATCCAATGCAGATGTATCACGTCGGCCTCTTTAAAATATTTCGTTTGGGTTATGTCCATGCCTGTGTTGGCTATGGACACAGAAAAAAGTTCCTTTTTGCTAAACAGGTTGGTTGCCCAAATGACAAAACGCTCCCATACGAAATACCATTTGGAGCGTATGCCATGTCCGATGGATATGGCCTTGCTGTTGTTTTGTTGCCGGTCGCGAACTAACATTGCGGCCTCTGCACCGTTTTTGTTCAGTGCGTTGAAAAGCCGTTTGGCCGCTATGGCTGCGCCGCCGATATTCTCGGAGGTGTTTACTATGAGTACTTTCATTTATGAGTAATTTTGTACAAATGTATATCATTCGGCCATGAACGACAAATTTTATGGCGTGTTTAAGAATTCTGTTTTAAATTTCTTTCGCATATTTTGCGCAAAACAAGCTCAAATTCAATATCGGTTGTTTCGCGGAGCGATATTCCCTGCGTGTCCTTGCAAAAAAGCCTTCGATGTCGTCCTTTTTTTGGGGGGTGTATTTCCGCCGGAGCCGACATTTCGTAATAGTTTCTCTATTATTAATTATTTAATTATAATAAAAGAGCATGATGTTTGTTCTATTTATTGTATCTTTGCAATTTGGTGGCGGTTGCTGCTGTTTCCGAAAATAAAATAGAAAACAAAAAGATATAAAACTATGGAAAAGAATTTCAAAAGAACTTTGGTTACCTCGGCTCTTCCGTATGCCAATGGTCCTGTGCATATAGGACACTTGGCAGGAGTATATGTCCCGGCCGATGTGTATGTGCGCTATTTGCGTTTGAAGGGCGAGGATGTGTTGTTTATCGGTGGTTCCGACGAACATGGAGTGCCCATCACCATACGCGCTCGCAAGGAGGGTGTTACACCGCAGGATATTGTTGACCGCTATCACAATCTGATAAAAGACTCTTTTGCCGAGTTTGGAATTTCTTTCGATGTGTATTCACGTACAACATCGGCAACGCATCGTCAGTTGGCTTCCGATTTCTTCCGCAAGCTATATGACGAGGGCAAATTTGTCGAGAAAGTAACCGAACAATTCTACGACGAAGAGACAAAAACGTTCCTTGCCGACAGATATATCGTCGGCGAATGTCCGCATTGCCATGCACAGGCCTATGGCGACCAATGCGAAAAATGTGGCCGCATGTTGGCTCCCAACGAACTGCTGAACCCAAAGAGCGCACTCAGCGGAGGAAAATTGGTGCTACGTCCCACAAGCCATTGGTATCTGCCGCTCAACGACTACCAGCAGTGGCTTGGTCAGTGGATACTGTCCGAGCACAAGGAGTGGCGTCCCACGGTGTATGGTCAGTGTAAAAGTTGGTTGGACATGGATTTGCAGCCTCGTGCCGTAAGCCGCGACCTCGATTGGGGAATACCGGTGCCGGTGGAAGGGGCCGAAGGCAAGGTGTTATATGTGTGGTTCGATGCCCCTATCGGCTACATAAGCAACACCAAAGAACTATTGCCCGACACGTGGGAAAAATGGTGGAAGGATAAAGAGACACGATTGGTACATTTCATAGGCAAGGATAACATTGTATTCCACTGCATAGTATTCCCATCGATGTTGAAAGCCCATGGCGATTATATCCTCCCCGACAACGTACCCAGCAACGAGTTCCTTAATCTCGAAGACGACAAGATATCTACATCGCGCAATTGGGCTGTATGGCTCAATGAATATCTTGTAGATTTCCCGGGCAAGCAGGATGTCTTGCGTTATGTGCTCACAGCCAATGCCCCCGAGACAAAAGACAACAATTTCACATGGAAGGATTTTCAGGCACGCAACAACAACGAATTGGTGGCCATATACGGTAATTTTGTAAATCGTGCGCTTGTACTTACAAAAAAATATTTCGAAGGAAAAGTTCCCGAGTGCGGTTTGGTTACCGACTACGACAAAGGCATTATCGAGGAGTTTGTGAATGTGAAAAGCGAGGTAGAGAAACTGCTCGACCAGTTCAAGTTCCGCGAGGCACAAAAGGAGGCCATGAACCTTGCCCGCATCGGTAACCGTTATTTGGCCGAGACAGAACCTTGGAAGCTTGCCAAAACAGATATGTCGCGCGTAGCCACAATCCTGAATATTTCATTGCAGCTGGTTGCTAATTTGTCAATAGCATTCGAGCCGTTCCTGCCATTCAGCAGCAAGAAACTACGTGGCATGTTGCAATACGACAAGTTCCAATGGGAAAATCTGGGTAGAGTGGATCTGTTGCAACCCGGACACCAATTGGGCGAAGTGTCACTGCTGTTCGAAAAAATAGAGGACGACGCTATACAGGCGCAGCTCGACCGTCTCGAAAGAATAAAAAAAGAGAACGAGGCTGCTAACTACAAAGCCAACCCCATACGCAAGGAGTGCAGTTTCGAGGATTTCGAGAAACTGGATATACGCGTGGGAACGGTTCTTGAATGTACCAAAGTACCCAAGGCCGACAAACTGTTGCAATTTAAGATAGACGACGGGCTTGAAACACGTACCATTTTGTCGGGTATAGCAAAGCATTTCAATCCCGAGGAGCTCGTAGGCAAGCAAGTATGCTTCATAGCCAATCTGCCACCACGCACACTGCGTGGCATTATCAGCGAGGGCATGATATTGAGTGCCGAGGACAATGAAGGCAAACTATCGTTGCTTACAGTGACACCGAGCGCAAAGCCCGGCAGCGAGGTAAAATAAACAGCAGAATATGAGCAACGCCGGTGGTAATCTGAAAAATACTGTCGCCAAAGGATTTCTTTGGGGCGGGATGGGTAATGTGGTTTCTCAACTGCTGAACCTGTTCTTTGGTATTTTTCTGGCAAGGATATTAACCCCCGAGGATTACGGCCCCATCGGCATGCTCGCATTTTTTTCGGCCATAGCATGCTCGTTGCAAGAGAGCGGTTTTGTGGCTGCATTGGCCAATCGCAAGGTTGCCACGCACGACGACTACAACGCGGTATTTTGGTTCAATATACTTGTGTCGTTCTTCATGTATGGCTGTCTGTTTGCTTGTGCTCCGCTTATAGCAGAATTTTTCAACGAGCCGGTGTTGGTGGAGTTGTCGCGCTACAATTTTTTGGGAATTGTGGTGGCGAGCTTCGGTATAGCCCCATCGGCCTATCTGTTCCGCGAATTAAAAGTCAAGGAGCGTACAATATCGCAAATACTGTCGGTGGTGGCAACAGGACTTACAGGCTCCATAATGGCTTTGAAAGGCTACTCCTATTGGGGTATAGCCACACAAAGCATTGTCTATGTGCTTGTCAGGGCTGTCGTTTGCTGGTGGTACACACCGTGGCGTCCAAGCCTCAGAGTGAACTTCGCCCCCTTGCGCTATCTGTTTGCGTTTAGTTACCGGCTGCTCATCACCAACATATTCCAACGCTTCAATTGGAACATATTCTCGCTCATCCTTGGTAAATATTATAACCGCACCGATGTGGGCAACTATACAAAATCGGCCGAATGGTTCAACATGGGTGGCGAGGTGGTCAATGGAATGGTCAATGCCATGGCGCAACCGACGTTGGCCAAGGTTGTCGATGACAATGAACGGCAATTGCGCGTTTTTCGTAAAATGCTTCGTTTCACCGCGTTCGTGTCGTTCTTCCTCATGTTCGGCTTGTCGCTTGTGGCCAAGGAGGTTATAACAATAATTATTACCGACAAGTGGATAGAGAGCGCGAGAATGTTGCAAATACTTGCTGTTTGGGGAGCGTTCATGCCTGTGCAATCCATGCTGACAAACTTATTGGTGAGCAGGGGCCGGGTGCGCATATATATGTGGTGTACCATTGTGCAAGGAGTGCTGATGTTGGGTATATTGCTTGCCATACATCCATTTGGAATAAAAAACATGCTCATCAGCTATTGTATTTTTAATGCTATGTGGCTTTTTGTATGGCAATACTTTGCACATAGAGAAATATTCATCAGCATACCGATGTTTTTGCGCGATGTGCTTCCCTATATGTTGCTTGCCGCCGCCGTTATGTGTCTGACACATATATTCACCGTTTCCATCGACAATTTATATGTCCTGTTGCTATCGCGCATGACGATAGCCGCCTGTTTGTATATTTCGGCATCATATATATTGCGAAGCGAGGAGCTGCACGAGATTATTTGTTTCCTTTTTAAACGTAAAAAGCAAGCATGATTATGAAAAAGATACTCTACGACAATCAAATGTTCACGCTGCAACGTTTTGGGGGTGTCACACGATATTTCGCCTCGCTCATGCGCAATCTTCCCAAGGATGAGTTTGTGTCCGAAATCCCCATGCAATATTCCGAAAACCCATATATAAGGGATATAAATGGTAATGACTATGACAAAATAACTTTGCCGTTAATATACAATATACGACATAAGATATATCGGTTGGTAAATAAAAATATTGCCCAAAAGGCCGTCAGAAACAACGATTACGATATATTCCATCCAACATATTACGACCCCTATTTTCTCGATGCGGTAAGAACAAGAAACAAACCCTTTGTACTTACGGTACACGATATGACATTTGAACGCTATCCGCAGGACGCGCTTATATTTGACGGTGCCATACCATATAAGAAACACTTAATAGCCATGGCCGACCATATTATAGCTGTCAGCGAGAATACAAAACGCGACATTGTGACTCTTTTGGGTACCGACCCTGCGCGAGTCAGCGTGGTGCATCATGGTTACAGCCTGCATGGCACAGCGGCGCCGCAATTATTCGACCGTTATATCCTTTATGTGGGCGAACGCAAGGGGTATAAGAACTTTTTTCCTTGGCTATCGGCTGTACGTCCTTTGCTTGTTGCCTATCCTACCATAAAAGTTGTATGTACGGGAAACGCTTTCAGCCGTCACGAGGAGAAACTTTTCCGCAAGTGGAACATATCGGATAGCCTGCTACACATATCGGCCAACGAAAACCAGCTGGCATCGCTCTACAAATATGCCTTATGTTTTGTGTTCCCTTCGCACTACGAAGGTTTCGGCATGCCCATTCTCGAAGCGTTTGCCAATGGTTGTCCTGTGTGTTTGAGCAATACAAGCTGTTTCCCCGAGGTGGCAGGCGATGCCGCACTCTATTTCAACCCCAACGATGCACAACAAATGTACGACACCTTGCGCGAAATGCTCCTGAATAAGACCTTGCGCGATGAAATGCGTGAAAAAGGCGCAGAACGTATAAAGGAGTTCTCGGTACAGCGTATGATACAAGGAACATGCGATATATATCGGAAATTGTAAAACAGAAAATGTGAAAATATGAAACTGAGCCGTTCCGAAATAAAGCGTATATTGCCCATTGCAAGGCGACGTATTGCAACAAAGCTTATAGCCATTGTGCAGCGTCTGTTGTTGAAGGAAAAACTTGTGAAGAATGTTTTTGGGAGCGACAGCACAAAACGCGTGCTTCTGTGTCATCTGCCCGAGGCTCTGACAGGAAAACAACTGCCAAAACATCATTCCAATCTAACGGAGTGTTCCATCATAGCACGCTGTTTTCATCGTCTGGGTTATAGTGTCGATTGTTCTTCGCGTGCAAATACAAATATAGACTATGCACCCTACGATGTGGTTTTCGGCATCAGCGGGAATGCCTTTTTGGGCTCATTCACAGGCAATGCAAATATAAATCCTTTGAGGATATTTTATTCTGTCGGTGCGCAGATGAAGTTCAACTACGATATGACGGTACGTAAAAACAGGGATTTTTTCGACAGGCACAAACGATGGTTCTTGAACTCCTGCCGATACATCCCCGGTAGCGGAATAAACTATTACGAGACACATTTTGCCGATGCTGTGATATGTTTGGGCGATGAATATGTGCTTGAACAATTTAAAAACAGCGATGACAGGAAAGAACGCTATCGTTTTATGCCGGCATTCTATTTTTCGACAGTGACACCCGACAAAAACAAGGATTTTGCCCTGTGCCGTCGCAATATATTGTGGTTTGGCAGCGCCGGTCTGTTGCATAAAGGCTTGGACATAGCGGTTGATTTTGTATTGTCGCATCCCGAATTCACACTGCATATATGTGGCAGCAGCAGCGGCGAGAAGGATTTCCTCGATTACTATATGCCAAAAATAAAAAACAGTAAAAACATTTTCGTGCATGGCTTTGTCAATATCGAGTCTCGGGAATATGAACAGGTGCTCGGACAGTGCGGCATACTGCTCAGCCCCTCAATATCCGAGGGTGGAGCGGTGTCGGCTCTTAATGTATTGGGCAACGGTGCTCTATTGCCGGTGTATAGTCGTGCCACAGGTATCGACCTCGAAAAAGTGGGCGTTGTGGTAGATGATATAACCTATAATAGGTTCGAGGAGGCTCTGCTCGAAGCCGATGCGCTGAGCGTCTATGAATTTGCTGCCAAGGCATGGGCGGCACACCGCTTGGTGCGCGACAACTATACCATACAAAAGTACGAGGAACGTATGTACAACCACATACGCTCTATAATAGAAGAAAACGAATGAAATTGCATATATGAAGAAACTCGATTTTAAACAGATTATGCCACATGCAGTGGCGGTGTTATTGTTTTTTGCTCTCACTGCAATATATTTTGCACCGGTGTTTCAAGGCAAGGATTTGCGTCAAGGCGACAATGTAGGCTCCATGGGTTGGGGCAAGGATGCACGCGACTATCACGAGGCAACGGGCGACTACTCCTATTGGTCGGGAGCAATGTTCTCGGGCATGCCTGCTAATTATACCTTTGCTCCGCAGCCTGTGAATATTTTTTCTGCTGCCGACAAGGTTTTCACGCTCAGCATGTTCGGCATGTCGCGCAGGCATGTGGGGGCCATATTCCTGACTTTTATTAGTTTCTATATATTTATGCTCTCCATAGGGTGCAGGTCGTGGCTTGCCATTGCCGGCTCCATTGCATATACGTTGTGTTCATATAATTTCATAATTATAGGTGCCGGACACATGAACAAGAGTCTTGTTATGGCAACCATGGCTCCTGTTATAGGTGGTGTCATCCTGTGCTACCGGGGAAAACTGCTTTGGGGCTCGCTCATTACCCTTGTCTTTGCCGGCTTAAACATATATTGGAGTCATCAGCAGATAAGCTACTACCTGTTGCTCACATTGCTCATTCTGGCTGTTGTATATTTGATATATGCCATTCGCGAAAAGTGGCTTGGTCTATATATGAAAGCAACGGCGGTGTTAATGGCAGTTGCCCTGCTTGCCATACTTCCTGCGTTGGGATTGCTCATCCCCTCGGCCGATTATGCCAAGGATAGCATGCGAGGCGGGGCTGTGCTGGAACAACAGGATGGCTCTAAGACTTCGGGGCTCGACATAGACTATGCCTATCAGTGGAGCTACGGCATAGGCGAGACGCTTACCCTGCTTGTGCCTAATATCTACGGGGCAAGCTCGCATTATAATTTGGGAACCGACTCACATGTGTATCGCACGCTTGCCCCAATGATTGGCGCAGGCGAGGCGCGACAAATAGCGTCGGCTGCACCAACATATTGGGGCGATCAGCCTTTTACATCGGGGCCTGTGTATGTGGGTGCCGTTGTCTGTTTCTTGTTTGTGTTGGGCTTGTTTGTGGTTAAGGGAAAAGAAAAATGGTGGCTGTTGGCAGCTACTCTCTTTTCCTTGGTGCTGTCGTGGGGCAAAAACTTCCCCGAGATAAATGAATTCTTATTCTACAAACTGCCTCTTTACAGCAAGTTCCGCACACCCTCAATGGCGCTTGTCGTAACATCGCTCACCATGGTGGTAATGGGCATTCTTGCCGTTAAACAGCTGTTTTTGATAAAATCGGCAGGCGACAAGGACGAACTTCGCAAGCTGACAAAGAATTTATATCTGTCGGCAGGAATTACAGGCGGCATCTGTCTGTTGCTTGCTCTGTTTGGCGATTCTATGTTCAGCTTCATTGGCAATACCGACAAGCAGCTGCCCGAAATTCTGATAACCTCGTTGTGCAACGACCGCGCCGATATGCTTGTCTCCGACGCTTGGCGTTCATTTGGGTTTATAGCCGTTGCATTTGTATTGCTATACTCCTTCCTTCGTTTTGGGCTTAAAACAAGCTATGTAGCCATGGGGCTTGCCGTTTTGTTCTTGGTCGATTTGTGGCCGGTGGATAAACGTTTCCTCTCCTACGACGATTTCATGCCAAAAAGGAAAAGCACCGAGATACTGCCTACCGAGGCCGATAAAATGATTTTGCAAGACAAACACCCCAATTATCGCGTGTTGAACTTGGCTTCAAATACATTTAACGAGGCGTTTACATCCTATTTCCACAAGTCGATAGGTGGATACAGCCCGGCTAAACTACGTCGTTATCAGGATATAATAGACTACTATCTGTCGCGCGACCTTAACATGAATGTAATAAATATGCTGAATACCCGCTATGTGATAGTTCCGGGCGAGGGCGGTACAACCGTGCAACGCAACCCCGGAGCCATGGGCAACTGTTGGTTGGTAAGCAGAATAGAATGGGTGGAGAACCCCAATGAGGAGATAGCCGCAATAGCCGATTTCGACCCCCGCGAAGTGGCATTCATAGACAAAGAATGGAAAAATTCTTTTGCCCATGCTGATATAGCCGATACCCCTATCGACAGTACAGAGTATATCAGGATGACCGAATACAAGAACCCCGGCAACATACTGTACGAAAGCAATGCGGCTGCACCGCGTATGGCAGTCTTCTCCGAGGTATATTATAAAACATGGAAAGCCTACATCGACGGAAAAGAGGTAGAACCGGTGCGTGTCAATTACATTTTGCGTGCTCTTCCAATACCGGCGGGCGAACATAAAATAGAATTCCGTTGTGTGGATGAACTGATGATATTCTCGGCAAAACTATCTTTGTATGGCTCTATTTTTGTGGGTATTGTAATAGTTTTGCTGTGTGTGACAATCATAAGAAAAAAGAAAACCGATGAATAAAGTGCCGTTGTTTTCCATAATAACAATCACATACAACGCGCAGGATGTCATAGAAGATACTTTGCGCAGTGTGGCTGCGCAAAGTTATAAAAACTTCGAGTATCTGCTTATCGACGGAGGCTCCACCGATGCTACGGTTCGCAAGGCTCTTGATAGCGGTTTGAACTTTGCACATATAGTCTCCGAGCCCGACAAAGGCCTGTACGATGCCATGAACAAGGGCTTGGCACTATCCAAGGGGTGTTATCTGTGTTTTCTGAATGCCGGCGATGCCTTCCATGCCCCCGACACACTGCAACGAATAGCCGACGTGGTGGAAAAAAGCAAAACGCTCCCCGATGTGTTATATGGCGAGACGGCAGTGGTCGATGCCGACAGGCAGTTTGTCAGGATGCGCCGTCTGAAAGCACCTGCACACCTCACATGGACCGGTTTCAAACAGGGTATGCTGGTGTGTCATCAGGCCTTTTATGCGCGTCGCGAGATTGCTCCCATGTACGACCTGTCCTATCGCTATTCCGCCGATGTCGATTGGTGTATAAAAGTAATGAAAAACTCCAAACAATTGGTAAATGTAAACTTCACCGTTGTCGATTATTTGCAAAATGGATTATCTTTGCAAAATCACAGAGCATCGCTCATTGAGCGTTTTCGTGTCATGAGCCACCACTACGGATTGCTCTCGACCATAATGTATCATCTGTGGTTCGTTGTGCGTGCCATAATAAAAAAATGATTAATAACTTTAAATAATATCACTATGTTCTCAAAAGAGACTTATATCAACCGTCGCCGCGTCCTGAAACAAAGCGTAGGGAGCGGTCTTCTGCTTTTCCTTGGAAATACCGAGGTCGGTGTCAATTATGCCGATAACGCATATCATTTTCGTCAGGATTCTACATTCCTTTACTATTTTGCTTCGGACTATTCGGGGTTGGCTGCCGTCATAGATATTGACGAAGACAAGGAAATAATATTCGGCGATGAACTTACAATAGACGATATTGTGTGGACAGGCATACAGCCTACGATAAAAGAAAAAAGCGAGCGTGTGGGCATTGAGCTTACTCGTCCTATGTCGGAATTGTCGGCATATATTAAGAATGCGCAGGCCAAAGGACAGACTATACATTTTCTGCCCCCTTACCGAGGCGAGCACAAGGTGTGGTTGCAGGAACTGCTGGGCATACACCCGGCGGCACAACAGTCTGCTGTGTCAATGCAATTCGTTAAGGCAATAATAAACCAGCGTAACTATAAAACAGCCGAGGAGATAGAACAGATAGAGGAGGCTGTGAATGTGTCGGTCGATATGCACTGTGCTGCCATGCGTGCCGTTCGTCCCGGAACCACCGAGGCTCAAATAGTTGCTGTGGTACAAGCCGAGGCGGCAAAACACAATTTCAATCTGTCGTTCCCTGTCATAGCCACTGTCAACGGACAGACACTGCACAACCACGCCTATGGTACAGAACCGTTGAAGGAGGGACAGATGTTCCTGCTCGACTCGGGTTGCGAGAATGCTATGCACTATGCCGGCGACCTCACCACCACTATGCCGGTGGGCACACATTTTACATCGCGCCAACGCGACGTGTGCAATATATTGCGCAAGGCCCATCTTGCCGCTCTCGATGCCATAAAGCCCGGTGTCGAGTATCGCGAAGTACACAGAACAGTGCTCACCGAAATAGCAAAAGGCATGGTGGGGCTTGGGCTCATGAAAGGCGACCCTGCCGAAGCAGCCATAGTGGGTGCGGCATGTATGTTCCTGCCACACGGCTTGGGACACATGATGGGCTTGGATGTGCACGACATGGAGAATTTTGGCGAGGTTCACGTGGGCTACGAAGGGGGTAGGGCCAAGAGCACGCTATTTGGATGGAAATCGCTGCGTCTTGCGCGTGCGCTCGAACCCGGTTTTGTGTTTACTGTGGAGCCGGGAATATACTTCATCCCCGACCTCATAGACAAATGGCGTGCCGAGAAACAATTTACCGATTTCATCTGCTACGATAAACTCGATGCTTGGAAGGACTTCGGTGGCATACGCAACGAGGAGGATTATCTTGTGTTCGACGGTGGTGCACGACGTTTGGGCAAGTATAAACCTATGTCGCCCGAGGAGATAGAGGCCGAACATAATAAATAACGGACTAAAACGCAATGACACAGACGATTACAAAAAACAACTATCCTTGGATTGCAGGGCTTGCTGTTGTGGCGCTGTTGGTGTTCTCATATATATTTAATGAGAAACCCGACCTGAACGGCGATAACTGCTACTACTATGCCAACGCAACATCGTTGGCGCATGGCGACGGGTATTCCGATATGTTTGGAAATCCTACAACGAATTTCCCTCCCGGCTATCCATTGCTGATGACGCCGCTACGATTGCTCACAAGCAGTATAGTGGCACAAAAAGTCCTCAATCTTATATTTTTGTTTGTTGCTGTCGTGCTCCTATTCGATATATTGGTAAGAAACGGCTATAAGCGCAGCCTTGCATTTGCAACAGGTGTTACGGTGCTTGTGACGCCGCATATATTGGAATTCTCCACAATGATGATGAGTGAGGCCTCGTGCATCTGTTGTCTAGCCCTCATAGCTTGGCTTTATGTGCGGCTGCCCGACGATGAGGCTGCCTTTTGGCGCACCCCCTGTTTCTACCTGCTGCTGCTATCCCTTGTATTTGTATATTACATAAGAACACAGGCCTTGGCTGTGGTGGGTGCCGTCGTTGTGGCGTTTCTTTTTGAACGTCGCTTGCGTGCCTCCTTGGCCACGGTTGTTGCCTTTGTGATAGGCATGCTGCCATGGATAGTGCGTAACGAGGTTTTGGGCCTCAACCAGTCGCGTTACGTTTCCCAGATAGATTTTTCCAATATAGCAGCCAATATAAAAATGCTTATAGTACAGGCTATCCCCGAAAGCATATTCCCATTCGTGAATGTATCCTACAATGACACCCCGGGAGCGTTTCTGTGGGCATTTGCCGTTATATGGTTTTTACTTATTATATATGGCTTTTGGAGGATGGGTAGGCTGCGTTGGCCGCTTATCATCTACCTGCTTGGCACAATAGCCATTATATCAATAATAAACACCCCCAGTCGCTATCGCTATATGACTACCGCCCTGCCGTTTCTGACAGCCGGTCTTTTTGTGGGAATATACTCGTTGGCGGAGCGCTATGCAAAACATAAAAAAACTGAGTTGTTGCCTTGGACGTTGCTTGGGCTGTTATGTATTGCGTTGCTTGTACAAAAAGGCGACGACACCAAACATACAATATGGGGGCTGAATAAACAAGCCAAGATGGAATATCCTGCTAATTTCAGGAACTATTTTATTTTGGGAAAACAGTTGTACAGGTATGATAAAAATGCGATAGTGGCCACCCGAAAGCCCGAACTGCTATATGTGAACTCGGGAATACGCGGAAAACATTTTCTGGAAACCAACGACCAAGCAAAACTTGTCGAAGATCTTATAAAGAAAAATATAGACTTTGTGGTGCTTGAACAGTTGGGCTTCTTGGCAACGTACCGCTATCTGTTGCCCTGTGTCGAGCAAAACCCCGAATTCTTTAAACCGGTTGCAAACATCCCCAACCCCGACACCTATCTCATCTATTTCGACCGCAAAAAAGCACAAGAATGGCTCGATAGGCGCAAATGAAAGCCATACGTTAATATCGTAATACATGAAACTGTCTGACAAGGTGATTTCTGCGTTACGCTCGCCCTAAAAATGCTCATTTACGTTCGGTAAACTTCGCTTTTTCGGGCATCGCAAGCCTTAAAATCCCTCTTGTTATATAATTTCGAATAAATAGGGTTGTCCTTCGAACTTGTCGGACAACCCTATGTTGTGTGCGAACATTCTGTATATTCCAATTCGGGCAGGTGTATGACGTATTTTTATTCGAAAATTCGATTTCTTTTGCTTAACTAATAAAGTTTTTTTATTTTTGCATTGTTCAATGTAAAGATTGAATAGCTTTTTTATTGGTAAAGTGTTATTGAATTATCTTCTATTCTCAAATCTCGCAAATTTAAGAATGACAGTGAAGATGGTGGCAATAGCACCCATCGTTGATATGTATAGTCTGCCCTGTCGGACTATATGCATACATTTGTGTGGGTTGCTATTGCTTTATCCACTGTCAAGGCAATGCGAGAGCCCGAGAATAGGATAAAGCAGTAGTAATCCTACACTTTTTTTTGTTTGATTGCTTTCATTTGGGGTTAGTGTAAGCAGTTTACTTTTTTTATATGTTTTCTTATATTCTATTAAAACTTATAGAGTTTTTCAGTTTTTTATGCAATGAGAACAGTGCCGTATTTAAACTAAAATGGGCAAGGGCCGATATACAGTCCGATATTAAATTCATTGGTAAAAGCTATGTGAGCATTGGAGGCAAAGTGAAAATAGGCAAGGGCTTTGTGTGTCGCTCAACACCCGATGGCTTTTCTAAAATTATTGTTCAAAAGGGTGCAAATTTGACTATTGGCGACTATTCGGGTGCTACCAACGTGGAGATACAATGCCACAATAGCATAGTAATAGGCAACCATGTGAACATTGGTTCAAGAACAACTATATTCGACACGAATTTCCATAGCCTCGATTGGGAGATACGTTCTGTACGTTCCAAGGATGTTCTAATGGCAAGCAGTGCTCCTGTGAACATAGGGGATTACGCGTTTATAGGTGCGCGTTGCATAATATGCAAGGGGGTTACGATAGGCGAGAAAGCTATTGTGGCAGCAGGCAGTGTCGTTGTAAAGGATATACCGGCAGGACAAATGTGGGGTGGAAATCCGGCTAAATTTATCAAGAATTTATGATGCTTTTTGCATTTGTGTATGTGGCAAATAAAGAATATGGATGTAAAAGTCTTTTTTAGCAGGGGTAACAAAAGAAGTTTGTTGATTAAGAAAAATATCATAGCCTCGTTTGTTTTCAGGGCTGTGAGCGTGCTTGTCTCGTTGTTGTTAGTGCCACTTTCAATAGGTTTCCTTTCTGTCGATAAGTATGGCTTGTGGCTGACACTGAGTTCTATTATCTCGTGGATGGCATTTTTCGATTTTGGTCTTGCACATGGTTTTAGAAATTGCTTTGCAAAATCGGTTGCAAACGAGGATTTCAAATTGGCTAAAAGCTATGTCAGTACGGCTTATTTTGTAATAGCATGTATATTCACCACACTTATGTTTGTGACTCTGTTTATAAACAGTTTTATAGATTGGACACACATCCTTAATATATCGGCGGAATATACATTGGAAATTAGAACGGTTGTTCAAGTATTGATAGTATCGTTCTGCATTAAGAATGTCGTAAATATCTTCTGTATAATGATGAACGGATATCAACGTCCGGCTGTTTCGTTGGGCGTGGTGGCACTTAGCGATGTGTTCGTGCTTTTTCTTGTTTATATAGTGACATTGGTGTCGGAACAAAACATGCCGCTGTTGGCGTTTATTATGTCGTTTGTTCCATGCTGCATAATATTGCTGGTGTCTATAATTGTGTTCAGCAGCGATGATTATAAAAAATTCAGGCCTGATATCAGGTGCATAAATCTATCATTGACAAAAAATATAATAGGAATAGGGGTGCAATTCTTTATTATCATGATGGCCATGATGTTTATATTCCAATTTACAAATATTATAATAACAAGAGAACTTGGCCCATCGAGCGTTTCATTGTACAATGTCACATATAAGCTATTTAATGTCGTGGTGGTTGTGATGACGGTGGTGCTAAACCCCTTCTGGTCTGCTTTTACCGATGCATATACAAAAGGCGATTATTCGTGGATGAAAAATAGTTTCAAAAAAGTGGAGAAACTTGGCCTGCTGACCATTCCTGTTATTATACTTCTGCTATTCGCGTCGGAATTTATTTTTGATATATGGCTGGGCGATAAAATGGAAACCGATTTCGCGCTTACCGCTGTCATGTCGCTCTATGCTATTTGTAGAATAATGGGGCAGGTATATATGTATCCGCTTAACGGCATAGGTAAAATACGTTTACAATTGATTACCTACATAATTTTTGCTGTAATAGCTATTCCCACCATCACATACTGTACAAGGATGTGGGGTGTTATTGGTGCCATAATAGTCCCTATATTGACATTCCTCATACAATGTGTAGTTAATAGAGTGCAGTTGCTGAAAATCCTAAATAATAGAGCCAAAGGCATTTGGAATAAATAAATATTATTCCCTCTTTTTGCTATTACCCTCCATTTTTATCGGTGTACTACGTGACATTTGAAAAAAAAATACTATTTTCGCAAATTATTGGTTCAAATGGCGCATTGTGCGTTTTTTGCTGGTTTTAGTAAACAATGAGGGTAATAGATTATATAAATTCATCGGATAAGACGGCGTTTTCGTTCGAAGTATTGCCCCCTGTCAAGGGAACAGGAGTGTCGCGTCTTTTCGGCTCCATAGATAAGCTGATGGAGTTCGACCCAAAGTATATAAACATAACCACACATCATAGCGAGAATATTTATGTTGACTTGGGGAATGGCATGTTCAGACGTTCGCGCATACGTCGGCGTCCCGGAACGGTGGCTGTTGCAACGGCTATTAACCATCGTTATGGTGTGCCGGTGGTGCCGCATATACTCTGTTGTGGTTTCACAACCGAAGAGACCGAGTATGTGCTTATAGATTTGCAGCTGTCGGGTATCACCGATGTTCTGGTGCTTCGTGGCGACAAGGCAAAGGAGGATAAAAATTATATCCCTACCGAGGGTGGACACACGCATGCCATTGAACTGCAACGGCAGATAAACAGATTTAACGAGGGATTTTTTATTGATGGAACACCCATGAAAGAGCGAGGACTGCCTTTCTCCTATGGTGTGGCATGCTACCCCGAGAAACACGAGGAGGCACCAAATATCGAGAGCGATATAGCTTGGCTTAAACAGAAAGTGGACGAGGGAGCCGAGTATGCCGTCACGCAGATGTTCTTCGACAATGCAAAGTATTTCGAATTTGTGAAACGCGCAAGGGAAGCCGGAATAACGGTGCCGATAATACCGGGTATAAAGCCGTTGTATAAGAAAAGCCAATTAAGCGTGTTGCCAAAAACTTTCCGTGTCGATATGCCGCCGGCCCTTGTCGCCGAGATAGAAAAATGCAAGAACGAAGCCGATGTGGCTCTTGTCGGGCAAGAATGGTGCACGGCACAGTGTAAGGAACTTATTGCCAATGGCGTTCCAAGCATTCATTTTTATACGGTGAACGCGGTGGAACAAGTATATGAGGTAGCAAAGAGTATATATTAAGAATTTATGTATTTCGCGGATATCATAGGGCAGGAGGATATAAAAGCGCATCTTCGTCGTTTTGTCGATGAAAACAGACTGGCGCACGCGCTGTTGTTTACAGGGCCGCGCGGCAATGGAAAATTGCCGTTGGCAGTGGCATTGGCGCATTATCTGCTGTGCGGCGGACGAAACGGCGAGGACGCCTGCGGCAACTGTCCCACATGTACCAAGGTAAATAAGTTAATTCACTCCGACCTGCATTTTGTGTTTCCTGTAATAAAAAAGAAAAGCGGCTCGGACAGTGCCCCTGTGAGCGACGATTACATTGGCGAGTGGCGCGAGTTATTTACCAAGAAACCCTATTTCACCTATGCCGATTGGCTTGCCAAATTGGATATAGAGAACCAGCAACCAATGATATATGAGCGCGAGAGTGGCGAAATTCTGCGCAAACTATCTATGCAGTCGCGCGAGGGAGGCTGGAAAATAGTTATAATATGGCTGCCCGAGAAAATGAAGGAGGCCTGTTCCAACAAACTGCTGAAAATAATAGAGGAGCCCCCCAAGGACACCCTGTTTATACTTGTGTCCGAGGAGCCCGAGAAGATAATACCCACCATACTGAGCCGTACACAACGAATTCACATCCCGGCGCTGTCGTGCGGGGAGATAGCCCATGCCATGTCGCAACGATATGGTCTGACACAGGCCGATGCACAGATGGTGGCTGCACGCAGTGCAGGCAACTGGGAGCAAGCCGAGGCGCAGCTGCGTGTCGATGCCGACAACGAACAGTTCCTCGACCTGTTCACAAAACTAATGCGCATAGCCTATGCGCGTAATATTCGCGAAATGAAAAAATGGAGCGAGCAGGTGGCTGCAATGGGTCGCGAGAAACAAAAACATCTGTTGGAGTATTGTCAGCGTATGATACGCGAAAACTTCATAATGAACTTCAAACGCAACGAGATGCTTTATATGTCCGACTCCGAAAGAGAATTTTCGATACGTTTTTCACCCTATGTGAACGAAAGAAACATATTCGGAATTGTCGACGAGCTATCCCAAGCGCAACGTCATATAGAACAAAATGTTAATGCAAAAATGGTCTTTTTCGACATGTCGTTGAGAATGATTGTTTGGATAAAGAATAGATAAATATGGATAGATGCGATTATAAGTGCAAAGAATCGAACTGTTGTTCCGGAATATGCAGCAGCGGATGTGGCAAAATGGATGCCCCATTGCATACCTTTGACTGGCTTGCCGATGTTCCCGGAAACTACGAAGATACCGATATTGTCGAGATACAGTTTAAGAATACGCGCAAAGGATATTATAGAAACAGCAATAATATCCCCCTGAAAAAGGGCGATATAGTGGCTGTCGAGGCTACACCGGGGCACGACATAGGTACTGTTACGCTCACAGGCCGTTTGGTGCTTCTGCAATTGAAAAAAATGCGTTTCAAGGGCGAGCCGGAGTTCAAGCGAATATATCGTAAGGCAAAACCGGTGGATATGGAGAAATTTGCCGAAGCCAAGGCAAGGGAGCACGATACCATGATACGTTCGCGCCAAATAGCCAAGGAGCTGGAGCTGGATATGAAAATAGGCGATGTGGAGTACCAAGGCGACGGCCTAAAAGCCATATTCTACTACATAGCCGATAACCGTGTCGATTTTCGTCAGCTGATTAAAGTGTTGGCCGATGTCTTTAAAATAAAAATAGAGATGAAGCAGATTGGTGCCAGACAAGAGGCCGGCAGAATAGGCGGAATAGGCCCGTGCGGACGAGAATTGTGTTGCGCCACATTCACAACTAATTTTGTATCTGTATCGACATCGGCTGCAAGGTATCAGGACATATCGCTGAACCCGCAAAAACTCGCAGGGCAATGCGCAAAACTGAAATGTTGCATGAACTACGAGGTAGATGCCTATGTTGAGGCTTCACGATACCTGCCTTCACGCGACGTGGAGCTGGAAACAAAGGATGGCACGTATTACTTCTTCAAAGCCGATATACTTAGAGGCGAGATTACATACTCCACCGACAAGCATCTTGCCGCAAATCTTGTGACCATTTCCGCTAAACGTGCCAAAGCGGTTATCGACATGAACCGACGTGGCGAGCGTCCCGAAAATCTATCGAACAATGCTTCCGAGGAGAAACACTCGTTCGACCTATTGGAACAGGAGAATATTAATCGTTTCGATGGTGCAGGACGAAAAAAACATCGAAAAGGAAACAGAAACGGTGGACGCGAACAGCAGGGGCGCGGTAATAATCGTCACGAGCGTCGCGACGGAAACAAAGAAAAAAGGGGCGACAGTGGCACAAATGATACACCGAAACAATAAATTCCTTGTGCTGTTGGGCATTTTTGTGTTTTTTGCATGCGACGGCAGAATGTGGCATGAATTCAAAAATGTCGATGGGCAGTGGCTGCGCAATGATACTCTGCGTTTCAGTTATTACGATGCGGGGGAGGGCGATGACTGCCATACCTTGTGCGTGGAACTACGCTCCATGTACGATTATTGCTACAAGGATGTGCGCATGCAAGTAGTGGCCGACTCAAAAAGCTACGATGCGCCTATTGTCGATACATTATCTTGCAGGGTGTATGACGATAATGGCGTCTATATGGGCACTACAAGCGGTATTATGTATCAGTTATCATCGCAGAATATAACGCTGCCTGCTACTCCGCACGACACCCTGTATGTGAGCATAAATCATATAATGAACGACACGTTGCATGGCATAAGCGATGTGGGTGTCAGACTCTTACACTGCGGTCGGCATCAATACGCAGGAAACTGAACAGCAGGATAGAGAACCCAAGGAACGACGAGCCTCCATAACTGAAAAATGGCAGTGGAATACCTATTACGGGCATAATGCCAAGCACCATGCCTATGTTTATGGTAAAATGGAATAGAAAAATAGATGCCAAGGAGTAGCCATAGACACGCCCGAAACGGTCTTCTTGTCGCTCGGCAAGCCACATGAGCCGCAGTATGAATATTGTGAACATGACGAGAACGGCGGTGGAGCCTATGAACCCTTGTTCCTCACCTATTGTACAGAATATAAAGTCAGTCTCCTGTTCGGGGACATAGCTCAGCTTGGTCTGTGTTCCGTTCAGAAATCCTTTTCCTATTATCCCGCCGGAGCCTATCGCTATCTTGGATTGGTGTACATTGTAGCCTACCCCCGACAAATCCTCCCTGAGCCCCAATAGCACCTCGATGCGCCCGCGTTGATGTTTTCGCAGTACGTTGTGCATGACATGGTCGCACGATTCATAGAAAACCAATGAGCCCAAAATGAACAATACTACCCATAGGTTCTTGTTTTCCTTGTGTTTGCGGGATCTTATAAGCAGGTATATTATATTAAATATAATTACACAATATTGTAGTATTATTACGTTGAACGAGATAATGTATATGGCAGTCCAATAGCCGGCAAGCGTGATGGATACATTTATTATGAACATTGTCAGGAAGGTTCTCTCGTATTTGCACCAAAATCTTACCATGGCCAACGAAAAACACTGTATAAGCACCAATACAAGGTAGTGCCCCATGGAGCATGGCAACGAGGTCAGCTGCTCCTCGCCGAAACGTATGCCTACAATGAAATATACAACTGCGCTAATGGCGGTAAGCAGTATTAGTCCGGTCATGCCTTCCCTGTACAGTACCAAGAAGAATGCCAGATAGACAAGGGCGCTTCCTGTCTCGCGCTGTGCCACAATTATTATCATTGGCAGCATGAACAGGGCTATGCTCCTGAGAAAAAAACTTTTTTTGTCTATGTCGAAGTCGTGACGGCTTGTGAAGCCGGCAATGGCAAGCGTGGTGGCAAATTTCATGAATTCGGCCGGTTGTACACTGAACGTTCCTATGGATATCCATGAGTGTGAGCCTTTTATGTCTTTCGATATGAATATGGTCAGTATGCCCAATAATATAAAGGCTGTATATATTATATATGCCCAATTCCTATATACGCGCTTGTCTATGCACATGAGGAATATGCCTGTAACAAACGATACGCCCATCCATATTGCTTGCTTGCCTGTTCGCTCCGAGGGATTTAGGAACTCGAAAAAGTCGGTCTCGATGTAGCTGTAACTTGCTCCGCAAATGGCAAACCATCCCATTATGGCAAGGGCAAGGTATAGGCCCACGGTGGCCCAGTCTATTTTGTATAATATGCTACCTCTCCTCTGTTCCATAATATATATGTTTATTACTAATATATTCGGCTTTCTCCCTGCTTGCTTCCGAGAGGCTGTCTGTCAGGTATTTTTCCATCAGTAGGGCTCCTATGGGCACACCGTATTCGGCTCCAAATCCTCCGTTCTCGACATATACGGCTATGGCTATCTTGGGGTTGTCCATTGGGGCGAAGCCTATAAATGCCGAGTGGTCCTTGCCTCTGTTCTGGGCTGTTCCGGTCTTTCCGCATACTTCTATCCCGGGTATGTTGGCGCCGCGGCATGTTCCGTTGAGTACGGCTTGTCGCATGCCTTTTACTATGTGTTCGTATGCCTCTTTGTCGGCCATGGTGGTGCGTGGCTCGGAGTATTTCGAGGGCAATGTGTCTCCGTCGATGCTGCTTACTATGTGCGGGGTTATAAATGTTCCTCTGTTGGCTATTGTGGCACATAGGTTGGCTATTTGCAGCGGGGTTAGTGTCACCTCGCCTTGTCCGATGGATATACTTATGACGGTGACGGCGTTCCAATATTTGCCATAGTGCTTGTTATAGAACGAGGCGTTGGGTATCATGCCTCGGGCTTCGCCGGGTAGGTCCACCCCTAATTTGTAGCCGAAGCCCATAGACACCATGTAGTCGCGCCATGTGTTCATGGCTTCTTGTACGTTTTTGTATTTGTTCGACGAGAACATTCTTACCAATCCCCAACAGAAATATGCGTTGCACGATGTTGCTATGGCGGGGTATAGCGGTAGTGGCGCGGCATGGGCGTGGCAACCTAATTTGAATTTGTTATACCGAAATCCTCCGGTGCACGGGAAATTTGTTTCGTGGCTTATAATGCCCTCCTGCAAGAATGTGAGTGCCTGTGATGTCTTGAATGTGGAGCCGGGAGGGTATGTTCCCATGATGGCTCTGTTCATGAGTGGTTTTTGCTTGTTTTTCGATAGGCTTTTGTGGTTTTCTCCTCGTTGCCTGCCAACAAGAAGGCGTGGGTCGTAGGAGGGCGATGATACCATACATAGTATTTCGCCGCTCGATGGTTCTATGGCTACTATGCTGCCTATTTTGTTTTGCAGCAGCTGCTCGCCAAGTTGTTGCAGTTCAATGTCGAGCCCTAAACGAAGGTCTTTTCCCTGTGTGGGCATTGTGTCCATTGCGCCATCCTTGTACCTCCCCTGTATGCGCCCGTAGGCGTCGCGAAGAAGCATTTCCACCCCTTTCTTGCCACGTAGCTGATGCTCGTAGAACGCTTCAAGGCCTTGTGTGCCTATATAATCGCCTCGGGTGTAGTAGGGGTCCTTGTCTATTTTCTTTTGTGATACCTCGCCTATATCGCCAAAAAGAACGCCTGCTGCCCCATAGGTGTATTGTCTGATGGAGCGCTTGCTGATATAAAATCCGGGGAAACGAAACAGCTGCTCCTGAAATCGTGCCAATTCCTCGGCCGATAAACGGCTCATGAATGTCTGTTCGGTGTACGATGAGTAGCCGGGGTTGTAGCGTTTGTTGCGTATGTCGGCCATCCTTTTGTCAAAATCGTCCCTTGTTATGCCAATGGCGCGACATAAGTCAAGTGTGTCGATATTGCGTATTTCACGTGGAATGAATGTTATGTCGTAGGCCGGCTGGTTATAGACAAGGAGCTTGCCGTTACGGTCGTACATGAGGCCTCGGGCAGGGTAGAGCGTTTTTTTATAAAAAGCATTGCTGTCGGCTTTGCTTTTGTATTCGTCGTTCATTATCTGCAAATTGAACAACTGCACAATATATATGAGCAA
The DNA here is from genome assembly GCA_017416705.1 of Bacteroidaceae bacterium. GTDB lineage: Bacteria > Bacteroidota > Bacteroidia > Bacteroidales > Bacteroidaceae > HGM04593. The sequence continues at coordinate 81,719 of JAFQBG010000003.1, forward strand.
TATGACAATTACCGCTCCGCCCAATATATATTTACGATGTTCAATGTGTATGTTGTTCATTTTGTGTTACTTGCTTGAAAACTTCTCTGTAACCAATATAAACAGGATGGTGAGCAGTGTGCTGCTTGCTACGCCTATGAGCAGTGTCATTGGGTATCGTATTGTGAACAGTTCCAATATGTACAGTGCGGTATAGAATATTGTTATACATATTGTTGCATAGCTCATATACCCGCCAAAACGCATTGAGGGTATTCCGGGGGTAAGGTCCTCGGGGTTGCTTTTTTGTATGAACGACTCCAAAATGGGGTTGCGCACAAATGCCAGCAATGTTGCTGCGGCTGCATTTATACCCGGGGTGCTTCCAAAAAGGTCTATTGTTATACCCATTATAAATGCCCACAATAGTAATTCGTTCCTCGATGTGTATCGTGGCAATTTGAGCAAGAATATGAGATATACGGCGGCTGTCGCATAGCCAAACAGGTGTATGCGATTGAATATCAGTGACTGTACAAGTATGAGCAGTATGATGTTGCGTATTCTTATCAGATATGTTCCGGTCATTCTTTGGGTATATTGCTCTCTAATATCTGTTGTTCGTTGTGCCCCTTGTTGCCTACTACAAACACCGATGACAGCTCGCCGAAGTCAACAAAAAGTTCTACCTTGGCCCGATAGAACATGCCGTCGAGCGATTCTTCGAGGCTTTCTATGCTGCCAACGGGTATCCCGGCAGGGAATATCGAGGAGAAACCGCTTGTTACCACTGTGTCTCCGCGCTCAAAATGGGTGTACTTGGGCAGGTCCACAAGGTATGAGTAGCGGGTGTCTTTGCCATCCCATTGCAGCGTGCTGAACTCGCTGTTTCCTTGTATGCGACAACTTATGTTGCTTTTGCTGTTTAGCAGTGGCAATACCAATGAGTATTGCTCCGATGTCAGGTATATTATTCCCACAACGCCCTTGCTGCTGAAAACTCCCATTTCGGCTTCCACTCCATCGCTTTTGCCTTTGTCTATTACTATGAAGTTATTTAGCTTGTTTAGGGAGTTATTTACAATATTTGCTGTGTTGAATTTGAATTGCGAGGAGTAGCTCCTGACTATGGTGTCCCCCCTCATTGCAGCCTCGTTTTGTAGCTCGGCTATTTGTGAACGTAATTGCACTACCTCGTTCATAAGCTCGCTGTTGTGGGCAAGCAGTTCTTGGTTTCGTGTTCCAAGACTGAAATATTCCACCATGTTCTTTGTGGCACCGAATATGTTGCCTGCCATGCTGTTTGCCGACGTGAAAAAGGTGGCTCCCTGATAGTTGTTGAACTGCACAATAAGCATAAAACTGATTCCTTCGAATAGTACGAAAAGGAACCAGTGATTATGCTTTATGATGAAGTTCAGTATCGTCTGCATTTTATGCTTAGCGCATTAAGAAGGGGTATTGAAGGTTTTTGAGTGCCAATGCGGTACCTTTTGCAACACAGTACAACGGGTTTTCTGCTATGTGGAAAGGTATTTTTATTTTGTCGGACAGACGTTTGTCCAAACCGCGTAGCAAGGCGCCTCCTCCGGCAAGATATATGCCGTTGTGAACGATGTCGGCATATAGTTCGGGGGGTGTTGCTTCGAGTGCGCTTATAATGGCGTTCTCTATCTTCATTATGGATTTGTCTATACAGTGTGCTATCTCTTGGTAGCATACGGGGACTTCCAAAGGCATTGCGGTTATCTTGTTGGGACCATGCACTATGTAGTCTTGGGGCGCATCTGCGCCAAGGTCTGTCAGTGCCGAGCCTACATGTATTTTTATGCGCTCTGCCATACGCTCACTGATGCGAACGTTATGCTGACGACCCATGTATTCCTGAATGTCGGCTGTGAAGTCGTCGCCGGCTGTACGTAGGGAGCCGTTCGACACAATGCCGCCCAAGGAAATTACGGCAATCTCGGTGGAGCCGCCGCCTATGTCAACAACCATGTTGCCTTCGGGAGCGGTTACATCGAGCCCTATACCCAATGCCGATGCCATGGGCTCGTATATCAGGTATATGTCGTGTCCGTTGGCATGTTGTGCCGAGTCGCGTACAGCACGAAGCTCCACTTCGGTTGAACCGTAAGGCACACCTATCACCATGCGCAGCGATTTCGAGAACGAGAATAGGCCGCTGTTCATGTTTACTTTCTCTATGAAACCACGCATCATCTGTTCGCAGGCGTTAAAGTCGGCTATCACACCGTCGCGTAGCGGACGTATGGTTCTTATGTTCGGATTGACCTTCTCGTGCATCTGCTTGGCACGCTCTCCGACAGCTATTTTGTCGCCTGTCTTGTTGTCTATGGCAACAACGGAGGGCTCATCTACAACAATTTTGTCGTTGTAGGTGATAATGGTATTGGCTGTTCCAAGGTCAATAGCAATGTCCTGTGTAAGTGAAAAAAAACCCATTTTGAACTGTCTTGTTTTAATTTAACAATCGGCATTGTGTAACGGTTCGAGCCGTTACACAATGTTTTTTAGTGCTTGAAGTGACGGAAACCGGTTGTCACCATGGACATGTTGTTGTTGTCGCAATATTCTACCGATTCTTTGTCTCTTATGGAGCCTCCCGGGTGAATGACTGCTGTCACTCCTGCCTCGTGTGCTATTTGTACACAGTCGGGGAAGGGGAAGAATGCGTCACTTGCCATAACTGCTCCTTGCAATGAGAAACCGAATGTGCCGGCCTTCTCTATCGCATGCTTTAAGGAATCTACGCGCGATGTTTGTCCCACGCCGCTTGCTATCAGCTGTTTGTCTTTTGCAAGCACTATGGCGTTGCTCTTGCTGTGCTTAACTATTTTGTTGGCAAACAACATATCCTCTTTTTCGCTGTTTGTGGGCTCTAACTTCGAAACGGTGTTAAGGTCGTCCATTGTCTCGACCTTGGCGTCGCGCTCCTGAACAAGCACTCCGTTGAGCACGCTGCGGAATGTTTGTTTGGGCATCTCTGTTTCTTTGTGTACAAGTATTATGCGGTTTTTCTTTTGCATAAGTACCTCCAATGCGTCCATGTCGTAGTCGGGAGCGATTACCACCTCGAAGAATATTTCGTTGATGGCCTCGGCTGTGGCTTTGTCTATGGAGGCGTTTGTTATGAGTACTCCGCCGAATGCCGACACAGGGTCGCCTGCCAACGCTGCCTGCCATGCTTCGAGAACAGTGGGACGCGAAGCCAAACCGCATGCGTTATTGTGTTTTAGGATGGCAAATGTAGTCTCTCCTGCAAAATCGTGAATGAGCTCCACTGCTGCATGAATATCGAGCAGGTTGTTGTAGGAAATTTCCTTGCCATGCAATTGGTTGAACACCTTGCCGAAATCGCCAAAGAATGCACCGCTTTGGTGGGGGTTCTCGCCGTAGCGCAGGCTCATGGGGGTGTCCTTTGTGTAACGGAAAGCACATTGCTCCTCGCCCTTGAAATAGTTGAATATGGCAGAATCGTACGACGATGAAACGGCAAATGCCTCACGAGCAAAGAAACGACGCTCTTCGAGTGTGGTTTCGGCTCCGTTGTTTTTTAGAATATCCAACAACGGTTGGTATTGTCCTTTGCTTGCAACAATAACAACGTCGTTAAAGTTCTTGGCAGCGCCACGTATGAGCGATATTCCGCCTATATCAATTTTTTCAATAATATCGGCCTCGGGTGCGCCCGATGCCACTGTTTGTTCAAAGGGATAGAGATCTACAATAACAAGGTCGATGGAGGGTATCTCGTATTCGGCCATTTGTTGTTGGTCTTTCTCGTTCTCGCGACGTCCCAAAATGCCACCGAATACCTTGGGATGCAGGGTTTTTACACGTCCACCAAGTATCGAAGGATAGCCTGTGATGCTTTCAACCGATGTGCAAGGGATGTTAAGCGATTCTATGAACTCCTTTGTTCCGCCTGTCGATATTAAACTTACGCCTTCGGCATGAAGGAGCTTTATAATCTCGTCAAGCCCGTCTTTGTGAAAAACGGAAACCAATGCTGATTTGATTTTTTTTGTAGACATATGGATTTTAGGTTAAAATTTATTCTGTATTTGTGTTAATGATTTGATTGTTAGATGGTTTCGTGTGTAGCCCGTCGGGGGCTGTCTAATATTTCGCGAAGTTACTTTTTTTTTGCCTATTATACAATAGAAAAACATATAAAAATGGACAAAAAAATATGCTTTTTTGTTGCGGGCAAACTGCTTTTTTTGCTTGCCGAAAATGCCGGGGAAACGGCATGGGGAACAACCCTTTTTTTACGCGGTGGCCATTGTGGAGGGAGTTGCCTGCGGGGCCACTGTGAGCACCTTGCAACTGCTTCAAAATGAATGTATAATGTGCCTGCGCTTGTGTTGTTTGCCCGCATGTGGTATTAGCGTCTCCTTAAATTGTCAAGGAGACGCAGTGAGGGCTATACGGCTTGTCCGTACAGTGCTTTTGGCGTTGCTTATCTTAAATGGTCTATGTTGTAGTGCAGTCCCCGGCTCTCTTTTCGCTCAATGGCTTGTCGCATGATGAGATAGCCGACGTTTATCATATTGCGTAGTTCGCACAGTTCCTTGCTTATGACGCTGCGTTTGAACAGTTCCTCGGTTTCTTCGTATAACAAATCCAAGCGGTTCCATGCGCGTTTCAGACGAAGGTCGCTGCGTACTATGCCTACGTATGTGCTCATTATCTGGCCTACCTCCTTGACGTTTTGTGTTATGAGCACCATTTCTTCGTTCATTTTGGTGCCTTCGTCGTTCCATAGTGGAATATTGTCGTTGAAAACGTATTCATCCATATGCTCCAAGGAGTGTTTGGCTGCGGCGTCGGCATATACGACTGCCTCTATCAGTGAATTGCTGGCTAAACGGTTGCCGCCATGCAGGCCTGTGCAAGAACATTCGCCCACTGCATACAGGCGATGAATACTCGACTGGGCGTTTATATCTACTTTTATGCCACCGCACAGGTAGTGTGCTGCCGGTGCCACCGGGATATATTCCTTTGTTATGTCTATGCCCAACGAGAGGCATTTTTCGTATATGTTAGGAAAATGTTGCTTGGTCTCCTCGGCGTTTTTGTGTGTCACGTCAAGGTACACATGCTCCTCGCCACGGTTTTTCATTTCGTTGTCTATGGCGCGTGCCACAATGTCGCGTGGTGCAAGCGACAGGCGTTCGTCGTATTTGTGCATGAATTCCTTGCCGTCTTTGGTTCGCAGTACGCCGCCATATCCGCGCATGGCCTCGGTTATAAGAAACGAGGGGCGGTCGCCGGGGTGATATAGTGCAGTGGGGTGAAACTGTACAAATTCCATGTCTTTTACTGTTCCTTTGGCACGATAGACCATGGCTATTCCATCGCCTGTGGCAACCAACGGGTTGGTTGTTGTGGTGTATATGGCTCCGCATCCACCGGTGGCCATTAGCGTGACCTTGCTCAAAAAAGTGTGTACTTGGTTGGTGGATATGTCCAATATATATGCTCCATAACACTCAATGTCGGGTGTCTGGCGGGTTACAACAGCCCCAAGATGATGCTGTGTAAGTATCTCGATGGCAAAATGGTTGTCGAATATTGTTATATTGGGGTGTTCCCGCACTGCTCTTATCAGCGAGTCTTGTATCTCGGCACCGGTGTTGTCGGCATGGTGCAGTATGCGAAATTCCGAGTGGCCTCCCTCGCGGTGCAGGTCGAACGCGCCATCGGCTTTCTTGTCAAATTCTACGCCCCAATTTATCAGCTGCTGAATTTGTCCGGGGGCTTCGCGTACCACCTTCTCGACAGCCTGTCGGTCGCTGATATAGTCGCCTGCTATCATGGTGTCCTCGATATGTTTCTCGAAATTGTCAACCAACAGGTTTGTAACCGATGCCACACCACCTTGTGCAAAATAGGTGTTGGCATCTTCGAGTGTGGTTTTGCATATAAGTGCTACGCTGCCTTTGTGTGCCACTTTAAGCGCAAAACTCATTCCGGCAATACCGGAACCGATAACTAAGAAGTCGTATTTCTTTACCATGTTTGTTCTCTGTTTTGTTAACGACGGTATTCATACGCGGCGAAGTTACAAAAAATGCTAATAAAAAACTCTTTCGGATGGATTTTTCGATAAATTATAATTAGTTTTACTGCCTGAATTATTCTTTTTACATATGATAAATAGATTTTCACTCATTATTTCTGCTTTTTTGATGTGTGTGCAGTGGTTGCCGGCGCAGAATATTTCTTCGAAGCTGGATACTCTGTTGCGCGATAAAATATTTGAAGATAGCGATGTGTCGCTTGCGGTGTACGACTTGGATGCCGACTCTATGCTCTATGCGCATTGTATAAAGAAACTGTCTCGTCCGGCATCTGTTGCCAAGGTTGTGACTGCGGCTGTGGCTTTGGAACGCTTGGGATGCGACTATACTGTTCAAACTCGTCTTTGTTCCAAGGATAATCTATCGGGTGGTGTTAATTTGTATGTGCAGGGTGCTATCGACCCGCTTTTCGGGGTGAAAAATCTTGACACTATGTTATCGTCGTTACCGGCAGGATTGATTGTCGATACTCTTTTTGCCGATTGTTCCTTTATGGATTCCATATATTGGGGGCCGGGATGGTCGTGGGATGATACTCCATGGGAATTTCAGCCCTATATATCGCCGCTGATGCTTAACGGCGGCTGTGTCGAGGTGACTGCAACGCCCTCGTCGAAGGGGGCTCCACCCGTGGTGGAGTGTTTTCCGCAGTCGCAATTCTACTGCGTTGTGAACGAGGCTGTTAGCGGTGTCAATGACGGCACAAAATTCACCATCCTGCGCGATTGGCTGCAAAACTCCAATGTGATACGCTTGCGTGGCGACTGCAACAAAAAAAAGAGCGAGAAAATGAATATGTATCGGTCGCAGGATTTTTTCCTTGCAGTCATGATGGAGCATTTGGAGGCACAGGGCATTGTGGTAAAAAACAGCGGTTTTGCACAGACCCCTTGCGATGCCACCGAACACCATCGCTCTTGTCGTTCCATAGCCGATATTGTTGTCGAGGCTTTGTCGGAAAGCAATAATCTGTGTGCCGAGGCTCTTTCGTATCATCTTGGAGCCTTGTACGGGAAACGTCCTGTGCAGCAGGATATGGGCCCGAAAATAATGAAAGCCCATCTTGACTATAATCTTGATATGCCATGTAACTATCATATAGCCGATGGTTCGGGGCTCTCTATGTACACGTATCTGTCGGCCGATATAATAATACAGGTGCTCAGGCATGTATATGCCCGAAAGGATATATACGAAATTTTCATGTCGGGGTTGCCGCAAGCCGGAATAAGCGGCACCATGAAGCATCGTTGCAAGGGTACGGCGGCATATAAAAATATATATGCAAAGACGGGTACTGTAAAAGGGGTTTGTACGCTTGCCGGCTATGCCAAGGCTGCTAATGGGCATAATCTGGCGTTTGTGGTGCTGAACAAAAACTCCATGCGTGCACGCGATGTCCGCAAGTGGCAGGACAAGGTGTGCGAAGTTATTTGTAATTATCGTTAGCGGCTGTTTTTTATATCGCCATGTTATGAAGCAGTGTGGGCTGTCTTTTTATTTTTCGGGGGCGGACTATGCAACCAATGAAAAATAAATAAACAGTTTTGAGTATAAAAAACGGCAATACGAATTGTTTGTGTAAGGGGCTTATTTTCAGGAATATAAAAAGCCTTTTGGCCTTTTGTTCCTCTTAGCTTTTCTTGACGGCTGCCAGATTTCTTTTTAATAACTCATATCCACAACGCTCCACTGCGCTGTTGCCAAACAGCTCCTCGTATTTTTCTTTGGTAAGTGCTTCCCAATCCTCTTTTTCCATGGATTGGAGCAGGTTTTTTGCTTTCAACCCCTCTTCGGTGGTTGGTGTCGGGTGGTTGTTATGTGGGCAATTTGTTTGGCAACGGTCGCAACCATAGAAGCAATTTCCCATCATTTCACCGATGTTTTTTGGTAAATCACCACGATATTCTATTGTTAAATACGATAGGCATTTGCGAGCATCGAAATCCCCGCTTGTCAGTGCTTGGGTGGGGCATGCTCGCAGGCATCTGTCGCAATTGCCACATATATCCTTTGTCAGGGGGGTGTCGTAGTCAAGTTCAATGTCCACTATCAGTTCCCCCAAAAAAAAGTAGGAACCGGCCTTTGGTATTATAAGTTGTCGGTTTTTGCCTATACGCCCTATTCCGGCTTTCACTGCCCAATAGCGTTCAAGGATGGGGGCGCTGTCGCAGAAGGCTCGTCCTTTTGTTGCTCTGTGCTTGTTTATGTCGCCGAGCAGTGTGTAGAGCTTGTCTTTTACTATTTTGTGATAGTCGTTGCCTTGTGCATAGCGCGACAGGTATAGCCGCTCTTCGTCTATATTATTGTAGTAGTTTAGGGCTACACATATTATGCTGCGGCTGCCGGGTACCAGCAGCGACGGGTTGTACCGCTTGTCGGTGTTTCGCTCCATGTAGCCCATATCGCCGTTGTTGCCATTTGCAATCCAGCTATTTGTGGCTGTTTGTGTCTCTTCGTTCACAGCTGTCACTTGGGCTATGCCACATGCAGTAAATCCCAAGCATTTGGCTTGGGATTTTATATATGCAGTGAGTTCTGTGTTGTCCATTATTCGAATATTTTGAAACTATAACCTTGCTCCAACAGCCAATCGAGTGAGCGTGGTAGTGCATAGCGCAGGTTGCTTTCGCTGCGTATTGAGTCGTGGAAGGTTATTATGGAGCCGTTACGCGTATATTTTTTTACATTGGCAAGAACGTCTTCGCCATATAGCCTGAAACTGTAATCGCGTGTCACAAGGTCCCACATCACAAATTGGTAACGCTTGCTCAGTTCGTTGTATTGGTCGCTGCGAAGGAAACCATGTGGAGGACGAAACAGGTTGCTATGTATAAAGGCATCGGCTTGATCGACATTCTCTATGTATTCTTTCGTGGGGGTGAATAACCCCTTTAAATGGTTGAATGTATGGTTGCCTACGCGATGACCGCTTTCTATCACCTGTTTGTACTCTTCGGGGAATTTATGTACATTGTCGCCCACCATGAAGAATGTGGCTTTTATACCCAACCTGTCCAACAGCTCCACAACCCAAGGCGTTATTACGGGTATGGGGCCGTCGTCGAAAGTCAGGTAAACTGCTTTCTCCTCGGGGTCCATGCGCCATAGGGCTTTGGGGTATAGGTTGCGGAAAAAGTCGGGTACTTGCTCAATAAACATAGTGGTTTTTCTTTATCGTTGTTTTTATATATGCAATTTTAAATTATTGAATATATTGTCCAATTCATCGGTGTATTTTGCGGCTAACTCCTTGTATGCGTCGCCACCTGTCTCAAAGGCTTTTATGATGTTTTGCAAACAACGTACCCGCATGTAAACGTCGCTACCTGCCTGTATCAACCTTTTACGCCCCAAGCTGCTATACCATTTAAGATATTCCACTTGCTCGTCGGCCAAGGATGTGAGCGTGTTGCTTGCTTTCTCTACCTCGCCCAGTTGCATGTAGGTGGTACCTATGTCCATGCCGCTGAAAAATTCGTGTGCCACAAGTGACACCGGCAGCTCCTCTTCGCAACGGTTCAGAATATTCAGGGCTTTTTCTTTTTGTCCTTCGTCGTATAATTGTACAGCAAGCGAGGCAAGCAGACGTCGGTGCGTGAGTATCATTCTTTGTATTGTCTCATCTACATAGTAATCGGGGTTCTCTTTTAATCCTCCGAATTTGAAACGGTCCATTACGTTGTGATAGAAACGCTCTGTGTCGGCAACTACTATGTTGTCTATGCCGTCGTTGTAGCTGTAACCCAATTTTTTCCAGTTGAAGGGGGTTATGCGGTAGGCAAGGCCTTCTTGCACAAAAAAGTCGCTTAGTGTTCCAAGGTAGTTGTCCTTGCCCACTGTCATTGACATATACAGGGGACGTTCCCAATTGGTTTGGGCCAACATTTCGAGTAACATCAAATCGCTGCGGAACAGACGCTCGCGGTTGCCCAACGATATGACCATGTATTCGGGCATGGTGTCTTTGTATTCCTCGGGTAGTATCATGCCCGAACGTAATACGGCCTCCTTGTCTATTTTTATATACAAGGTATCTGTTGGTATGAAGTGCAGGCGTTCATCGTTGGAACGTACCCAGTGCTTCATGATGTTTTTTACCTCGAATGGGTTGTCGCCCCAACGTTCTTTGCTTTCTTCGGGGTGTTTGCTGTATAATTCCAGAATTTTTTCTTTGTATTCGGGTATTATGTTCACCGCTTCGTTTTTATTACCGGCATAGTCTATTCGTTCCCATTTAATGGGTATCGAGGGCGAGTCGTATGCGGGACGACGCATTTGGTCTATGTACCAGTCGGTTTGCAGGTATGACAGGTTGCATACCCTTGAATCGGTGCGAACGCCTTCTACTTCTTGGTTGTACCACAGGGGGAATGTGTCGTTGTCGCCGCAGGTGAAAATGATGGGGTTGCCTTCCTCGGGCATTGTGTTCAGGTAGTTTTGTCCAAAGTCGCGACACGCATAGCGTCCGCTACGGTCGTGGTCGTCCCATGTTTGCGATACCATTTGCAGTGGCACTAAAAGGCATGCAACGGTGACAGCGATGCTTACTGCGGTGTTTTTCTTTTTTATCCACTCTGCTATGGCTGCTACGCCCATTCCTATCCATATTGCAAATGCGTAGAACGAGCCGGCATAGGCATAGTCGCGTTCACGCGGTTGCAATGGGGTCTGGTTCAGGTATAACACTATGGCAAGGCCTGTCATGAAAAACAGGAAGAATACAATCCAGAATTGCTGTATGCCTTTTTTGCCTTGGCCGCATTGCCATAACATTCCCAATATTCCCAGAATGAGCGGTAGAGCAAAATAGACGTTACGTCCTTTGTTCTCTTTAAGAACCTTGGGGAGCAGTGTCTGGTCGCCTACAAGCATATTGTCGATAAATGGTATTCCTGTTATCCAATTGCCTTTTTCAAGGTCGCCGTGGCTTTGTAAGTCGTTTTGTCGTCCGGCAAAATTCCATAGGAAGTATCGCCAATACATGTGGTTCAATTGGTAGTTTACAAAGAACACGATGTTTTCCCATTGTGTGGGCATCTTGACATTTATAATTTCGCCGCCACGGTTATACTTGACGTTCTTGCCCTTTATTTCGCCAACCCAATCCTCGTACAGGTTCACTCTGTTTGGGCCGTATTGCGAGTGCTCCTTGCTGTGCATGCGTGGGAATAGCATATTCTGGGCATACACAAGGTCGGTCTTGTATCCCAACAGTTCGTAGGAGTCTTTTTCGTCGGGCGATGCCTTTTCTTTTGGAGCATATTTTGGAGCCTTCTCTTTCAGTTCGGGTTTCAGGTAGTTTCCATCTACTTTGTATGAAATCTCGGAACTGTATGCGTGGCCATAGAATAGCGGGTGAGTACCATATTGTTCACGTCCCAGATATTCTCCCAAGGTGAATATATCCTCGGGCGAGTTTTGGTCCATGGGGGTGTTTGCAGCCGAACGTACCACGATGAGGGCATACGATGAATAGCCTACCATGATAACAAGTAGCGACAGTAACGATGTGTTAAGCATGCGCAGATTAAAACGATATTTGTCGTCTTTCTTTAACGACAACAGGTAGGTGAGTGCGCATAATATTATAATACCGCAAACAATGCTCAGTGCTCCATGCCCAAAGAACGGTATTCCCAATAGAGCCACCGATGCCACAAAAGCAATTGTCAGTTTCTTGCGGTTTTCGCCCTTTTCGCTCTCGTATATGCCCCACGCAAGCATACCAAACAAAAGTATCAGGTATATGATGAGGCCTGTGTTAAAGGGCATGCCCATTGCATTGACAAATAACAATTCAAACCAGCCGCCTACCTTCACTACACCCGGCACTATGCCATATAATACCACTGCGACAAGTATCATGGAGATAATAAGTGCTATTATTGAGCCTTTTACCTTGGCATTAGGCTTTCTTTTGAAATAGATGACAAGAACTATTGCGGGAATACATAGCAGGTTCAACAGGTGAACGCCAATGGAAAGACCAACTAAGTAGGCTATAAGAATGAGCCAACGGTCGCTGCGGGACGACGAGGCATTTTCCTCCCATTTCAGGATGAGCCAGAATACAACGGCTGTAAACAACGATGAGTAGCCATAGACCTCTCCTTCGACCGCGCTGAACCAATATGTGTCGCTCCACGTGTAGGCAAGAGCACCTACAAGGCCCGACCCCATTATGGTCACTAATTGTGCCATGGTCATGGTCTCGGGGTTGGGGGCAACCAATTTGCGAGTCAGGTGTGTGATGCTCCAAAATAGGAACAGTATGCCGCCGGCACTCAATAGTGCAGACATAATATTAACCATGTAAGCAACATTCTCGGGTGCGGCAAAGGCCGAGAACAAATTTGCGGTCAGCATGAAGAATGGTGCACCGGGGGGGTGTCCTACTTCTAATTTGTTTCCTGATAGTATGAATTCGGGGCAATCCCAGAAACTTGCGGTTGGCTCTACTGTCAAGCAATATGTTATTGCTGCTATAAGAAACGTTACCCAACCCAAAGTGTTGTTTACAATTTTGTACAGCTTCATTGTGTGCAGTTTTTTCAATTTACAAAGGCCAATATTGGTGGCGGCCGCTAAAAAGTGCAAATTTACCTATTTATCGGGAAATGAACAAAATATTAGTTGTGGAATTCTTAAAAACAGTGTTAAGCAGTATTAATATTTTGTAACGAAGTATGCCTTATAGGGGGTCCACATCGTAATATATGGTTACGCTTTTGAAGCGTTTGTCGTCGAGCATTTCTTGTTGCAGTGCCAGCAATGCGTCGTTTATTTTGTATTGCGACAGGTTGTTTTCCACTTTCAGCATTATTTTGCGTATATACATTTGTTGTACGCGTGCAACAGGTGGCAGGTCGGGGCCAAGCACGCGATAGTCGAATATCTGTCGCATGCGTTGTCCCATGATTTCCGAAAATTGTTCCAATGTTCTTAGGTCGCGGTGTTTCATATATACATATACCAAACGGTAAAATGGCGGGTAATGGAACATTAACCGTTCTTTTAGTTGGTTGTCGTAGAACCGGGTATAGTCGTTGCGTACAATCAGCGGGATTATGGGCGAGTCGGGTTGTCGTGTTTGTAATATTACTTTGCCTGTGTCGTTTTTACGCCCGGCGCGTCCGGCTACTTGTGACATTAACTGGAATGCTCGTTCTGTTGCTCGAAAGTCGGGGTAATTCAGCAGGATATCTGCGTTCAAAATACCTACAAGTGCCACATTGTCAAAATCGAGCCCTTTCGATACCATTTGTGTGCCTATGAGTATATTGGTGCCGCCTTGCTGAAAATTGTTTATTATTTTCTCGTATGCCGCTCGTGTTTTCGTGGTGTCAAGGTCCATGCGCTCTATTCTTGCTTGTGGGAATATGCGCGATAGTTCGTCCTCGATTTTTTCGGTTCCGTAGCCAAGATTTACAAAATTGTTCTGTTCGCAGTTGGGGCATATTTTGGGCGCAGGTATGCTATACCCACAGTAGTGGCAGGTTAGTTTGTGGGCACTTTTATGTAGCGTCAGGCTGACATCGCAGTGCTTGCATCGAGGTGTCCAGCCGCATGTGCGACATTCCAGCATGGGCGCGTATCCTCGCCTGTTCTGGAACAGTATAATCTGTTTGTTTTCTTTAATGGCATGCTCCATGGCTTCGACAAGCGTGTCGGAGAAGGGGCCTGTCATTTTTTTCCTATGTTGCATGTCCTGTATATCCACTACTTCCACTTGGGGCAGCTGCAATGAACGGTAGCGTTTGGTAAGCTCCACAAGACCGTATTTTCCTTTTGTGGCGTTGTAATAGCTCTCGATGCTTGGCGTTGCAGTGCCCAGCAGGGTCTTTGCGTTGTGCAGCGAGGCAAGCACTATGGCTGCGTTGCGTGCATTGTAACGCGGTGCCGGTTCTTGTTGCTTGTAGCTGTTCTCGTGCTCTTCATCGACAATGATAAGTCCTAAATGGGTGAACGGGAGAAAGAGCGATGAACGCACCCCTAATATTACGTCGTAGGGGTTGTCGCTTAGCTGTTTTTTCCATATCTCGACACGTTCGCTGTCCGAGAATTTGGAATGGTACAGGCCTATCCTATTGCCAAAAACCCGTTGCAGTCGTTCTATTATCTGTTTTGTCAGGGCTATCTCGGGCAGCATGTATAGCACCTGTTTGCCGCTGTTAATGGCTTTGTTTATCAGGTGGATGTATATCTCGGTTTTTCCTGCCGACGTAACTCCGTGCAGCAATGTTACGTTTTTGCTTTGGAACGTGTCGTTTATTTGGTCGTAGGCTTTTTGTTGTGCCTCGTTCAATTTGTTTTGCGCTACAACGGGGGCATTGTGTAGTGCCAATCGGCCTATTTCTACTTCGTAGCTTTCCAGTATTCCCTTGTCTATGAGTTCTTTGCATATATTGGGGGATACCTGTGCCGTTTCCAATAATTTGTGTTTTGCTACTTCGCAACCGTCGGCTGTCATTTGCAGGAATGTGTTCAGCAACCGTTTTTGTCGTGGCGCACGCGACAATGATTGTTGTATAAGGCTCATTGCAACCGGGCTTGAATATATCTTCGACACTCTTATGCGTTGCTCGGTGCGTGGCTTGAATTCCCCTTTAAGTCCTTGTGGTACAGCGGCCTTGAATATTTCGCCAAGGCTGCAAATATAATATTTTGCAATCCATTGCCACAGTTTCAGTTGTGTGGATGTGACGATGGGGGTTTCATCCAATAGCTCGTCGAACGGGCGTATGTTGTACTCTTTGGGTTCATCGTTGTGCAGGCGTGCCACAAGTGCCGTGTAATGTTTTTTCTTGCCTAATGGAACTGTGACGCGACACCCTATGGCTACTTTGTCAAGGTGTTCGGCCGGTATGCCATAGGTGTAGGTATCGGCAAGTGGCAGCGGTAATATGACATCGACGAATCGGTACATTGTCTTTTTTGCTTTTGTTACAATGCAAAGTTAGGAATTTATCTATAAAAGTTCAATGGAGTGGCGAATATTCGCCACTCCATTGAACTTTTATAGATAATATTTTATTTATCGCTGCCGATACATTTCCAGATGAGTGCCGCAATGGCTGCTCCAATGAAAGGACCAACGATGAATATCCACAATTGTTGCAATGCAGCGCCGCCTTCGAAGATGGCAGGACCGATAGAACGTGCGGGGTTAACCGATGTTCCGGTGTAGCGAATACATACAAGGTGTACAAGTACCAAAGACAAACCTATTGCCAAGCCGGCAAAATTTCCTGCGCCTTTCTTGCTGTCGGTGCTTCCCAATACCACAAGTACAAATATTGCGGTGAACACAATCTCGGCAACCAAACCGCCAATGAGGCCGACACCTGCTTGGCATGCGTTTGCTCCTGTGCCGCTTATAATGTCGCCACTCGTTGTGGTGCAAAGCCAAAGAACGGCTGCGCCAACAATACCGCCTATTGTCTGGAACAGCATGTACATACCGGCGTCTTTGCCACTCATGCGTCCGCTCATCCATACGCCAAGTGTTATGGCGGGGTTAATATGGCAACCGCTGATACCGCCAATGGTGTATGCCATTGCCACTACTGCAAGACCAAATGCCAACGCTGTTCCCAATACTGTTGCACTAAGTGCCGGGATGTTCGATGTGCAGCCAAGGCTTACTGCTGCGCCACAACCCATGAGCACAAGCACCATTGTGCCCACTGCTTCTGCTAAATACTTTTTCATAATCATTGAATTTAATTAGGTTATGTTTTGTGAAAAAAAGATTTGTCTTGTGGAAATTACCACACAAACGTAATATTTTATATTTAAAAATCAAATTATCAAATAGTATTATTTTTGCTGTTCCCGGGATTTTTTCGGCGACTCACACTCCTTTGTCTTGTGGCTTGTGTGCCAATATTGTTTATGTCGCTACCGGTGGGGCTTTGGAATACCCTTAGCCCGAAACGGGGCAGTGTGGCAAATACAAATTCAAAAATTTCGGCTTGCAAATGTTCGTATGGAACCCAGTCTATGCCATCGAAGAAAAAATATAATTCCAATGGCAATCCTTGTGGCGTGGGTTGCAGCTGGCGCACCATGAGGGTCATTTCGCTATTCACCAATTTGTGGTTGCGCAGGAATTCTTCGAGATAATTACGGAAAACGGTTAGGTTCACAACCTGTGCTTTGTCGTAATCATCGGCGTTCATCCATCCATTTTGTATAAAAGTATCTATTTGCTCCTCGCTGCACACGCGTATGGAATTCATATCTATGTAGATGGAGCGTTTTATACGTCTGCCGCCGTTGTCCCGCATGCCTCGCCAGTTTTGGAACGACTCGCTCACAAGAGCGTATGGTGGCACTGTTGTTATTGTTTTATCCCAATTCTGAATTTTCACTGTCGTCAGTGTCACATCTGTCACAACGCCATCGGCTCCATATTTGGGCATTTCAATCCAGTCGCCGGGGCGCAGCATGTCATTTGCCGATAGCTGTATGCCTGCCACAAGCCCCATAATGCTATCTTTGAACACCAACATCAGTACCGCCGCCGATGCTCCAAGGCCGGCAAGTATAGTCACCGGGTTTTTGTCGATGAGTGTGCTTATCACTATTATGGCACCAATGCAGATGGCGACAATTTTAAGCATCTGAAAAACGCCTTGCAGGGTGTGGTTCTTGGTTTTTTCCGAGTTATAGGATATTATGTAAAGCGAAGAAAGTATGGTGCATACAAGCCTTACGCTTGCCACAATTATATACACCCAGCATATTTTCATGGCAATAATATATGCCAAGCCTTGTTGTGCTGCAACAAGTGGCAGTAATGTGGTGATAATTATTGCCGGAATAAGGTCGCATGCGTGTTTCAGGGCCTTTTCGTTCAATAAGACATCGTCGAGTTTTGTCGATGTGCGTTTGGTAAGTTTCTTTACCAATGGGATAAGTATATGATGACAGAATATTGCGCAACCATAGAATATAAACAGCGTGCCTATGCCTATTGTCAACCAAAAAACTATGCCTGTGTTGTTTGGCTCCATGCCGATGTATTGCAATATTTTGGAGATATAGCTATCCATGTTTTTGTATAAAAATGCTTGGTTAAATATATTAATTAAACAAATAACCGACGGAGGATTGTTTGTAACCCCCATCGGTTGTTTTTTATATTGCTAAGTTTCTTAGAATATGTATCCCACAGATACTTGCCATGTGTTTGTTCTCGACTTTATTGTCCCATAGCTAAAATCTTTCAGTTCGCTGGTGTTGCCAAGTCCCACATTGTAGTTCACATGCAATAGTACGTGGCTTAATATTTTAGCACCACCACCGAAGTTCAAGCTGAATTGGCTCTTTTTATATTCAAACTCGGCTACGTTCTCAAAAGTCTCTTTGCCATCGCCAATTGTGTAACCAAATTGGGGACCTACTGCCAAGAATGGAACAATGACTTTGCTCACTACGGGGAGTGCAAGGTCGTAGCGAAGGTAGATGGGTACCTCGATGCTGTTTCTCTTTATTTTTTCGCCACCAATTTCCACACCGCTGTGCGAGTAAAGAATGTCGGCTTGTACACCGAGTCCCACAATGGGGAGTGTGAATTTTGCTGTGGGTCCTACAAAGAATCCGGTGTAGCCGTCTTTGTCGCCACTGATGTTTTTGGGGCTACCTGTGAGGTTTGTTCCTGCCTTAATACCAAAATCGAATTGTGCATTTGCGGGTATTGAAACCAATAGGCACAATGCAAATGCGAGTGTGAAAATCTTTTTCATGGTTTTTTGTTTTTAGAATTATTATTCCGTTTAATTTCTATATTCGATGTTACACCAAATATAATAACAAGTAATTTGCGCAGAGTATCACCCTTGCTCCGGACATACTCTGCGCAAATGTAAGTATTTTATTAAGAATTTGTTTAAATTTCTAAAAATATTTTCCTCTACTAAAAGAATATTTCACCGTTTTATATTCAAAAAGTCGGTTTTCCGCCCCTTTTACCCGCGTTTACATAGCTTGCAGCGACCTTGTTTAAAACAAACAGATATTCTGTTTTGCTATATACAAACGGGGCGATATAAATTCAAACAACCCTCTGATGTTTGTAAATTTTCTTGCGAAAATATCCTATCGACGTTGGCGGCGCACCGACACACGGGGACCACCGCTGCCCGAACGGCTCTTTTTGCTCTTGCTGCCCGATACGTTTTCTTTCTTCTTACGTGCGGCACGTGCCGTAGCCTTTTTCTCTTTCTTATCCTCGCCCTCTTTTGCCGCTACTGCTGTGGTCGAGTCGTTTGCTACTGCTGTGGAGTCTATTGCCGGTTTTTTCTGCGACCATAGGTTGGCTCTGAAATCGCTCAACTGCTTTTCTATCTTTTCTTGCTCTTTCTTGACAGCAGCCGAGTCTTTGCAATATTGGCTTATTGCCAAGTTTCTTAGATTTACTGTTTTGTATATCTCGCCTTCGTAGCAATTTTTTGTGAAATAGTCGTCGAGCGACATTGTCGATACATTGTTGTAGCTGCTTGACATTACCGTTTGCAGTGACAACAACGAGGCTATGTCGTCGTATTTCAGCCAGAACATAGGATATTTGGTAACCTCGCTTGTGAACTCCCCTGCGCGGTGCAGTACGGGGCATATAGCGGTTACTTTGCTGTTGTATGTGGATGTCCTTTGGTCGAAATAGTGACTCTCCTTTATGTAATAGCTCAGTACCTCGTTGCTTGGCAGGTCGCTTGGGTTTACCACCAATGCGCTGTCTTCGCCTTGTATTTCGTAGTATATGCTATGGTTCTCCAACATTTGGCGAGGGTTCACTTTGTTTTCTTCGGTAAAGTCCTCGTATCCGTCAATATTGTACTCGTATGCCACTATGGAGTTATCGAGTATGTGTCGGAAAATATATGTAAATAGGTTCATACTTTTTCCTATTGGCTGCACCGGATAATATAGCGACGCATTTTTCTCTTTTTGCAGGTCGAGTACGCGGTATATGTCGCGTTTCCACACTACCTCGGTAGGTGTCTCGTTTGTGGGATATTGAGTTTTTGCTCTTTCCGACAAGGGGACTTCGTACACTGTCGATTCGGCTTTACGGACTTTCTCTTTCAAACGTGCAGGAGGCTGTGCTACGGCATATTGTCCCAACAACGATATTGCAATGGCAACAAATATTTTATTTATATGTTTCATAGTCACTGTTGTTATATATCTGTTCCTTTATTATATTAGTTTACAATTACTTCCAATGATGTTGGCAGCAGGCGTTCTACGTTGTCGGGACCTATCGCCCTTACATTGGATATGTAGAAACGTTTGCCTCTTTGCAGGTTGCGGAACATGTCGCGCTGTGTTGCCGAGAATTTTGCTCCGTCCGACTTGCGTGGTATGGCGTTACCCATGTTGTCGAAGAATACGGCATCGAACGATAGTACTTTGAAATTTATGTTCAGCAGTCCATCGTCTATTGCGGCTACTATGCCTTCGGTTGCCATTAGCGACTGCTTGCTGAATGGACGTCCGCCACGATAGCGTTGTTTATTACCGTCTTTGTCGTTAAATTCTATGAATGGGGTGGGGTCGGGCAGCTGACGCACGCGGAATGCGTATTGTCCCATGCTCTGTCTGCGTCCCTCCTCGTTGCTTGCAGTAACCTCAATTTTCAAATCCTCGCCTATTTGTGTGGGCACCACTATGTAACCGCCTTTTCCGTCGGTTTTCAGTGTTCCTTTGCCGCTTGCTATGTTAGCCGATATGCGATTGGCGGGAACGCCGGGAACCGAAATGCTTACAGGGTTCTCGAAACCGGCATACAGCACGTTCATGAGCGATGCACTCACTGTGGCGGTTGGCTCCACAACGGTGTATGCTTGGGTGAAATCATAGCGCGATGATGCTCCTGCTCCATCGTGTACCAGCATGTAACCATTCAGTGTGTAGTCGCCTGTTGCGTTGCACAGCTGTGAATACTCGCCGTTGGTGGTTTCCAGCTTTTCGTCGTTGATATAAATCTCGGGCCTTTGTGTAGAATCGACAGCAGCAAGTATTATCTGTGCCGAAAACTCGCTGCCACGCACTACGTTGCGCGAATTGGGTATCACAAGCGCTTGAATTTTGTTTACACGAACGTCGCGCATATCAATGTTCCTTGCAAGTGTGTGTAACACCTCGCCCTCGGCATAACGAATGTCGTTTTGTAATTTGGTGAGCAATGTTATGGCGGCTATTGCAGGCATATTCTCAAAATGGTACTCTTGCCAGTTTTTCATCAGCGAGATATCCTTGCGTGGAATTTCGGTGCTGAAATTGTCTTGTATTATGCGGCGTTGTATGGAGTCGGTTACCATTTGCAATATGTTCTCGCGATACGATGTTATTGCGTTGTATAGGTTCTTGCCCTCGCCTTTGCCGGGTGCCAGCATTACGTATGTCGATGCTTCAAGGTCCTCGCGGTTCTCCAAGTTCGAATAGTGGCCATTCTTGCCATCGGCCTTTTGCGCTATGCGTATTTTTAGTCTTTCGGCAAATTGGTATAGCGAATCGGACATGTTGCGTACTGTTTGGGCACGCTCATACCATTCACGAACTTTCTCGGGATTTTGTTGCAGCGACTCGTCGAAGTTGTCATAAAGTGCCTTGTTTTGTACATTGGCATTGGCGGTGCTTCGCGACAAACTGCTGTCCACAAGAGAGAAACCGTTTAAGACGTCCGACGATACGTTCAGTGCCAACATGGCCATCAGCAGAACGTACATCAGGTTTATCATCTTCTGACGCGGCGATATTTTATTTTTCTTGACTTTCATCAGAATAACTCTTTGTGTCGTTTTTGTTTAGACTTTGTGCATGTTTGTTGTCATGGCCTCTATCATGCGTGCATACATTGCGTTAAGTTCTTTTATCTGCATGGCCATTTTCTTGGTCTCTTCGTTGACAAGGTCGATGTTGCCCACTTGGTTTCCTGCGCTACGTAGCTGTGTCTCGTACAGGGCGTTTATTCCTGTAATATTACGTGCCAGTGTGTCCATTTCTTCCATGTTGCGTCCAAGGGCATCGGTCTGTTCCGATATACGTTTTATGGTTTCGTTCAGCGCGCCTATCTTTTCGACATACTCTTTTGTGGCTTTGTCCATGTCCGATAGAAGTTCGGGGTTGGCTGTCTGTGCTGCTGACGACGATGAACCGCCGCCGCCGCCAAGTATCACTGTGCCCGACACTCCGCCGCCTGCCGCCGCCGATGATGAACCACCACCGCCGCCGCCAAGTATCACTGTGCCCGATACTCCGCCTGCCGCTGCTGCCGCCGATGAATCGCCACCGCTTTCGCCTGCCGGGATATTTGCTGCGCCGGGTATGCCACCGCCACCTGCAATTATTATTGCGCCATCGCCACCGCGTTCGGCACGTCTTTCGGCGCGTTCCTCTTTGCGGTCTTCCTCGGCAAGTTCGAATGGACGTTCAAATGCCGAGAAGAAGAATACTATAACCTCGGCTCCCATACCTATGAACAACATTAAGTTTGCTCCTGCTATGTGGGTTAGCTTGAACAGTGTTCCTAAAATTACAATTGCTGCGCCCCAGCTATATATATAGTTGGTATATGTTCTACCCTTGGGCGAATCCATAAATGTCTGTATGCGGCTTATGATGCCTCTTTTCTTGCTCATGATACAAATTTATATGGGTGTGAGTGTCTGTTTATTATCTCTTTCTTGATGTACCGCTATAACTCCTTACGCATCGGAATCCAATGTATGAACGCGACTCGTTTTGGTATTCATAAGCGCGGGTGGCTCCTTGTATATATTTTATGGGGTCTTTCCACGAACCGCCGCGTATGGTCTTTTTCTTCATGCTGTATGGGTCCTCTTTGGCTGCACGGTATTGCAGGTCGGGGTTTATGTCGCTCATTTGCAAAACGCCGGCCTCGGTATAGACGGTCGATGTCCATTCGGCAACGTTACCTGCCATGTCGTAGAGTCCGTTGCTGTTGGCCGAGAATATGCCGCACTTCGATGTGATGAGGCTGCCGTCTTTTGTGTAGTTGCCCTCGCCCGGTTTGTAGTTTGCATAGTAGCAGCCTTTGTCGCTCTTTGTGTCGTCCGACTCCCATGGGAATTTGCCTCCTTCTTTGCCACGAGCGGCATACTCCCACTCGGCTTCCGAGGGCAGGCGGTAACGTTGGATATATTTCGCTTGTCCTTTCATTCCGCGTAGCAGGAAATCGGTGCGCCATGCGCAATAGGCATTAGCCTGTTCCCAGCTGACTCCCACTACGGGGTGTTCGCTGTAATTGGGATGACTGAAATATAGGTTCAGATAGACTTCGTTGTTGGCATTGGGGAAATCGTTTACCCAACAGGTGGTGTCGGGGTAAATATTCACAATATATGTGTTCAGGAAGTCGTGCAAGCCGCTCAAAGGACGTGTTATGGTTTCGTTTATGATACGTCCCTCGTCGTCAATGTATGCGGTGTCCTTCGATATCATCACCACCTCGTCGTAGTTGGTGGGGATGTCGGTGTTGCGATTGCGCTCCTCGGGGTTTAAACGGTTCTTGCGCAGTGCGGCCTGTGTGTAATCGTATATCTCATATTTATAATTCATCTGCGAGGCGTCCAACATCTTGTCGCCTGTGATGGGGTTTGTTATATACACGCTCTCTATTGCGCGAAGCTCATCCTCGGTGGGTTTTCTCCAAGGAATTGGTTTGCTCCAATTAAGGTAGGGCGTTATGGGCTCGCCATATTCGTCCTCGGTTATCTTATACGTCTCGTCACCGCCGTATGCAGGGTCGGCTAAACGCTCGCGGATAATGGAGTCGCGCACCCAATATACAAATTGACGATATTTTGCATTGGATACCTCTGTCTCGTCCATCCAGAATGCATCTACCGAGATATCTTTCACCGGTGTCGATGTTCCCCAAAGTGAGTCGGCCTCTTCGTCGCCAATTTTTATGGAGCCACGTTCCACAAGAACCATGCCGTAGGGTGCCGGTTCGTTTATTGCAGTACCGCTGATGCCGGTTACCTCGCCTCCCATTGCTGTGTTTTTGCGTATTCCCAAACATGATGCCAACAGCATCACCGATAGAATAGCCGACAGATAAACTGTTTTTCTCATCATTGCAATATTCTTATACTGTTATGTTTATTTTTTCCTTTTTTATATAAATCCAATTTTATGTCGTAGCCCAAATATATGTCGTGGCTGCCATTTTTTGCTCCAATCCCCGATGTGAACAGTTCGTAGCCGTAGCTAAGAGTGAAATTCAGTACCTCCATGCCGGCAAAGAATGTTACCGATGTCGAGGGACTGTATGTGGCACCGCCGAAAAAGAGCTTCTCGTTATATTTGTAGCTGCCTCGTGCGGTTATGTCGGCTCGGTATGTAACGAAATCGGTCATTACCTGCACAGAGGGCTGTATTGATATTAACGGATTTTTTAACTGTATATTGCCTCCGGCTGTAAAATTATAATATGGGTCTATCTGAAAATCGTTTGTCTCGCCCATTTCCACAAGTGGGGCGTTCAGGTGCAATGCCGAAATTCCGGCATAGAAATATTTATGCTGAAAAAGCACACCCAGACCCAAATCGTAGGTGCTGCCGTCAACCGCGCTTTTGGGTATTGCGGGGTCGTCTTTGTTTTCCAATATAAGGTCCTTGGGGTCGAATTTTACACTCAACATGCCCACCTGTGCGCCTATTGCAAGCCTGCCGCCGAATATTTTAAGTGCGTAGGCGTAGTTCAGGTATAGGTGCTGGTTGGTGAACATACCTATATTGTCGCTCAGTATTCCCATTCCTGCCGAGTGGTCGCCTTTGAACATAGACAAAGGCAGGTCGCCGTTTATGAGCATGCTTTTAGGGTTGTTTGTGAACCCGGTAAGTTGGTTACTATATGTCGCAAAGGCATGCAGCTTGCCTGTTGCACCTGCTCCGGCGGGGTTGTAAAAGTTCAGCATGTTCCAGTAATGCGTAAAGTGCGCATCGAACTGTGCTTTTATATCTGTTACGGATATAAGGCATAGTAATATTAATATGTACTGAAACTTCTTCATCTTTTTAATAACGCAGAATTTCTGTCGATATTATTGGATTCTTATAAAAAATTTGTCAATAACGCGGTATATGCCGGTATAGGTTGCTCATCATTTTAATTTAAATGAGACGGGCATGGTGAACCTTGTTGCAACCGGCTTGCCGTCGAGTGTGGCGGGCTGCCATTTGGGCATTAGCGAAATTACCCGTTCTGCCTCTTGGTCGAGCAAAATGTCGCCGGAACTTTTTACGGTTTTTATATTTGTTATGCCGCCGTCGGCTTTTATAACGAAATTAACAACTGTTTGTCCTTCGATGCCTTTTCTGCGGCACTCGGCAGGGTATTCTATGCTTTTGCGAAGGTAGGCACGCAAGGCTTCGACTCCGCCGTTGAATTGGGGCTGTGTCATGTTTTTGTTTTCTCTTATTATGCCATCGCTGTCGGTGAGTATATCGGGTGTAACGTATGCAATGGCCTCTTCAATCATGGCAGGCAGTTTGGTGCGTTGCCACAATGTTGTGTCGCCTTGTTGGTCGGTGGTGCATATCAGACGCATGGTGTTGGCGTCGCCGAACATGGCGCGGAACACTTTTTTGTCTTTCTCGGTTCTGTAATAATTGTCTTTTTTTGTTTTAAGCGTTCTTGTCAGTTCGCCAATGTATTTGTTCTCGTTTGCGGCTATTGTGACATAGCCTGCCTTGGAGTATGCGCGGTAGTATGTAACATTGTCTTGCGTTTTGTGCATCCAAACACCGCACAGGGCATTGTCTTGCGTGGGTTGAGCTTTTAGGCATTTTATTATGTCATATCCATCCTTGGATGTTTTGTTTATGCTCCAAGTTTCTGTTATCCATGAATTTGCAGGAAATATTTGCGACGATGTCTCTTTGTTGTAACGCTGTTTACGGAAACTTCTACCGTCGTAATTCAATATTCTTGTTTCGTATTCCCCGTTTGCAATGGGTTTTGGTATGTCGCATTGTTCTATTGCAAAAATTCCTTGTGTTGTTACTGCCATTTGTGCATGCGTGGTGTCGCTGCAAAGCATATATTGGTCCAGATTGGCTGCATTTAGGTCTATTTCTATACTGTCGCTTTTAATCTCGGTTATTTTGAACAGTCCGATAGGGCTATTGGTGGCATTTTGTGCCCATGTGGCAGTTAACGCAGTGAATAGCAGCGTGATTATTAGTGTCCTTTTCATATTATTGGGGTTATTATGTTTCTGTTGTGCTGTTGCTGTTTTTTTGCTTGTGGACAAAGATACAATAAAGAAACGAAAAATATTATAGCAAGTACAGTATATATGGCTTTCATAATAATATAAAATACGACAAAGCTCGCTTTGTCGTATTTTATATTATGGTCTGACTTCTTCGTTTGGCTTATTCGCCTTTGGGATTGGCGCCCCATTGGTTCTCACCGGGTTGGCTGTCGGTGCAGAACCATACAAGTAGAACAATGGGTCCTGCAATGGGTATGAAACCAAGCAGAAGCCACCAGCCGCTCTTGCCTATGTCGTGCAGACGGCGTACGCACACAGCAATGCCCGGGATGATGCTTATAAGTCCTACAATCAAGTTTACGATAGGAATAAGACCGATAATTAATGAAAATAATACAAAATACCAATATTCGCTACGACGTGCGCGACCACTGAAATTGGCATAGTTAGAGAAAACACTCTTAACTGCTTGTGAAAAACCCATGCTTTCCATGATTAATAAATTTAAGGTTAATAATTTGAGTAAATTGTTTTGTATGCTTTATTGCTATTATGCTACTATACTGCCGTCTTCGTTTGTTGTTTCTTTTGGATTGGCACCCCATTGGTTTTTGCCGGGTTGGCTGTCGGTGCAGAACCATACAAGTAGAACAATGGGTCCTGCAATGGGTATGAAACCAAGCAGAAGCCACCAGCCGCTCTTGCCTATGTCGTGCAGACGACGTACCGACACCGATATTGAGGGTATCAATAATATAAGGCCTATAACAAACATCACCGATGCTATAAATAGGTATGCAACGACTGTGCTGCCAAGCGTAGCGGCTACAATCTCGGTGCTTGCGTCGCTGTCGGCTGTCGTGAACAACGACAGCATGAATGGTATGCACATGATGCTCATAATACATCCCACTGCATATTGAATTATATAGCACAGCAGTGTAAACCACCAAAATTCACTGCGGCGGGCACGTCCGCTGAACGTTGCGTATTTATTGAAAACGCTTTTTATGGCTTCGCTAAAATTCATCTGTCTCATAAATATGTATTAAAGAAAATAGTTATTCTTCCGGGGTGGTGTATTTACCATCCATGAATGTGCCTTCGAAAACTCTTCCGTTTTCCTTGACGAGTTTTCCCTCGCCATGTGGCTTGCCATTCTTTATTTCGCCTTCGTATTTGTCTCTGTTTGCAATGCTTACGACTTCGGAACTGTTGTGGTTGACACAGCATCGTCCTTCCACTAATTCTCCGTCTCGGAATTTGCCTTCGTACCAATCGCCGCACGAAAGCGTTATCCTGCCCTCGATGAATTTATCGTTGTCAAATGTTCCATCCAGCGTTATTGTATTTATCTCCTCGCTGGAATTAAATGCCATGTTGTCGTAGAACGTGCTGAATCTGTCGTTGAATGTGTTTTTCGATTCTATCACCAAATTGCCTTTGCCGCTTTTTTTGGTGTTGACGAAATATCCTTTGTACACCCAGCGGAAAGTCTCGTTCGACTCAAAAATCTCCTCGCCATCTCCAAACAGTCCGTCGTAGGCAAAATATCCTTGGCGTTTGTAGTTGAATTTTTCTATTTTGTTGTCGAATTGCCATTTGCCGTTGCCGTTGTACCATCCCAAGATATCGGTGCCGTCGTACGACGTGGTGCAACTGTCGTTAAGGTTCAGGCTCACGTAGCTGCCTTGGTGCAGTGTGAACCAGCTGTTGCTGCCTTGGATTTTTCTGTATGTTCCTTTGCTTGTCGATTCCATGTTGGCGGTTGCCTTTTGAATGGTTCCTTCGAGCATGAAACCGCGATGGAATGTGCCTTCCGATGTCTCGCTGTTGTTGTGGCGTGTGCCTTCTCCATGCAGTAGCCCATCGACAAACATACCTATGTTGGTTACTCCGTTTCTTGTCTGGTAGCCATAGCCCATGGCTTTTTCGTGTTTGTTCTGGTCGGTGTAGGTGGGTGGGTTTTTTATGGCTCCTTGGGTGGGCTTCGATAGGCTTTGTACCTTCATTTTCTTTCCGTTAGCCCACATTTCCATGACGGAATCGCCCGCAGGGCTGTAAACGGTCATGCGACCGTGCATTTTGCCATCGACAAAGTCGCCCGAGTATTTTACCCCCTCTTTTGTGGTATATACACCTTGCCCATGCGGAGTGTCGTCGAAGAGCATTCCTGTGTATGAGCCTTTCAGGTATTCTATGGTTTTTATATTTTTTATTGGTGCCAATGGAGCCAATGACATTTTTTCTCTTTCGGCAATATAGGAGTTATAGTCTTTTGCTTTTATGTTTTTCAGGTTGTTTTTGAATTTGGCTTCGGCCTCTATGGTGGCTATTCTGTCCCATGCGTATAGGTTCAGTGCGCTGTGAATGGCATAGCTTGTGAATTTTTGTCCGATAGGACTTTCGTAGAACTCGGCAATGTATTGCATCTGTTCTTTCGATATGTACATGTAATATACATTCTTGCTTATGTTGGGGTATAGGTTAAGTGCCTCGGACAGTATATTGTCCCGGCTAATTCCAAGCTCCTTTTTTTCGTATATTTTGTCTATCTGTCGTGCTATAAGCTCCGAGAGGGCTTCTTTGTTTTGGGTGTTGAAATATCTGTCGTAGCAGGCTACAAATTCTTTATCTTTTATAATGTAGTCTTTTTTGTTTATATGCGTGCCTGTAAATGCTGTTTGAACCGAGCTTGTGAGCAGCCCGGAGCTTCGAACCAAGAACATGATGTCCCTTTTCAGTTCCTGCATGGATACGCTTGTTATGGCCGATGCAATCAGTTCGGGCATGTATTCTTGTTCTATGTCGAACGAAACAAGGCGTTTATATGCGTCGCTGCTTATAAAATTGTGCAGTTGTCTCAGCTCCTCGGCTGTATTGTCGGCATATACTTCGCTAAGTGCATTGCCAAGTGCCTCTTTTTGTGTTCTGTAAAGGGCTATCTCGGTTGCAAAAATATTGGGGCCTCGATATATGTTTCTTATATTAAGGGTTGTCTCTATAAGACTGATTCCTTTGCCATTCATTATGGTGGATGCAATGGAATCTATCATGGCCTCCTTGCTTGTTTGTGCATTGACAAGCATGGTTGTGCATAGTAGCAATAAAAGAATTTTTTGTCTCATTATTCTAAAAATAAGGATATTGTCGATTGCTATGTGCTTGGTGTAAAATGCGACTTATGCTTGTGGTGTCACAAGCATAAGTCTTTAATGGCTTTATTTCTTTTCCTCTTTTTCTTCTATGATTACCGTTGCTTCTGTCTCTTTTTTCTTTGCAAGGTATTCGGGCAGGTTGAGGCCTGCCATGTCGAACAGTTCATTGAGCGGGGGTACGCTTTTCATTAAACCCGAAAGGAAATTGGCGGTGGAGCCTTTTCCGTCGGCACCTGTTGCTCCATTGTCCCATACGGTAACTTGGTCTATCTTTATGCCTTTTATTGCTTCCACCTGTGTCTTTACCAACTCGGGTAGTTTTTCGAGCAGTAATAGCATGTATGCTTTGTTGGCATCGCCGCCTGCGGCCTGAACCATCTTGTCGTAACCTCCTGCCTGCTTGGTGATTATCTCGTAAAGACCTTTTGCCTCGGCTTCCATCTTGGCATAGATGGCATCTGCCTCACCCTTGGCGTTTACGCGTTTTTGCTCGGCCTCGGCTTCGGCTTCTATGATAAGACGCTGTTTCTCAATTTCTTGTGGCACAATAATATTGGCTGTCTCGGTAGAACGCTCGCGCTCGGCACGTGCTTCTTCGGCCTCGCGCTCGGCTGCGTATGCCTCTTGCAGTGCTTTGGCTTGTTGTACCTTCTCGGCGGCGCTTGCTTTGCGTTGTGCCTCGGCCTCTTTCTCGCGACGATAGGCTTCGGAGTTTGCTATCTCCACCTTGGCTTCGTTCTCGCCCTTCACTGCGTAGGCGTTGGCTTCGGCTGTACGTATGCGTGTCTCTTTCATAGCCTCGGCTTTACCAATCTCACCTATTTTGTCTTGTTCGGCTACGCGTACTTTGGCTTCGTTTATGGCTTTTGCGGCCGCTTCGCGTCCGAGTGCCTCGATGTAGCCCGACTCGTCTTTAATGTCGGTTACGTTTACGTTTATAAGGCGCAAACCTATTTTTTTGAGCTCGACCTCGACATTTGCCGATATGCTTTCGAGGAATTTATCGCGGTCGTTGTTCAGCTCCTCGATGCTCATGGTGGCAATAACCAAACGTAGCTGTCCGAACAGTATGTCGCGTGCGAGTTCTTGTATTTGTGCGGGTGTGAGCCCCAACAGACGCTCTGCGGCGGCGTGCATATATTCGGGGTCGGTGCTTATACCCACTGTGAAACGGCTTGGCACATCGACACGAATATTCTGTCGGCTCAACGCGTTTGTCAGGTTGGCATCTATCGAAATGGGGGTGAGGCTCAAATAGGCATAGTCTTGTATTATGGGCCATACGAACTTACCGCCGCCATGCACGCATGTGGTAGATGATTTTCCCGAACCTGTTCCGTACACCACAAGTATCTTGTCCGACGGACAACGTCTGTAACGATTAACGAACGATATAATTATCAGCAACGTCGTTACTACAATGGCTAAAATTAAATAAATACTTTCCATTTTATCGATATTTTTAGATGTTTATATTATTTGTTGTTTTGCCTTATGCTTTTGTGACAAGCAATGTGCTGCCACCCAAATATTCCAATACTTTCACTCTGTTGCCTGTGGCTATCATGGTGTCGTCATCGGTAATTGCTTCGAACTCCTGCACTGTGCCGTTTATGCTTATCTGTACTTTGCCTTTGCCGCTTCGGGCTGCCGGTATTCGTAGATATACATCGCATGCCTTGCCGACACAGTCGTTCATGTCAATGGCGCCGTTGGCTTCGAACTTCATCAGTTGGCGTATCAGTATTATGAACAGGGCCACAAACAGCAGGCCTACAAGCACTGCGCCAACTACCAGCAACAGGTTGTTGTGTATGTAGTTATGCAGGCAGATGCCTCCCCAACCAAATCCTAATACAAAATTTACAATGTTGCGCACAGAAAACAGCGACAATGCACCGCCAAAGTCCATTGTGTCGCCGGCGTCGCCACTGAAATCGAAGTCGGTGTCGGCTGCGTCTATTCCAATAAATGTCATTACAAACTGTACGACAAATATGATGCTGCTAACTATGGCGCAAATCCAAAATGTTTTTTCAATGCCGCTTAGTGCGTCGAACCATTGTACTAAATCTTCCATGATATAAGAAACCGTTTAAAATTTTAAAAATTATTTTCTTATGTAAACTGTTTATATCGCCAACTGCGAAATATACAGTTCCTAAATTATAGTGATTATTATTGTAAATCCTGTGTACCGAGCCACTCGCCTATTTTTTGTAAATATTTCATACTCATGTTCATTGCATCGGACATAATATCATTGGTGGCCAGTGACATTTTCTTAAATTCGGGCTTTTCGTATAGTTCTATAATGGTTTTTAGGTCATCCTCGGTTGCTTTCTCTTTGTATGCCAAATATACAACCTCGGGCAATACCTTTTCTATATATGATAATATTTTGTTCATAATTGCTTTTTCTTCCTCAGTGCCTGCATTGCCCATTGCTATTTTGAACATATTGGTCATTCCTTCGTTCAACCCGGTTTGTTGCATATATTTTTCGAATGTAAGGTAGTGGCTGCTCTGTTTTTCGCTTGCGTCGATAAATGGCTCGGGTTCCTTACCTTGCATAATTGCCCCCAAAACGGACATCGTCATTTCTGCGCTTTTCTGCTGCATAAATCCCTGCATTTCGTTTCCATTTAGCTTTTGGCACGCTTCTTTGTACTTTTCCTGTTCAAGCGTGGCTGTAATGGTTCTTAGTTCCTCTATTGTAAGGTGTTTTGCATAGTATGGCGCAAATATTTCGCTCAAATCCTGTTTGGCTTGTGTGTCGTAGTACTGCTTGGCATACTTCGTGGCGGCATTTGTGCGCTCCTCGTCGGTTTTGTAGGGCAATTGGCCTTTTGCCTGTGTAAACAACATGTTGAACATTGCGGCACAGTTTTCGGCACCCATATTAGACGACATAAAATTCATGTCCATCAAGTTTTTGAGTTCCGATACGTATGCCTCGTCTTGTGCTTTTAATTGGAAAGCAGACAGTAGTATGAATGTGAAAACAGCAAGTTTTTTCATTACTTTTTTGTTTTATAATCAAAATTAATAAAAAAAAATAATTGTTGCAACAAAAGTATATAAAAGATTACATTTTACCCCTCGTTTGGTTAAAAAAGTTTTAAAATTGCCATTGTGAGAATAGGGCCTTATATGCTTTGCAAAAGCGGGTGTTTAAAATAAAAAAATGGGTTGTTGCTACAACCCATTTTAACTATATACGAATATTTGTGTTTTAGTTCATAATTTTAAATCCAACGAAGAATGTGCGTGGGGCGGTGGGGCCATAGAAATATCCCGAGTCGCGGAATTCCCCTTTGTCCAAGTCTTTTTGGAAACTGTCGAATATGTTTTGTACTCCGGCACTCATTTGGAGTTTTATATGGTCGCGCAACACAAATGTATAGTCGGCTTTCAGTCCAAGGTCGAAAAAGTCGGGTGTCTCTTCCATTCTGTCGTTTTGTATGTAACCGGCATAGTGTGGCACTATCATGTCGCCTGTGTATGTGCCCGAGAGGGCTATGCTAAGGTTTTTCATGGGTTCTGTGGAGAGTGTGAAGTAGCCGTATAGCTCGGGAGTGCGCGGCATGCGTTTGGTGGTTAGCTCCACGCCATCGACCTCGGTCCATGCTTCGGGATTTTTGTAGCGGCTGCGCTGCGCTGTCACTCCCATTTGCAACGACACATCCTTGCCATGGGCAAATTTTGTCTCTACATTCACGCCATACACATGCGCTCCACTGCCGTTGCGACGCTCCTTGATGGCAAATCCGCTGCTGTTTTGCCCAATATCCTCCAATACGAACACATCGCTCAGCCCGGTGTAAAATCCCTCGACAAGTATATTGCTTTGCCAATGTCCCAACTGTGTGGTCCAGTCTATCGAGCCACTGAAACTATTGGAGCGTTCTTCCTGTAAATTGTCGGCAAGTGTAATCTGTACACCCTCGCCACCAACGGCTGTCACGTGCAGGTCCTCGTCGTAGGCTTGCGGTGCGCGGAACCCGGTGGAGTAGGTGAGTCGTGCTTGCAGGTTGCCGCTTGGCTTGAACAGCAGGTTCACTCGCGGACTGAGAATGGGGTTGTCTATCAGGTTGTGCTTGTCCATGCGCACACCCAATAACAGCGAAAACAGTTTCATATCCCATTCGTTCTGCAAAAAGGCACTTGCTATGCGCACATCCTGTTTCATGTCGCGGTTGTAACCGGTCATAATGTCGTGCAGCCTGTTTTCTTGAAATTCCGAACCGACGGTGAGCGTTGCCGGAGCGAAAAGGCATTTTTTCATCATGCCGGTGTATGTGGCACCCACAACCCATGTCAGGTCATTGGTCTTTCCATAGGCGTTGGGGTCGCGTTGTGCTCCATAGTAGCTGTCGCGGTCGGTATGTTGCACCGAGCCATAGAACGACAGTTTGTCGCGATACTCGTTCCAAGCATAGTCATAGGCTATGCCTCCGCTGTTTATAATATGTTTTGTCTGTTCTGTTATGTCCGATTCGTGGGGCTGGTAGTCGAACTTATTACCGCCTCGGCGAGTCTCATTGGTGGTGTGGTACTCTATGCTTATTCGGCTCATGGTGGTGGGACGGTAGTATGTGCGCAGTCCGAATGTGTTCATATTCAGTTTGCCAAGTTCCGAGAAACCATCCTCGTCGTGGTCATAAGGGTTACGATTACGATAGCTCTCATACACTGCAATGCCATAGGAATTGTCCTTTGCCACCAACGACGCATTGGCACCCATATATTGCTCCCACGCGCGGCCGCCATAGTTGTTGAAATTACCCGAAATCTGGAACGAATTGTCAACGGGGTCTTTTGTTATGATATTAATGGTTCCACCAACAGCGTTTGCTCCAAAAAGGGCCGAGCCACCTCCACGTACTACCTCTACTCGCTCAATCATATTCACCGGAATTTGTTCAAGTCCATAGACACCGCTCAGTGCGCTTATGACAGGACGGCTGTTTATGAGTATCTGTGAGTAGGGGCCTTCCAGTCCGTTTATGCGTACTTGTGGGAAACCGCAATTCTGACAATTATTCTCGACACGCAGCCCCGGAACATAGTTGAGGCTCTTTGCCATGTCTGTGCTGTTTACTTTTTCGAACAACAGGGGGTTTATTACATTCACCACAACGGGGGCATCTTGTCGGCGTACCTCATTACGATTGGCCGATACCACCACCTCGTTTATCATCAGTGCCTCTTCCTTCATTTTGAAGTGTATAACCGCGGTGTAGCCGCTATTCACTGTCACCTGCTTGCTTTGGGTTATATATCCTATGGCCGAAACGCGAAGGGTGTATGTGCCGGGTTTCAAACGGCGAAACTCGAATTGTCCTTGTTCGTTGCTGCTTGTCCCCTCGCCTGTTTCTACTATCAATATATTGGCATAGGGTATATTGTTTTCTGTGTAGGCCTCTATAACATGCCCCGAAATCATATTACCCTCTTTTATCTCCATGCCGTGTGCCGAGCATATTCCGACAATAGTAAACAACAGGGTAAGTGTGTTAAGTAATTTTTTCATTGAGTAATAATTTATATTCATTTAATTTTCCATTTATTTCCTGTGGGTACTGCTTTTCTTTCCGTCTTTGCTATATAAAAAAACTTGGCGAAATGGGTTTAAACAGCTTCTTATTTTTTTACGTTGCAAAGTTCTTGGTTAAAATTAACATATACAATCAACATTTTTTATGAATATTATTCATCCCAATAGTTATTTATAGTTAGAATACTCCTAAAAATCTTTGTAAAAACAGTATATTCGCAAGTGGTTTCAGCTGTTGAATTTAATATTGATATAACGATGGATAACGCAAATACTGAACAAAGGCGTCTTTTCTCGCTCGATGCTCTACGTGGTTTCGATATGTTCTTCATAATGGGTGGCGATGCTTTGTTCCTATGCTTGGGTGCTTTGTTCCCGGGTACTGTATTGGAGTGGTGGGGCGGACAAATGCTACATGTTGGGTGGCATGGCTTCTCGTTCGAGGATTTAATATTCCCGTTATTCCTTTTTTTGGCCGGTGTGTCGTTTCCGTTTTCACTGGCTAAACAACGTGCCCGGGGTAGTGACAACGTGGCGGTGTCGTTGCGCGTGCTGCGTCGTGCTGCCATCTTGGTTTTGCTGGGTGTCCTATATAATGGTCTTTTGCAGTTCGACTTTGATACCTTGCGCTATGCCAGCGTGCTTGGTCGCATAGGCTTGGCATGGGCCTTGGCGGCAATCATGTACGTATGGCTCTCTGCAAGGTGGTGCGCCATTTTGTCGGTGGTTGTTTTAGTGGGGTATTGGCTTTTGTTGGCATGTATATCGGCTCCCGATGCCGACGGAGCGTCGTGCTATTCCATGCAGGGCAATATTGTCAGTTATATCGACAGGGTGCTACTGCCCGGGGCATTGCATAACGGCATACACGACCCCGAGGGCATTCTTTCTACCCTGCCGGCTGTGGTCACCGCTCTATTGGGAATATTCACCGGTGTTTTCATAAAAAACAGACCGATGAAAGGCTGTGCCAAGGCTGCTACATTGGCCTTGGCTGCTATTGCTCTTATAGCTGTCGGCGTGCTATGGAATAATCTTATTCCTATAAATAAAAATCTGTGGACAAGCTCCTTTGTTTGCGTTGCCGGGGGTATATCGTTGGCTTTGTTTGCCCTATTCTATTATATTATAGACGTGCTTGAATGGCGTCGTTGGGCATTTTTCTTCAAAGTAATAGGGGTGAATTCTATAACGATATATCTGGCGCAGCATTTTTTCGATTTTTCATTCACTGTGAAAAGCCTTTTCGGTGGCATGTTGTCGTTCCTGCCATCCGACTACTACAATGTGGCCTTTTGGCTATGCTACATAGTGCTATGCTGGCTGTTCCTGTACTTTTTATATCGTAGGAAATTGTTTCTGAAAGTATAGGAAACGCTCTTGGTTTTTTGTTGAAAAGAGTCCCGATATGTGCCATATAAAAATTTGGCGAGATAAATTGAAAACCGTTTCTAATAATCAGAATATAATAGCCGACATACCGCTTATCATCAGGAATATATACACAATTTTGCGCAAAGCATTGCTGCTTATGCGCTCAAAAAAGCGTGTGCCGATGCTTGTGCCTATTAACGCTCCGGCAATTCCTGCGCACCACCATAGGGGAATGTCGTCGCCAAGAAATCCAACCTGTGCGCGGAACAGCGTGTAAAATATATTCAAAATAACGGAAAAGGCTTGTATGGTGGCAACGTAGGCGGTTTTTTCCTTTATAATATTTATGTAATACAGCACCAACGGTGGCCCGGGCATGGCAAACATCCCACCCATAATACCGCTTAGCATGCCTATAATGCCTTTCGTCGCTCTGTTTTGTGGCACATGTACCTTCTTGTCGCAAAACAAAAAGAATAGTGCAATCAGAACAAACATAATGCCGAAATAGCGTTTCACTGCGTTGTTGCTTAGCGACGCCATG
Source organism: Bacteroidaceae bacterium (assembly GCA_017416705.1). Classification (GTDB taxonomy): domain Bacteria; phylum Bacteroidota; class Bacteroidia; order Bacteroidales; family Bacteroidaceae; genus HGM04593. The sequence goes on from JAFQBG010000003.1 coordinate 117,703, forward strand.
TATTCAATGGCTATGTACGATGCCACTATATTTACCGCCAACAGGGGTATCATCAGTCGCCATTGGATTTGTTTCCAATATTTTGCGACAATTATGACAGCGGTGCTTCCTGCCAACAGTCCCGACAGCATGGTTGCTTGCCCATACGATGGCAGGAAGTATGGGAAAAACATCATAACAAATATTCCGAAACCAAATCCGCTGACCCTTTGTATGAAGGCAGCGCATATAGTTAATAGGAAAATAAGCAACAGTGTAAGCATTGGTAGCCCGTTTTTATAATTTCATTGCGAAGATAGTGCAAATATCCCTACATGCAAAATAAATGACACCCTTGCACGGCTTGCAGTGTGGTAGCTTGGCTGTAAATACCCTATAATCCAATATTTATCGTTATCCCGTTTCCGCCGTACTCATCGAAGAATTTGAATAACTCCTTTTCCTTTTTTCGCGAGTCTGTGAGTCTGTAATCGTCGCTGTTTTTGTCGTGGCAGAAATTGCAGCCCGGCATCAGGCAGCCTGCTGTGTCATTGCCGTTTGTTCCTCGGTGTATAGCTATGCCTGTTCTTCCCGGAACGGCATCGACATACCATTTGAAACGTTGCCATTTATGTTTTGGGCGCACTATGTTATATGTGCCGCACATAATGGCCTTGTCGTCGCCGGCTATACGCGCCCTGTCGTAGTTGGTCTGGGGTTCAAGAAAATAGCCCTCCATTGAATTTACCTTGTCGCCCTGCTTGTTGTATGCCGTTGCTATGAATGCGCTGACGGTGCTGTTCTTGCCATACCATAGTCTGTTTGTGTTTATAACAATGTTGGTATCCTCATTTTTTGTGCTTTTTGCCATAGTCCTTTTTTTATGGCAAATTTATAGTGTGGGCGCTGTCGGGTGGTTGCAGAATTAATAATTTGTTTGCTACTTGCCATAATCCATGTTATAGACGAAAATTTATCTGTAATTCCGTTCGCCAAAATTCATGGCTTGTTAAAAAAATATAAAAAGCGTTGGGTTTTTATTGTTTTTCGATAAAAATATATACTTTTATATCGTTAAACAATAAAAAATTATCGAATTATGAAAATGCAATCATCAAAACTAATGAAATGGGTCACTGTTTTTGTAATTTTTTTCGGAATAGTTAATATGCTCATAATGCTGTTTCAGGCCGAGGCTGCTTTGGGCATTTGGAGCGAGGAGGCTCTTGCAAAATGGGACGAAACCATTCTATGGCTTCAAATGAGCATACTTGCGGGGCGCACTATTTTCGGGCTTGCGTTAAATGTGCTGGCAATGCTTTTTATGCTAAATTCCATCAGGTTCATACGTCGTAGCGAGTTTTTCTCCAAGTGCAACGAGTTTGTTTTGTGGTGGTCGGTGCCTGTCTATTTTATTTTCAGTTTTTGTAGCGGTAATATGGACATTGTCTATGGTGTCAGATACCTAAACGTAAATTCCGATACATTTTTTGTATCTTTGTTGCTCGTTGGTATTGCTTTGATTTATTCCGCCGGTGTACGTTTGAGCGAGGAAAACCGTTTAACAGTGTAAGTAAAAACAGTATGTCAATAATAGTAAATGTAGATGTAATGCTTGCTAAACGCAAGATGTCTTCGGGCGAGCTTGCCGAAAAAATAGGTATAACAGCAGCCAATATGTCCATTTTGAAAACGGGCAAGGCGCGTGCTATTCGTTTTTCGACGCTCGATGCCATTTGTAAAATTCTCGATTGCCAGCCTGGCGATATTTTGGAATATTGCGACGAGGAGTAACTTTATCAATGATATAAAACTAATAAATAGTACAATTCTTTTCAAGAATTATAAGTTTTCCATTGTCTGCTGCGTTTATTACTTGGTTTTATAATGCCTTGATAATCAATGTGACTATTCCAATACAAGTGTTTGGGAAGTACAACTTGGCTATAAAAGCCTCTTATTATCAATAGCCGTCTCTGTAACCATTAAAAACGTGTTTGTAATTCCGATTGTCGTATTTTTGTTTGTACTCCTCATAGTTATGTGGGAGTAATATGGGGTAGTTTATTCCATCATAGAAATATTTAAATGCAGTATATGATATTTCCATTTGTTCTGGATATTTCTGCTTGTTTAGGTGGTATAGTTTCTCGAAATGATGAAATCTATCACATTCGGTAACAGTGGACCAGCAAAATTGCCAAAATTGCATCTGGTGCCCTTTCCTTAATTTTGAGAGGTAATTAAGCACTAATTCATCGTTATTTAAAATGTAGCCGACTAAATAATCTTGATAAATTCCTGTACACTCCCCGGTTTCTTTCATTCCAATCGTAAGATCGACTATTTTCTTGCATTGTATGGTATCGTTTATATGCGTCAAGGACATTAGGGTGGCGATGTGCTCACTGCACATATCACACATTGCATCGTTGCCCGGCTCATTATATACAAAACTGTATGTCATATAGAACTCCAACCAAGTCGTGGGATAAGCCTCTAAAAACTCCATTTCTGTTTCGCTGGTGCGTTCTCCACTCATTAAAACTTTGTAGGCATTGTTCAGTCGCGCAGTGTCAACGGGGAAATATTGCGCCGACGCAGTCAGCATCGTAGTTACCAACAGAACAAGGGTTAAAAATAGTCGTTTCATAATATCTGTTATTGGCTTATAAAGCGGATGTTGTCATTCGTCAAGATAATAGATATTTCTTTTTTTGTAATCGTTGCGATAACCCTCAGAAGCGGTGTCGATAATTTTACGTTCCACCCAATTGCCCTTCTTGTCGTATTTATACTTTATTGCAATATTTGTCCATTCCTGACTGTCTGACGGCATATTCTCACTTTGCTCGACAACATAACCCATCTTGTCCTTCTTCTTTTTTGTAATTGTGTAAATGTTGCCTGTTACTGCCAAGAAACACTCTTCAACCTCTGTTCCGTCACTATTATATGTGTAACGATATTTATATGGAGGGATTCCATCGCAAAAGTATTCAAACGCAACGTCCGGACGATTTTCTTTGTCGTATGAATTGTGCCTCATATACAGCAATACCATTTTTGTTGTATCGGGATAAATATATCCGTAATCCATAAGTAAAGTGATATTTTTTCTATCATCGAACTCCACTATTGTGTAGGATGTTTCTTTTTGATTGTTGTCGTAATAATGTTGTCTTATTTCGTTGGAACTATAATGATACTTGCAAAATCCATCCTCTTTGCCTTTGGAATAGAATTTTGCCTTTACAAGATGTCCGTTTTCATTATACTCAAAAAAAGTAGAATCACCCCCATGCTCATCGCTATTGGCTATTGCAGAAACTTTACCGTTCAAAAAACTGTTCCCATACAGCGTAGTCGGCCCAGTTGCAATACCAACCTCTTCATCGGTGCTTTTATTTCCTGCACACGAAAAAGAAATAAAAAGACAAGTTGCAAACAATATTGTATTGGCAAATAATCTATCCATAGCTGAAACTTTAAAAACCTATATTTATCTTTATTCCTTTTTTACCATAATTGTTGAAAAACTTAAAAAGTTTATCCCTTGTTGTTCTAGAATTTTTTATTATATAACCATGTTTATCATTGTGTTCAAAAGTGTCATACTTGGTCTATTTAAATAATTTAAAATTTTACTGTTAATAACGGCGCAAAATAATATATGGTTTCTGTGACAAGGTTGCTAAATTGCCACTTTCTTCTGGTTACTACAAATTTACAACCCCCAAAAGCCAAAGTCAATAATTCTCAAAGAATTGCCCTTCTTTTTTAGGTTTATTAACAGAAAATAAATTTGTATAGTGTAAACGCACCAATAGCAGCGTCTGATAGCGTTGCAGACTTATTTCGCGTTGCTGCTGTGAAAAATATTTAAGCAAGCTTCATATATTTCTCGCTCGTTTGTTATTATATTTGCAGTACATTTTTGTGTCATTGATAAACTTAAAATTTGATGTATTATGAATGACAATGATTTTGAAATGATTGAAGAATTTCAATCGGATAGTATGGATGAACTTGTAAGTGAAAGGAAAAAGAATAAAAGCTTATGAAAAGGTTTTTGTTAATCGTTTGCACGTTGAGCATTATTGCTTGCAATGGCAATAAACAGGTTGATGTTGCGGGCATTACCCCCTCGCCATTCGTGGGTTGCTGGGAATGTGTAAGAGCAAGTGATACTATTCAAAATCTCTCGGTGCGCATAGGCGAGCGAGGCGATTCGCTGCTTGTGGCATTTTTTTGGGAGAGGCAGAAACCTTTTTATATGACAGGTAACCCATTGAGCGATAGCAATGGCAATGCCATACCGCAGGCTTGTATTCTTGTTCCAAAAAGTGGTAACAGTGCGGTTGGCACAATTGTGAACCAATATTTTAGTGTGTTCCAGAAATATCCAAAGAATGAATACTACCCCCTTGCCTTTGAGTTAAAATCGCTCGATACGCTCACGTTTAAAATAAGCGGTAATGTAAATTATTGGCCCGACAGCGGGGTACTTGTGCGTAAAAACAGCGAGAATTACTCTTTTTCAACCGAGGTGGTAGATTTATATAAAGAAAAAGCCTTCGTACCCGACGCCGATGTTTCGGCTGTAAATAAATTTGATGTTGCGGGCATTAAGCCCACCCCGTTTGTGGGTGAATGGGCGTGGGAGAAAAACGGACCTTGGCAAGATTTTAGTATAAGCATAGCCGCAAAGGGCGATTCGCTGTTGCTTGTAGCCGGTGGTGTGTTTTTGGGTGGCGCCAGAATACAAATGCCGGATATTGGCAGCGATGGCAACTGCTTGCCACAGGCTCGCTTGCTCGCTCCCAAGCGAGGGAACAGAGCCGTTGGACGGTTCTTTTCTGATGCCGATTGTGGGGTTACGTTGGAACTTTTCAGCGAAAACACCCTATTGTTCAAAACCGCAGAAAAACTTGGCTTCTGGCCCGATAGCGCGGTGATGGTGCGAACAAGCATTGATAGTGCGGTTTTCAAATAACAGTGTTCATATAGTAAATTTTAATACTCCTCCTCGTCGAAGAAGAATAATCCTATTCTTCGTATAAATGCACATATCTGTTTTCATCTAAAATAAATCTTTGTTCAAAAGAGAATTCCGGTCCGTGATTGATAATTTCAGATGTAGAAAAATATGCACTCCTGTTCCCTATTTCTGTATATGCTTTTATAGTGTCGTTGTCTATGAAAACGATTCTGACAAATGTATCATCCAGCGTGTAGCTGATTTCCTCCCTTAGTTCTTGTGACATCTTATATGGCAGCGACCAAATAACATCCTCGTCATCATACGGATGTATTAAATACATGCTATCATACTTTTCTTCGCAGTAATCGGCAAAAGAAAATGGCTCTCCAATCATCTGCCTTTCAAGTTGAAGTTCGAGTATCGGTTCAGTAGGTTTGCAACTGACAAATAACAATGTTGTCAATATTGTTATTATAAAATTATTTAAGCATATATAGTTTCCCATTGTTCGCTGCATCTATTACGTTGTTTAATAGTTCTTCATCGCTCCAACCATTTATAATGGCTTGCTTGCCTAAATAGTATCCAACAGAGTTGTTGTGTAAATCCATTTGCTTCTCATTTATGTTATTATCTGGTTTGTTCTCGTGAGCATTCCCGTATTCCTCTGCATGTGATGAGTATAATCCTGCATCCATTTGGTTTAGTGCGCACCAATAGCAATGACGGATTGCGTCACCATATCCATCTTTTTTATTGGGGAAATGTTCAACAGCACTCCTAGCCTTATTAGCGTTGTTGTTGAACTTATATGCAAGAACTGGATGTCTAAATACAAAACTCTTTTCGTCATTGGAAAGGGTTTTGAATGTTTTTTCATAATCATCTTTTTGCGGTTTGATATAACCTTCATTCCCATCCTCATACGCTGTTGCAATCTCAAAAATACTTGGTTTGTTTAAATAATCTGCCATATTTTAAAATTTTACTGTTAATAACAGCGCAAAACTAATATATGGTTTCTGTGACAAGGTTGCTAAATTGCCACTTTCTTGTGGTTACTACAAATTTACAACCCCCAAAAGCCAAAGTCAATAATTCTCAAAGAATTGCCCTTCTTTTTTAGGTTTATTAACAGAAAATGAATTTGTATAGTGTAAACGCACCAATAGCAGCGTGTGACAGCGTTGCAGATTTATTTCGCTTGTGAACGGGTACAAAATAAGGGAAACAAGTTTTTTATCCTTGTTTCCCTGTTGATATTCAATTAATTGCTTAATATTAATACTCCTCCTCGTCGAAGAAGAAATCTTCGTTGCTGCTGGGGTAATCGGGCCAAATATCCTCGATGTTTTCGTATGTTTCGCCTTCGTCTTCAATTTCTTGAAGGTTTTCTATTACTTCCAATGGTGCGCCTGAGCGTACTGCGTAGTCGATGAGCTCGTCTTTTGTTGCGGGCCATGGCGCGTCTTCGAGCTTAGATGCTAATTCAAGTGTCCAATACATAATTTTAAAATTATATTGTTTATATTATTTTTTTGATATTATTCCCTGTTTTTCGTTAGGGTGTGCAAAAATAGTCAAAATTCTTTATTTCCAATGTTTTTCCCATTCTTTTTCTGCTCCAATGTTCAATAATCGGTGTAGCTGGAATAGATAATCGGATAGGCGGTTTATATATTCTATTACTTTGTTTGGTATTTCTGCTGTTTGCGACAGGGTTATTATGCGTCGTTCGGCACGACGACACACTGCGCGACATAGGTTGGCTTGCATGCTTGCTGCGTTTCCTATGGGCAACAGGAATTGGTGCATTGGTTGCAGTTGTGCGCTTATGCGGTCTATCTCATTTTCCAGTTGTGTTATGCCTTCTTGGGTAATGGGGCATGTACATTCTTGCTCTTGTGCTAGGTAGCAACCTATTGTGAATATGTTGTTTATGGTGTTGGTGACGATGGTTTTCTGCTCGCTGTCGTGAATGGCTGTGGCAAGCAGCCCCAAGTGTGCATTCAATTCGTCGAGTGTGCCGTATGCCTCAACTCGCGGATGGTCTTTGCTCACTCTGCTACCCCCGGCAAGGAGCGTGGTTCCGTTGTCGCCTGTACGGGTATATATGGTTGTTTTTTTCATTTGAATAGGAATGTGTAGTGCTGTTTTCTGAACGTAGGGTTAAAAAGCAATATTCCGCAGCTGTACATGTCTATGCTTATTACCACTTGTGTCTGTGCTATGGTTTTTTTCCATATTTCTTTTATGTTGCGGTTCTTGCGTATTCCTTCAACGATAATTACAGAGTGTTTGTTTGTGTGTGGCAATGATTTTTGTAGAATTTCTTGCATGCTATCGGGGTCGCCAATGTATAAAAGGCCTATTTCCTCTACTTTTTTCAGAATGGCGTCGATGTCTTTTTCGACTATTTTGTTGGGGATTTCTACATGGCTTTTGTGTGTTTCCGGCAGGTAGCATGGGGTGTTGCTGTTGGCTGTCGATATGGCTTTTGCTGTTGCTTCGTCTTGTGTCAATAATATTATATTACGTGCCTTGGTGTGGTTGGCTATGCGGAACAGACGACGGCAATGCGCTGCGCTGTGTTTTTTTTCTTTTTTGGCTGTTTGGTTTATTTGCGTATAGGCATAGTAGGGCAGTGTCTCACGTAATACGTGCATGACAAAAAAAAAGGCGGCAGGGGATTGTACTCCATATCCCCTGTTGTGCCTGAGTCTGTTTATTATTTCGCGTATGCCTATCATGGCTGTTCTTTAAAGTGAAAATGCCGATTTTATTTTATCTACATAATCGAGCTTCTCCCATGTGAACAGTTCCACTGTTACGCTTCGTGTGTCGAGGTATCGCGATGTGAAGACTTTTTCTACTGTGACGGGGGTGCGTCCCATGTGTCCGTATGCGGCGGTTTCGCTGTATATGGGGTTACGTAGTTTCAGTCGTTCCTCAATGGCTTTTGGACGAAGGTCGAATATGGTTGCTATTTTGCGTGCTATTTCGCCATCGTTCATGTTCACTTTGGCTGTACCGTATGTATCGACAAATATGCTTACGGGCTCGGCTACTCCAATGGCATAGGATAGCTGTATGAGCACTTCGTCGGCTACTCCTGCTGCTACAAGGTTTTTGGCTATGTGGCGTGCTGCATATGCCGCACTGCGATCGACTTTGCTGGGGTCTTTACCGCTGAATGCTCCTCCGCCATGTGCTCCTTTGCCTCCGTAGGTATCTACTATTATTTTACGTCCGGTGAGTCCTGTGTCGCCATGGGGGCCTCCAATTACGAATTTGCCTGTGGGGTTTACATGGTATTTTATGTCGTTGCCAAATAGTGCAAGCACCTTCTCCGATGCTATCTTGCTTTTTACGCGTGGCATGAGTATGTTTTTAACATCGTCTGTTATTTTGGCTATTTGTGCCGCGTCGGCTGCCAATTGTGCTTCGATGCCTTCGCCTGCGGGGGCTATGAAGTCGTCGTGTTGTGTCGATACAACTATTGTGTCTATGCGTACAGGTTGGTTGTTGTCGTCGTATTCTATTGTTACCTGACTTTTTGAGTCGGGACGCAGGTAGGTCATCTCTTTTCCTTCGCGACGTATGTTGGCAAGTTCTGTCAATATCAGGTGCGATAGGTCTAACGACACCGGCATGTAGTTCTCGGTTTCGTTTGTGGCATATCCAAACATCATGCCTTGGTCGCCTGCACCTTGCTCCATGGGGTTCTGGCGTTCTACGCCTCGGTTGATGTCGGCACTTTGTTCGTGTATGGCCGAGAATATTCCGCACGAGTTACCATCGAACATATATTCGCTCTTTGTGTAGCCTATGCGATTTATTACGCGGCGTGCAATATCTTGCAGGTCCACGTAGGCCGATGATTTCACTTCGCCGGCAAGCACTACTTGGCCTGTGGTGACAAGTGTCTCGCATGCTACTTTCGATTCGGGGTCGAATGCAAGGAGCTCATCGAGCACTGCATCGGAAATTTGGTCGGCTACTTTGTCGGGGTGTCCCTCTGAAACTGATTCTGATGTAAATAGGTATCCCATCTTTTTTCTATTTTTTGCCCATTGCTTTTGTTTGTGCGTTGGGCGGTTAATAATTGTTTGTGTTCGAAAAAAAAGATGTGGAAGGGGAATGCTTGCTGCCGAACTTGTCGGTGTTTTTACTTGTGATAGTTTTTAGCATTTTTTTCTGTGGTTGCAAGCAGGCAAATCTTTCCACATAACAATGCAATACATTGTCTCTTTTTTTGTTCGCTACAAAATTACACACATTTTTTTATATGTGCTATTTTATTCTATGTTTTTTTCTTCTGTTGCAATGTCGTTTTGTAATTTGCATAGCAGTTGCGATATGCTTTCGCCTGTCTTGGGGTGAACAAGGGTTGGGGCTATCGTGCTTAGTGGTTGTAGCACGAACTGTCGTTCGTGCAGCCTTGGGTGTGGGATGGTTAGCCTTGGCGTTTCTATTATGGCATTGTCGTATAGCAGTATATCTATGTCGATGATACGGTCGCTGTACCCATGTGCATCGGTTTTTGTGCGACGCCCCATTTTTTTCTCTATATTTTCGGTTGTGTGCAGCAGTTCCATTGGTGTCATCGCTGTTTTGAATGACACAACGGTGTTCAAATAGTTGCTTGACGATACATACCCCCATGGCTCGCTCTTTATGGTGGGTGCTGTTGCTGTCGGCTTACCAAGAACGAGCGATAGTTCCTCTATCGCTCGTTCTATGTTTTTTTCTTTCTCTCCTTGGTTTGTTCCCAACCCAAGGTATGCTATGTGTGTGGCTTTGTTATACATTAATCTATTATGAGCATTGCATCGCCATAAAGACCAAAACGGTAGCCTTCTTTCAGGGCAACGTTGTAGGCGTTCATCACATATTCATAGCCTCCAAAAGCGGCTGTCAGCATGAGCATTGTGCTATATGGCATGTAGAAATTGGCTATCATGCTGTTGGCTACTTGGAACTGGTAGTCGGGGAATATGAATTTGCTTGTCCAGCCGTCATACTCTTTCAACATGCCGTTGGTGAGTGTGGCTGTCTCTAATACGCGCTGTACCGATGTTCCCACTGCGCATATTTTGCGGCCCTCGGCTTTTGCTTTGTTTATTATGTTGACTGCTTCGGTGTCAACGCTTATGAGGTCCGAGTCCATTTTGTGTTTTGTGAGGTCCTCTACGTCTATCTCGCGGAAACAGCCAAGGCCTGTGTGCATGGTTACGTATGCTGTTTCAATGCCTTTTATCTCCATGCGCTTCATGAGCTCGCGGGTGAAGTGCAGGCCTGCAAATGATGCTGTCACCGAACCCTCTTTTTTTGCAAAATAGGTTTGGAAATTTACAAGGTCCTCGGGCTCCTCCTTACGCAGACGCTTGAAGTCGTCGGGCAACGGGGCTACTCCAAGTGCAAATAGTGCTTTCTTGAATTCATCGTGTGGACCGTCGTACAAGAAACGCAGTGTGCGTCCTCTCGATGTGGTGTTGTCAATGACTTCCGCTACCATTGAATTGTCCTCGCCAAAATAGAGCTTGTTGCCGATACGTATTTTGCGTGCAGGGTCCACAAGCACATCCCATAGACGAAATTCTTCGTTTAGCTCGCGTAGCAGGAATACCTCTATTTTTGCGTTTGTCTTCTCCTTGTTTCCGTACAGGCGGGCAGGAAAAACCTTGCTGTCGTTGAGTACAAAAACGTCCTTTTCATCGAAAAATTCAATTACCTCCTTGAATATACGATGCTCAATCTCGCCTGTCTTGCGATGCAGAACCATCATTCTGGCTTCGTCGCGACATTCTGCCGGATAAAGCGCAATGCGGTCTTCGGGGATTCTGTACTTGAACTGTGAAAGTTTCATCTGATGAAAATTCGTATAAAACGTGTTGTCCATCATAGGTCGTTTGTTTTTTTTGTGGCTGTCTCCAACCAAGTTTGAAAATCTTCGGGTTTTATGCAATCACTTACGTGTGTGTCTCCTATGCGGGTGCGTTCGAGGCGTGTCAGGTAGGCTCCACTTTGTAGCGCCTCGCCAATGTCACGTGCCAACGAACGTATGTATGTGCCTTTGCCGCATACAACGCGTATTGTAATGACCGGCAATTCGCATTTAAGCAGTTCTATCTCTTCTATATTTATTTTTTTGGGAGCAAGCTGCATGTCGCTGCCGTCGCGGGCGAGCCTGTATGCGCGTTGCCCTTCTACCTTGCATGCCGAAAATAGCGGTGGCCGTTGTTCTATCGTTCCTATGAACTTGCTCAGTGTCTGTTGCACCATTTCTTGTGTTATGTGTTCATGGGGGAACGTCGCGTTTACGGGGTGTTCCATGTCGTATGATGCGGTTGTGGCTCCCAGCATTAAATCGGCTATATATTCTTTTGTGTGGTTTTGCAGTTCCTCTATGCGCTTGGTGGCTTTGCCTGTACACAGGAGAAGAACTCCTGTGGCCAACGGGTCGAGTGTTCCGGCGTGTCCCACCTTGAACCGCTTGACGCCATGATGTCGCGATAGCAGGTAACGCACCTTGCTGACAACTTGGAACGATGTCCAGCCATAGGGCTTGTACAAAGGCAAAACTTCGCCTGCTGCAAAATCTAACTCTTTCATCTATTATAGTGCCAATACTATTGTCAATATTCCCACTACCAAGCAGTAGTATGCAAAGTAAATGAGCTTGCCGCGACGTACTATCGATATCATCCATTTGCAAGCTATACATCCCGACAGGAAGGCGGCTGTAAATCCTACTATAAGCGCCATTGGGCTTATGCCGCCGAACGATGCGCTTATGCCCATCTTGAACATGTCGATTGTTTCGAGCAATGCCTCTCCCAAAATAGGCGGAATGACCATTAGGAAAGAGAATTGCGCCATGTTTTGTTTGCTGTTTCCAAGGATAAGTCCGGTGGCTATGGTTGTGCCCGAACGCGACAGTCCGGGAAGCACGGCGAGCGCTTGGCCTAAGCCTATGATGAAAGCATCCTTAACCGATATGTTCTCTTTTTTCGATGTTTTTGCATAATACGAGAAGGTGAGCAACGCTGCTGTCAGCAATAAACAGCACCCGACAACAAAAAGGCTGCTGAATGTCTCTTCCACTGCATCCTTGAAAAACACGCCTACAATGCCTACGGGTATCATGGACACGAGTATGGCAAGTGCATAGCGTTGTTGGTTATTCAGTCTTTCCGTCAGCTTCCCGTTTTTCTGAGCAGGCTTCTTGAAAAGCCCTTTGAATATCCATGTAATCTCTTTGTGCAGAATGACAATGGTGCTTAGCACTGTTGCCACGTGCAGAAGAACGGTGAAGGGCAAAATAGCCTCGGGCTCGGTTATGCCTGCAAAGTGCGAGCCAAGTGTCAGGTGCCCGCTACTGCTTATGGGCAGGTATTCGGTGAGTCCTTGTAATAGTCCTAATAATAATGCTTCCAATGTTCCCATGGCTATTCTTGTGTTTTTGTGGTTTCTGTTGTTTTACGTGGTTTGTGCATAATTGCATATATCACAAAGACAAAACCGAAGAAGCATACGGCCGGAGCAAGTTTTATTCTGCGGAAACTGAAAATATCGGGCTCGAAATGTGTTTCGGTGCTGCCGGGGCCTGTCATCAGAATGAAACCTATTGTGATTATTGCTATGCCGACAAGCAGCAGCAGATAATTTGTTTTGTCAAAAGCAAAATTTGTCCTTTTCATCGATATTTTGTTTTATATAAAATACAAGTCGTTGCCACGCATGCGCAAGAATCGGTTCACCGATGAATATGCGCATAGCACGGTAATTAAAACTCCGAATATTATTATGGCTGCTCCCACTGCAATTATACTTTCTGCGGGCAGGAATGTGGCTATTGCAGGCTCGCGTTGAACCAACATATAAAGCCCTGCTCCCAACAATATGTTTGCAATGACACCCGAGAAGAAACCAATCCACAGATTACTTACAAGGAAGGGCTTGCGTATGAAGCCCCATGTAGCTCCAACGAGTTTCATGGTGTGCAGGAGGAAACGTTTGGAATATATTGTCAGTCGCACAAGGTTGCTTATGAGCGACCACGATATTATTGTCAACAATGTAAACAGCACCAGCAGGGCTATCCCTATGCGGTTTATGTTGCTGTTTATGGCGCTTATCAGTTCCTTGTGATATATTACTTGTGACACTCCTTTGAACGACAGCAGTTGTTTCTCTATTTTTGCAAGGCTGTCGGCGACGGCGTATTCCGGTTTCATGGATAATTCTATGGATGCTTCATAGGGGTTAAAGCCAAGAAATTCCACCGGGTCGCTGCCTAACTCCTTTTTTTGTTCTTCGAGTACGGCCTCTTTGGATATGTAGGTGGTTTTTGCAACGTATTTTTTCTTGTTCAATAAATTGCGTACTTTCAGAATGGTGTTTTCATCGGTGTCGCCTTTCATCACCACCGATACGGTGAAATCCCTTTTTATGTTATCCGATAATGATTTGGCGGCTACTGTCAGCAGGCCCATTATGCCAAGCAGTATTAGCACCATCGTGGTGCTGACATAGACGCTTAGCGTCTGTATCTTGAACCGTTTTTTTCCGGAGCGATTTTTTGCACTCATATAGTTTTTTATTTTTCGAACGTATATAATTCACCAAAAATGCCTACAAAATTACGACTTTTATGCAAAAAAATCGCATTTTTTCAAAAGTAAATACGGCGCTTTACGATTTTTTCTGAAAAATTAACTGCGCAGGCAACTATTTTATCGGTTTTCTAAAATATAGATTATCCAAAGAACATTTTCTTACATTTATTGTTAATAAAAAAAGTAGGAGGCTGAATTTTAGGAACTGTTTTCGAAAATAATTCTTAAATAGTCCCGAAATAAAATTCAAACAGCTTCTTATTACCTATATAGATTTTTTAATTACCTTATGATGTAAACATCGAAGATAGCAGTACACTCGCTGTAAAAAATATTGAAGTAAACTTCATATTTTTCGCTCGTTTCTATCTATCTTTGCCGTAAACGGCGAAAATAGTCTGCACTCGCTTTGAAAAATATCCAAGCAAGCTTGATATTTCTCGCTCGTTTGTTACTATCTTTGTCATTGGATAATCCAAGGTAATTATTTCTAATGTTTTAAATAAATCTATATTATGGGAAAATTGTATCGTTCCGACGACAAAATGATTGCCGGTGTTTGCGCCGGTATTGCCGAAAATTTTGGTTTCGATGTTAAACTGACACGTATCATAGCTTTATTATGTATTGTGCTTGGCGGTTTAAGTGTTTGGCTCTATGTAATTCTTTGGTTACTCATGCCGGTTAAAGGCGAAAAAAAGAGTTATGCCGAGCGCATGAAGGACCGATTGGAGAACAAACAGTAAAGGCTGCAAGTAAAAAAATATATGGAAAAAAACAAGTAGAAAAAATATATGGAAAAAATAGCTCTTATTACCGGTATCACAGGACAGGATGGCTCTTTTCTTGCCGAGTTTCTTATAGACAAAGGATACGAAGTGCATGGCATCATACGTCGCTCTTCATCGTTTAATACGGCTCGCATCGAGCATTTATATCTCGATGAATGGGTTCGTGATATGAAAAAGAGCCGTTTGGTGAACCTGCACTATGGCGATATGACCGACAGCAGTTCGCTCATACGCATTATAAACAATGTCAAACCCACCGAAATCTACAATCTGGCAGCACAAAGCCATGTGAAAGTGAGTTTCGACGTTCCGGAATATACAGCCGAAGCCGATGCGATTGGTACATTGCGTCTGTTAGAGGCTGTTAGAATATGCGGTCTGGAAAAGAAATGTCGTATATATCAGGCATCGACATCGGAGCTATATGGTAAAGTGCAGGAGGTTCCACAGAAGGAGACCACCCCGTTTTATCCTCGTTCGCCCTATGGCGTGGCCAAACAATATGGCTTCTGGATAACAAAGAACTATCGCGAGAGCTATGGCATGTTTGCCGTAAACGGCATACTATTCAACCACGAGAGTGAACGTCGAGGCGAAACATTCGTAACACGAAAAATAACCTTGGCTGCGGCTCGCATAAAACAAGGGTATCAGGATAAATTATATCTTGGCAATTTAGACTCCTTGCGCGACTGGGGTTATGCAAAGGACTATGTGGAGTGCATGTGGTTGATATTGCAACACGACACCCCCGAGGATTTTGTCATTGCAACAGGCAAGATGCACACAGTGCGCGAGTTCTGTACGCTTGCTTTCTCCTATTTGGGGATAGAACTCGA
Organism: Bacteroidaceae bacterium; assembly: GCA_017416705.1. Classification (GTDB taxonomy): domain Bacteria; phylum Bacteroidota; class Bacteroidia; order Bacteroidales; family Bacteroidaceae; genus HGM04593. Next base: position 132,917 of record JAFQBG010000003.1, read on the forward strand.
ATGGCAAGGCAGCGGTGTCGATGAGCAAGGCATCGACAAGGCCACAGGTAGGGTGCTGGTCGAGGTCGATCCCAAATATTTCCGTCCTTGCGAGGTCGATCAATTGTTGGGCGACCCGACAAAAGCCAAGACGCTGCTCGGTTGGAACCCCACAAAAACGCCATTCGAACAGCTTGTCAGAATAATGGTCGAACACGATATGCGTTTTGTCAAGAAACTGCACATAAAATCACAAGTTCAATAACCAAAAAACCAAGCAGGTATGTTGTCCGATAAAAATATAAAAATTTATGTTGCCGGACATCGCGGTTTGGTGGGTTCTGCCATAATGGAGAACCTGAAATCGCGTGGCTATCACAATGTCATAGGGCGCACTCACAAAGAATTGGATTTGATGGACGCTGCGGCTGTCAAGGCTTTTTTCGACCAAGAACAGCCCCAAGCGGTGGTGCTTGCAGCGGCTCATGTGGGCGGCATAGTTGCCAATAACAGATATCGCGCCGACTTCATATATCGCAATTTGCAGATACAGCAAAATGTCATTGGTGAGTCTTTCCGTCATGGAGTGAAAAAACTGCTCTTTTTAGGCAGCACATGTATATATCCGCGTGAGGCCCCCCAACCCATGAAGGAGGAGTATTTGCTGACAGGGCCATTGGAATATACCAACGAGCCTTATGCCATTGCCAAGATAGCAGGACTGAAAATGTGCGAAAGTTTCAACCTGCAATATGGCACCAATTACATAGCAGTCATGCCCACCAATCTGTATGGTCCCAATGACAATTTCCATCTCGAAAACAGCCATGTGTTGCCTGCCATGATACGCAAGGTGCATTTGGCCAAATGCCTTTACGAGAACGATTGGGATGCTGTGCGCAGGGACATCGACCTGCGTCCTGTGGAGGGTGTCGATGGCAGTTGCTCCAACGCCGAGATAACCGCCATACTTGCAAAATATGGCATTGCTCCTCATGCGGTGACGTTGTGGGGCAGCGGCGCACCCATGCGCGAATTTTTGTGGAGCAAAGAAATGGCCGATGCCAGCGTACATGTGCTGTTGAACGTTGATTTTGCCGATACATTTGCTTGCGGCGACACCGAAGTGCGTAACTGCCATATAAACGTGGGCACAGGCAAGGAGATATCCATTGGCGAGTGTGCTTGCAAAATAATCGACGAGATAGGTTACCGCGGCGAACTTCTGTGGGATAGAAGCAAACCCGATGGCACCATGCGCAAACTAACCGATGTGAGTAAATTGCATGCGTTGGGGTGGCATCATAAGGTGGAGATAGACGAAGGCATACACAGACTGTACCGCTGGTATCTTAAAGGGATATGTATAAACCATTTATAAAAGAAACTGTCATGCGAGGTGATTTCTGCGTTACGCTTGCCCTAAAAAAGTTCATTTACGCCCGGTAAATTCCGTTTTTTCGGGCATCGCAAGCCTTAAACCATTCTTGTTATACAATTTCGAAGAAAAAGGGTTGTCCAACAATGTTGGACAACCCTTCTTTTATTGTTATTCTATCAGTTCGGCAAGCAGGGTGGCCGCTGTGGCTCCTGTCACCCTTACCTTCACAAAATCGCCTATCTTGTGGTTGCCACGGTCGAACACCGCTGTGCGGTTTTGCTCTGTTCGTCCATAGAATTGTTGGGTGGAGCGTTTTGATATTCCCTCGATGAGCACTTCGTAGGTTTTTCCAATACATTCTTTGTTTTGCATGGCCGATAGCTCTTGTTGCAGGGCTATTATTTCGTTCAGACGGCGTATTTTTTCGCTCTCGGGGATGTCGTCGCTGAAATGCCTGCTGGCGAATGTGCCGGGACGCTCGGAATATTTGAACATGAAGGCGGCATCGTATTTGCAGTATCGCATGAGCGATAGTGTTGCTTGGTGGTCCTCCTCGGTCTCGCCGCAGTAGCCTGCTATGATGTCGGTTGACAGGCCGCAGTCGGGCACTATGCGACGTATGGCGTCTATGCGGTCTATGTACCACTCGCGTGTGTATTTGCGGTTCATTGCTTTGAGCATGCTGCTGCTGCCGCTCTGCACCGGCAGGTGTATGTGTCGGCACACATTGGGTTCTTGGGCTATCACGCGCAGTGTGTCGTCGCTCATATCTTTGGGGTGCGATGTGGTAAATCTAATCCTTGCTTGTGGGGCTGTTCGAGCCACCATGCGCAACAGGTCGGGGAATGTTATGCTGTTGCCATTCTCGTCGGTGTAGCAATAGGAGTTTACATTTTGTCCCAATAGTATTATTTCCTTGTAACCCCTTGCTACAAGGTCGTTGGCCTCGTTCAGAATACTTTGTATGTCGCGGCTTCGTTCGCGTCCTCGTGTGTAGGGCACTACGCAGTAGTGGCAGAAATTATTGCAGCCGCGCATTATGGATATATAGCCCGATACGTTTTTACTGCATATCCTTTGCGGTATGACGTCGCGATATGTCTCGGTGGTCGATAGCTCGACATTCATGGCGGGGTGTCCCAGCTCGGCCTGCGCTATCAGTTCGGGCAGTGTCAGGTAGCTGTCGGGGCCGGCCACTATATTTACTTTGTATTTTTCTATAAGTTCTTCTTTGACACGCTCGGCCATGCAACCTACAACGCCTATCAGTGTCTCTTTCCCACGTCGCAGGGCATTTAGTTGGTCTAACCGTCCGTATATCTTCTGTTCTGCATTGTCGCGTATGGAGCATGTGTTCAGAAGAATCAGATGCGCCTCGTTTATATTGTCGCAGGCCTCGTAGCCTGCAACGCCTAATATGGAGCCTATGACTTCGCTGTCGGCTACATTCATTTGGCAACCGTATGTCTCTATAAAAAGTTTCTTAATCACCTTTGTCTGCTTTTTAAATATTCATGCGAAGATAAGCAGAAATTTGCAAACAATTATACAGCATATTCAATAAAGTAACTTCGTGCTTGAAATTTTTGCAGAAAAAGTATATCTTCGCACAATAATATATTGTTTTATGGAAAGAGAACTTTTTCGTCACGAAATGAAAGTAAGGGATTACGAGTGTGATATACAGGGTGTGGTTAATAATGCCAATTATCAACATTATCTTGAACACGCTCGTCATGAATTTTTGTTGTCGCAGAACGTCAGTTTCTCGAAACTTCACGAGCAGGGTGTGGACTTCATGGTCTCCAAGGCTACGCTCGAATATAAGCACTCGCTGCGTGGCGACGATAGGTTTGCAGTGGCTATCGACATGAAACGCGAGGGGGTGAAACTCGTCTGCTTGCAAAATATTTATCGTTTGCCCGATGAGAAACTATGTGTCAAAGGGCGCATCGAAATTGTTTCGATAGAGAATGGCCGTCTGACGCGTGGTGAAAAGTTCGACGAGCTTTTTTCGAACTTGTTTTAGACGTTTTTAAAAAATAGACCTATGGATTTGGAGGATATAGTTATATTTTTGGCTTTGGTCGGCTATGGAATATATTCTGTTGTGTTTGACTCCGACAGTAAAAAAAAGAAGACTGCACAGCAGGAGCATGGTGGCGGAAATCCTTTCGGCGAGGTTTTTCCTTCCATCGAGGCCGATGATACGGACAAAGGAAACGGAAATCCCGTTCAAAAAAGCGGGCAGTTGCCACACGCCACCCCTCTTGCCGATATAAAAAAACGCGTTCATGCCCAAGCGGGTGGCACTCCCATGCACGATGCAACGCCTTTGGAGGGTACAAAAAAGGTCGCCACCGCGGGGCCTAAGTGCAAAAGCACATATTCATTAACAAAAAAAGCCGATGCAAAAAGGGCATTCATATCATCCGAAATTTTTAATAGAAAATATTGAACCAACATAATAAAACACAAAATGGCATACAGAATTATTACGGCACAAGAAGCCGCAAACTACATAAATAACGGCGACGGAGTGGGCATAAGCGGTTTTACTCTTTCGGGTACACCAAAAACCGTATTACCCGAAGTGGCAAAAAGAGCCGAGGAGGCTCACGCGGCAGGACAACCCTTTGCAATAGACCTTTATTCGGGAGCATCCACAGGCGATGCCATCGACGGTGTGCTTACCAAGGCCAACGCCATTCGTTTTCGTGCGCCGTTCATATCGAACCCCACTGTGCGCACAGCCATAAACAACAAGGAGATAACCTACACCGACCTGCATTTGTCGCTCATGGCTCAGGACCTTCGCTACGGTTTTATGGGCAAGGTAAATGTAGCTATTTTAGAGGCTGTGGACATAACCGACGACGGCAAAGTCTATCTGACAACGGCAGGCGGCATAGGACAGACGGTTGCCAACCTTGCCGACAGAATAATAATAGAGCGCAACACATATCATCATACAATAGGGTTGCACGACGTTTATGAACCCGCCGCGCCCCCTTACAGAACCGAGATACCCATATACAAGGCCGACGACAGAGTGGGCAAGCCATACGTTCAGGTCGATCCCAAAAAGGTGGTGGGTATAGTAGAAGTTAATATGCCCAACGAGGTGGTCACATTTAAAGATTTGGACGATGTGACACGCAAGATAGGCGAGAATGTGGTTGATTTCATCATATCGGATATGAAACGCGGCATAATACCGGCCGAGGGACTGCCCATACAAAGCGGCATTGGCAACGTTGCCAACGCGGTACTGAAAGGGCTTGAAAACAGCACCGAGATACCTCCGTTGTATCTATACTCCGAGGTATTGCAAGACTCCGTAATAAAACTCATGGAGCTGGGACGTGTCAAAGCCGGCAGCACATGCTCGTTGTCGCTAAGCAGGGAGTGTTTGAGCCATGTATATGAAAATCTCGATTTCTTCCGCGACAAATTGGTGTTGCGTCCTTCGGAAATATCCAATCACCCCGAGATAATACGCCGTTTAGGTATCATAGCAATGAACACCGCAATAGAAGTCGATTTATACGGTTGTGTAAACTCGTCGCACATTTGCGGAACACGCCTCATGAACGGCATAGGCGGTTCGGGCGACTTTGCTCGTAACTCGTTTATTTCTATATTCACATGCCCATCGACACAAAAGGGTGGCATGATAAGCTCCATTGTCCCCATGGTGACACATGCCGACCACACCGAACACGATGTAAACATAGTGGCGACCGAATGGGGTGTAGCCGATTTGCGCGGAAAAGGCCCCGATGAGCGTGCCAAACTGCTCATCGAGAAATGCGCCCACCCCGATTACCGCCAGATGCTATGGGACTATCTGAAAATATCAAAAAAAGGACATATATGCCACAATGTGGCAGCAGCCTTGGGCATGCACGCCACGTTCGAGCGCGAGGGCGATATGCGTCTTACCCGGTGGAATAAATTTGTGTAATTAGGGCATGAAAAAGAAACTTGTCACCGAAATGGGGCGCATCGGGCGCGAAGAATTTTTGAATTCCGATAAACTGCCGCTTACGATAGTGCTCGACAATATACGCAGTCTGCACAATGTAGGCTCGGTGTTTCGAACATCCGATGCTTTCCGTGTAGAGCGTGTCTTGTTGTGCGGAATAACCGCTGTGCCACCCTCGTCCGATATTCATAAAACAGCCTTGGGTGCCGAGGATGTGGTGCCTTGGCAATATTTTGCCGACACCATGCAGGCGGTGGACGAACTGCGCCTGCATGGCTACGAAATTTTTGCAATAGAGCAGGTGCAGGAGAGCATCCCATTGCAATCCTTTGTGGTTGAAAACAATAGACGCTACGCCGTTATATTGGGCAACGAAGTAAAAGGGGTGCAACAGCAGGTGGTGGACGCATGCAACGGCTCCATCGAGATACCGCAGTTTGGCACAAAACACTCGCTTAACGTATCGGTGACTGCCGGAATGGTAATATGGGAGTTTGCTCGCAAATTCGGTTGGGTAAAATAGGCAACTGTTTTAATTTATATCGCCAAGTTTTTTATAGAGCAAGGATAGCGGGTTTGTAGGTTTTTCGCAGGGCGCATAGCAGGCTATGTAGCAAAAGAAAAAGAAAGAAACAGGCTGTTTTGAATATAAAGAACGGCGAAACAAACGATATGACTTTTTATAAGAAAACAATTTTAGAAATTTAAACAGTTTCTAAATCCGGTAAACAATGAAAATATTTCCTACATCGGTCATAAAAAAAATAGATGCCGACACCATACGTATGGAGCCTGTGTCGTCTATCGAACTCATGGAGCGTGCTGCACGCGCTTTCACCAACGAGTTGCTGCGCTATTACGACGGCGATAACACCCCCTTTGCCATATTTGCGGGCCCGGGAAATAACGGCGGCGACGCCCTTGCGGTGGCCCGACTGCTCATTCAAAAGGGGTGCGGGGTGGTTGTTTGGCTATGCGCCGCAATCGACAAACTATCGCCCAACTGCGCCGTAAATCTCGAACACTTGCAGGCATTGCAGCAGGTGGAAACGCTTGTCGATGAAAAAACGGCAGTGACGTTGCCCTCCGACTGCGTTGTGATAGACGGACTATTTGGCAGCGGCCTCACTCGTCCGCTCGAAGGGTTCTATGCCCACGTGGTGCAGACGATAAATTCGTCGGGGAGGGATGTTGTGTCCATAGATATCCCATCGGGGTTAATGGGCGAGGATAACGCCTGTTTGCAACCGCAAAATATTATAAAAGCCACACATACCATTACATTCCAATTTCCTAAATTGTCGATGCTTTTTGCCGAAAACGGTGCTTTCGTGGGAAATATGACTGTGGTGGATATATCGCTCAGTGCGGCGGTCATCGACAGCACACCTACGTCGTGGTACATGACGGAGAAAAACGATATACAGCCACTCCTTGTGCCACGCGAAAGGCACGCGCATAAGGGCTGTTTCGGTCGTCTGCTATTGGTGGCAGGCAGCAGGGGCATGGCAGGTGCTTCGGTGTTGGCTGCGCGTGCCGCAATGCGCTCGGGGGTAGGGTTGCTCACTGTGCATGTGCCGGGCTGCAACAACCTCGTTATGCAAACAGCTGTGCCCGAGGCCATGACAAGCATCGATGTGTGCGAGGAGTGCTTCTCGACGGTTCCACAGCTGTCGAAATACAGTGCGGTGGCAGTGGGCCCCGGCATAGGTCGCGACAAAAAGAGCGCCGATGCTTTAAAAATACTCATGCAGCAGTGTCGAGTGCCCATGATACTCGATGCCGATGCTCTTAACATACTTGCCGAAAATCCCGAATGGCTGCGGTTGTTGCCTTGTGGCAGCGTCATCACACCGCATCCCGGGGAGTTTGCACGCCTTGCAGGCGGTAGCAAAGACTCCTATCAGGCGTTGCAAAAGGCTGTGGAGTTGGCAATGCAATACAATATATATATTGTTCTAAAAGGGGCATACAGCGTGGTTGTCACCCCAAGCGGCGAGTGTCATTTCAATTCCACAGGCAACCCGGGGATGGCAACAGCAGGCAGCGGCGATGTCCTGACGGGTATATTGGCATCCCTGTTGGCACAAGGATATACCATGCCCGATGCGGCAAGAATAGCGGTATATGCACATGGCCTCTCGGGCGACATTGCGACAATGAACGTAGGTCAAAGAGCACTTGTAGCCGGGGATATTATCGAATTCCTGCCCGATGTATGGCTGTCGTTGGGCGAACAATAAAATAATCCCATGAATATAAACAGTACAATAAGGGATTGGGCATTGCCGATAGCCATGATTACGGGCGTTGCAATGTATCTGCTCTATGTCAATATTCCTATATTCGACGGCACGCATCAATTTGCGGGTGACGTGGTGGGCATTGTACAGCCGACACTTATATTCCTGATGCTGTTCGTCACGTTCTGCAAGATAAAACCAAGCGAATTGCGACTGTCGCGTTGGCACGTGTGGCTGTTGCTTTTTCAGACAATGACATTCGTGCTGTTGTCGCTGTTGTTGTCGGTGTTTGCCCCTGTCCCGCTTGGTGTGCGCGTTATTGTAGAGTCGTGCATGATGTGTCTCATCTGCCCCACAGCCACAGCCGCGGCAGTCATAACGGCCAAATTAGGTGGAAATTCCTCGTCGCTCATATCCTATACCATACTCATTAATCTGACGGTGTCATTGGTGGCTCCCCCATTCCTTACATTGTCGCATCCCATAGAGGGGCTCTCTTTTTTATCCTCGTTCCTGCTCATAGCGGGCAAGGTATTTCCGTTGCTCCTGTGTCCGCTTGTGGCTGCTGAACTGCTGCGTCATATACTCCCTCGTGTACATAAATATATTGTGCAGAAAGGGCGCGACTGGCCATTCCTGTTGTGGTTGGTGGCATTGTCGCTTGCCATAGCCATGACAGCACGTGCCATAGCCCACAGCCAAGTGTCGCTGTTTGTCATGGCAGGCATAGCCATAGTCTCTCTTGTGTGCTGTCTTTTGCAGTTCGGCGTGGGACGTTTCGTAGGTGCCAAATATGCCGACAAGACGACAGCAGGGCAAGCCTTGGGACAGAAAAACACTGTGTTTGCCATTTGGTTTGCCTATACTTTCCTGACACCCGTAACCGCCATAGCAGGTGGCTTTTACAGTATATGGCACAACGTGGTGAACACATGGCAGTTGTACCGTAGCAACCATAAAAAATAAATATCCCTTCGACTGCGAAGGGATATTTAAGTCCAAAATATCAATTTAAGTATAATTAGAAGTTATAACCGAGGGTTACAGCAAATTTACTGCTATCTACCTTTTTCATAACCTCGTTGATGTCGAAACCATAGCTTATTCCTAAATTGTAAGTCTCTTTGTAGTTAAGTGTAGCACCTATTTGCAAGCCAACTTGGAGACGGTCGCCATCGCCCTCGTCTTTGTCGAACATATCCATATCGGAACTTTCGTCCTCTGAAACCACTCCGGCATTTGTTTCATAAAGCTCGGTTTCCATTTTTCCTACTATGTTTAGTTTTAAATAGGCACCTGCATAGGGGAACACCGAAAAATTATCGTCAATATCGTATTTATATCCTACATTTGCAGGAATAATAAGCGATGCCATGTTAACAGAAGCTTTGTCAATAGATATATAGTCCTCTTCGGCTTCGCTATAATCGTACAAGTCGCCGGCTACCCAAAGCAACGATGCGCCTGTTTCAATATATAAAGGGAGCTTTTTGGAAATAGGAAAACTTTTTACATAGCCAACTTCAAGGCCCGATACAGCATCAAAATTACGGAATTCACTGTCAAAGGTAAATGAGTTATAGGAAACTCTTACACCGTCCCAACCTTTTGATGTTTGGGCGTTTACTGCCATTGCTACAATGCTCAACAAGCAAATTGTAAAAAACTTAATCTTTTTCATAATTTTAATTTAAATGGTTAATTAAAAAATGTTTAATAGTGGTAGCAAAGGTATTTAAACGGTTGCATTTTACCCCCCCATTTGGTTAAAAAATGTTAATAAAGAAAAAATAATAGGAATGTGTCTGTTTTCCTAAAATTGGTTGACAGATTGAAGTCGGTTATATGTGTGTTCATTGCAATAAAAAAACATTGCATTATGGCAAAAAGCTATTTTATATTATTGTTTAACAGATATAGATTTAGTATATAAATATTCAAAAATGTAGGCGGCTGTATGTACAGCCGCCTACATTTTTGAATATTCTTTATAATTGAGCTTTGTCGGTTTCGGTATTGGTAAAGAGAGCGACTAAAAATCACTTTTTAGTCGCTCTCTTTACCAGTATTAATCCGTCCAACTTTTTGGGGCAGCTTACTGCGAGCTGTTTTTGTTTTATGGCAAATAATCTTATTTGCCTATTAATTTACGAGATTTCCAGTTTGCCCCCATGCTTTGCGGAACAAGAATTGCCGGCGTTTGTTTCTTGCCGTTTATCAAGATAGATTGTCTTGATACGTTTTTAGATATATATTCGGCAAGTTCGCCTATTGAGACATTATTCTTTTTCTCTTGGAATTTCTTGAGAAGGAAATAGGTGAACAATCCATGTTTCTGATCGTCGTAGGCAAATGCTGTCTCTTCGTCCGATGCAGCAGTGAATACAATGGTGTTACCGGTAGGTTTTTCTTCTTTGGGTTTTATTGCAACACCGCGAGCTGCTACAACCATGTCACCATCTCTTTTTGCTCCGCTGAAACAAGCGTCAAGAAATACTACGCATTGTTTCAGTTTCATATCATCAATCTCTTTATAGAGTTTTTTCAGAGAATAGCAGACCGAAACATCGCTACCATCAGCGTCAATGGGCATTAAATAGGCATCCTTTGTCGAGTTGTCGGGGATACCATGCCCTGCATAGTAGAATAATAGGTTTATATCTCCTTCGAATGCCTCGGCAATGTCTTTTATATCGTTTATGGCTTTGTTCATTTTACCGTAGGTTGCATTGGGATAATATAGCACCTGATTTTCGGACAAACCGAAAGTTTTTACGAAATACTCTTTCATTGCCAAACCATCGTTGTTTGCCATTTCGACTTTTCCAGCCATTTCGTATTCTTCGTTGGCAATAATTACAGCAAAGGTATTTTCGTTCTTAATTTTTGTTATAGGCGCCTTATTTATAGCACTGTTTTTATCAAACATTGTTATATCTTTTTTGGGCTCGACAGGTGCATTTTGTTGCTGTGCCTGTTGTGGTGCTTGATTTTGTGCGTAATAGTAACCCTGTTGTGTCTCTTTTTTCAATAGATAGACATGGCCAATGTTATCTGTTGGCTTTTTGGGTATTTGTATATCTTTGTATGCACAATTGTTATTTGAACTAAATGTTAGTTTTAGCGGTAGTTCCTTTTTCGATACCTTAAACACATAGGGTAGTTCTGTGATGATTTCCGTTCTTCCGGTGTTGCCAATTGTCATTTTAACCTCGCCTTCTATTGTTCCTGTGAGTCTTACTTTTACAGGCTTTGATATGCGTTGCTCGTTTAAATTATTTAAGGTGTTAGCAGCATTTCCTAATAAATTATCCAAGAAACCTTGTGCCGATGCGTTTATAGAAACTATGTGTAGCGCTAAAATAATAACTGTAAATTTTATTAACTTCATCATAATTAATATATTGAATTTAGAATTTTTGTAAATACAGATGAATCCTTCTTCCACCTTTTCCTGTTGTAGGATGCTTTACATATTCTCCCATCCTTTAAGGTAAGCACGAAACACATAGTTTCACTGCTTCCATATATATTTAGTAGGTTGGTTTTTTTTATAGTGCTTGTTATTCTTGTTTCGTATCCATTTTTCACTACATCGCGAAATAACATTGAATAATCTTCAATTTTTATGGTGTCATTGGCATAGCAGATACCCAATTCGGCTATTTCTACAATGTTTTTTGTCTCGATTGTGAAATTCAGTGTTGCTAAATCGCTATTTGCTACATAGGTGAGGTCGTAGCAGAAATTTTCAATACCTTCTACCTTGGATAGCTTTTGCGGATAGAAAAAATATACTACACCCTTGTTGCTGACATAGCTAAAATAGCGATTGTCCAATGATTGTCCATCTGCATTTATAAAAAATACAAAAACAGAAATAAACAGTAGAAATTTTTCCATTGTTTTTAAAATATAGTAAAGACCTGTTTCAGGCCTTTACTATTTAAACTTGTGCAATTACTCTCCGTAAACAACAGTCTGGTATGTCTGTACTAAGAAACCTAAGAAGCTCTTTTTAACAAAGTCTACGTGTGAAATTTGTGTGATACCACCCAATTTAGCCGCTTTGTTTATACCCATATTCGAAGAACCACCAAAGATTCCAAGAATTTTTGTTGTTGAAGCCACTCCACATTTGTTTCCTACGGGGTTGGATGTTGCTGCAATAGGAGTTGTCATTGAAGAGCAACTTGCGAACATTGCAACTGCTGCAATAAGCATTACGCTTTTGATTGTCTTTTTCATAATAGTTTCTTGTTTTAAATTAATAATGGTTTGTGTCATTTTAACAATGTCAGTGTTATATTTAAATCACGCAGTTCGGGCATACTGGTTCCAACAGGTGCGTTTATGTAGGTTGGGTCACAAATTGTATATTTTTCATTGTTCATCTCCACAAAATCACCGTGTGCCTGTTCATCAATACATACTGCGGTGGCAATATGTCCGGGGTAGTATACAAGCATTACTTTAAGCCCCAAAATGTCTCTTACAAGCCGTGAAAATAATATAGAGCGGTCCTCACAGTCGCAGTATTTATAGTATAATGTTTCTTCTGAAAAGAATGAGCGGTCGTAGCCCCACACTTCCTCGTCATATTCATATACAAAGGCTGTTTGTACAAAATTCAGCAACATATTTACTTGTTCCAATTTCTCTTTTCCTTGCAGGCTCTCTTTGAGCGCAGGGTATATTTGCTCTTTTATCTTGTTAGACAATGGGTTATTGGCATACACTACCCATTTTGTCATAAAGTCACTTCCCATTTCGGATGCCGGGTAGTCGCTGTAAAAATCCATTAGATTTTTATTTACATTCACCGATATTGCCATGTTGGGGTAGCGTTTCGATTTCAGTTGGCGTGTTGTGTCGCAGTTTGCATATTCCAAATTCGGGGTTCTGTTTATCCATAACGATAGTGGTTTACTACCTTTAAAGTCTGCGTCACATATTTTCATTCCATCCTCCTCGCAATCAATAGGATAGTATTTTTCTCCGTTTATGTCGAAATATCTTTTTCCGTATATCTGGTGCTCGCATGCTACTAATAGGTATAGTCGTCCATTGCTTATTCCCATTTTTGCTTTATAGCCCGATAGACAATAGATATAGGATGTCATCAGCGTAGCTTCGTTTGTGCGTGTGCCATAAAACTGCTCACTCATTTTTTTTATCATTTGCAGATAGCCCCAATCGCACAAATTATGTTTTTTTTGTAGTTCCAGACACTCGCTCACTATATCGTCGTAGTTGTTGGAACAGAACTCCCACGCCGATGCTACGTTGCTGTTATTGCAGGCTTGTAGCTTGAAACTGTGTTCCTGCCCCATGTGAATACTTGCTTCTGTTCCATAAAAAGAGAAACTATACGTTGCTTTATCTTTTTCCCAAATGTCATCTATGAAAATTGGCTCTTCTGGTTCAATCTCAACAATGGGTGGCTCAGGTGCTACGATTGATTCCTCGGGTACAGGCTCAGTAACAGGCGGCTCGGGTATTACAATATTTTTGTTTAATAGTTCTTTGTTTTCTATTTCTTCCTTTGGCTTTTCTTCTTCATATATTACGGGAGGAACAGTCAGTGTGTCCTTTGGGAGGGGAATGGGGGTAAGACTGTTAAACTCTTTCCAAGTTTTTTTTAAGTGTTCTATATATTCTTCGTTACACTTTTTTTTGAAATCATCGAACTCGCACAGAGTCTGTTTCTTAAATTCTTCGAACTCCTTGTCAAATTCGCTTTGTGCACAGCACACGCCATAGCACAAAATGAGTATATATATTAATAGGAGTCTTTTCATTTTATTTCTTTTCTATTTTTATTAATCTCTCGACAACGGCCATTTCGGGGTCCTTTGTTCGATTTTTTACAAGCCATTTTTGGAAATCCTCGAAACTTAGGCTGCGAGGTACATTTTCTTGGCTTTGTGTGTCAATGGCCTTAACAAACGGTGTCGACGAGAATATTACCATTATACGGTTGTGCTCTAATGGTTTTGCGCAGGTCATTGTTAGTTGGTCAATGATGGATTTATCTTCTTCGCTATCGGCGCTTTCCGTATCGAAGAATATATATTTTTTCCCACTCCTTACCTCTTTTCTGCCGTTTTCATCGCTGCTATATGGTAGCAGGCAATAGGCATTTTGTTCTTCATCTATGAGGTATATGGCTACAAATCCGCTTATTGGCGATTTAAAATGTATGAACATATCGTCGCCTTCTTTAAAATAGTCGCTCTCGAATTTTTTTTCTGTGCCGTTGCATAATACGGCTACATCGAGGTCGACTGTGGCCGATTTAATTTCGCGTGCTTTGCCCCATACGCATGCTTTTATTATCATGTTTGCCCCGTCTATGGTCACTTCGTATTCAGGTTCTTTGGTGTCGGCTAACCATTCTCCTTTTACTTCACTGTTTCCAATGGAAAAAAAGCTCGTAGAACTATTTTCTCCTATGTTTTGTGTCTGTGTAGTGTTTGTTTGATTTATAGTGGTACCAAATTCTGAGGCCAAAGCCTCTATGCGAGCCCGTTCGGCGGCTATACGTTTTGCCTCGGACAGCGATATGTCGCCGTCCGAAACAAATGTATATTCTCCGCTTATGCTTTTTGTGCGTTGTGCATGGCTACCCGCAGCCATGAATAGCGCAAACAATATTAGCAGGATGGTTTTTCCGCCTCTTGGTATATTCATTGCTTTGTATTACAGATTTAAAAGTTTATCTACATCCTGTCCGAGTTTTTCGGCCTCTTGTTCTAATTCTTTTCTTATAACTTGTTCGGCCATTTCTTTTACAATACGATATTCGTATGCAATAGTAATAGTTACTTCTTTTTTCTTACCATCAATGTCTTTGTACATTTCAATGACCGGTATCATACGGCCTAATTTTTGTGCAACTTTTGTTTTAGCATTTGCAACTACTTTCTCCGAACTAATTTCAGCTTGCGCGTCGTTAGTTATTGTGTTTCCTATTATCGCTGCGGTTTCTGAACTTATCGATTCTGCAATTTGTAATTTTGCAGCTTCCATTGCTGCTAATTTGGCCGCATTGTATGTTCCGCCTTTTGTTGTTCCGTTTCCAAATATATATTTTGGTGTAACTCCATCGTCTTCGGTCAATGTTTCCAATTTCCCTTTGTATATTAACTGTCCTTCAATGCTTTTTACTCCCGGAGTGCTTTTGTAGCCTTCCTTAGCACGCTGTTTTGCCTCTTTTTTTGCAGACTTTTCAATTTTTTTTGTCTCTTTGTCGCTTAATTGCTGTTGCGCATCGACAGCGCCCACTGTGAAGATTGCAAGTACAAGTGCAATAATAATCTTTTTCATAATGTGTAAATTATTTAAATAATGTTGTAATATATATGCACAAAGATATTTCCCTTAATTTTCTTAAAGGATATAAAAATGTGACTATAATTCACGCTTCTGTTGCCGAAATGTCACAACTGTTTTCTTGGGCTTTGGATAGGTCGATGAAAAAGTCGTATTCCAACGCTTTGGATATACGTGCAAGTAGTTCTGTGTCGATGCTGGAACGATTAAAGATTTTATAGATATTGGTGCGGTCGCAGTTTATTTTTTTTGCCAACCAAGCAGGGCTGCGTTCCAGCTCCTCGAGACGCCGTTTTATGTGCTTTCCTATGTGTAACATAAATGATGCAGGCCGTTTGATAGTGGTTATTCCTAGCCTGAGGTACCGCCAAGTAACCATGCCACGGAATAAGTGCAAACAGCCCACACCAAGGGTGTGAACCATTAATAGCTTATTCTCTGTGGCTTCAAATTGGCGGTTTTCAGGCTAAGAGAAAAGTTTTACAGTTCGTTTATGTATGTGTAATTTTTATTTTGTCTTTGTGCGTCTTATAAATTTATTGAAAATTCAGTGTCTTGTATTTTTATTGTCTATTGTTTCTTCATATAAAAGGGCTGCTAAGTAAAACACTATGGCAGCCCTTTGGTATTTAGAAATTATATTTCATCATGGCGCATATACGGTGGTTGGCTTTGGTACGTTGTTTATCGACGCTGCCGTCGGCTTTCATATTTCCATATCCAACCATTGTGGGCTCGTATTCAATGCCAAATTGCATGGCGTTCTGTGTGTATAGTATGCTGGGTGAAACACGCCAGAAATTATCTATGTTCTTGTAGCCACGAACATACATCATGTCGGGGTCAACATATTCGTCGCTGCAACCAAGGTTTTTGCCGTAGCCGACGAATAGGCAGTAGGTGAGGGTGCCTTTCTCTAACTGTTGTTTGTAGGTGGCATCTATCCATGTGGTGATGCTGCGCAATGCGCCATACTCCACATCGCCGTTGTCTTTTAGTTTGGTAACGCCATATCCGCTCAGCATGTTCAGGTGCGATGCGTTTTGTGCGTATGTGACACGGCCTTTTACTCCCCAATTTCCGTTTTTGTACGATGCAAACAGTGTGGGTGTGAGGCTTGTTATAAGTTCGTTGCTTAATTTTTTGTAGCCGGCTGCATTTGTGTACTCGCTACGTGGTTTTAGCGTTAATATATCTACTCCGACACCGGCCATGAAACCGTTGTTTTTATACATGGCTTGGAAATATAGTTCGGGGATGAGTGCTTTGCGTGCATAGTCGAACGATGTCTCCGAATTGTACAGGTCGTTGCTCTTGGGGCCGTATGACAGGTATTGCAGTTGGTACATAGCTGTGGCTGTCAGGGTTACCTTGTTGGCTATGTAGTTGTAGCGTATCTGGGGTGTGCGGCTGAACGGGGTGAAGGGTGCGCCTGTTGCAAGGCTGAATACGTCGGGCATCATGTCGCCCATCATGGGGTGCCATGCTTGTCCTACCAGTACGCTGTGTTTCTCCCAATCCATTTTTGCGTATGCTTGACGTATGCGCAAGACGGTGTTGCTGGTGCCAAAGCCGGCAAAGTCGGCTTCTATCTTGGCCGATGTCTTTGCTCCAAAAAATTGCGGGCCTGTTATGTTCAGTCCCAAGCGGGTTGTTATGCTCAACAGGTGGATGTCGGCTTTGTCGTTAAGGTCGTCACCGTCGGACATATTTTGGTCTTTCGGTATCATGTTGAACTGGTCGCTGTTGCTGCTTAGATTTTCGCGCGAGTCGAAATCCATGTAGTTGCGAATGAAACCGTAGAGTTTTACAGTGGGCTTGTTCTGCTCCTGTGCGTAGGCAAATATGGCAACAAATGCCAGCGCTGTCAATAGAAATAATTTTTTCATTGTTATGTTGTGTTTGTTTTTATCCAAAGAACCCTGTGCGGCCTATCATTATGATTGCGATGTATCCTAATGTTATTGAGATAACGCCTATAATGATACCTACCACACACATCTGTGACGATTTTATTAGTCCGGTGGAGTAGGCTATGGCATTGGGCGGTGTGCTTATGGGGAGTGCCATGGCAAAGGATGCTGCCAATGCAATTCCTATGAGCAATGTGCCTATGCCTCCGTATGCGTCGAGCATGGGCCCCATGCCTTTTCCTACGGCTGCCAATATGGGTACCATGAGTGCCGCCGCTGCCGAGTTCGATATGAACGTCGATAGCAGCCAACAGATTATTCCGCTACCTACCATCACTAACAATACCGGCCATTGGTTGAATGGGATAGACTCTACAAGGGTTTTTGCAAGGCCTGTTTTGTCCATTCCCACGCCCAAGGCGAAGCCTCCGGCTACCATCCATAGAACTGCCCAGTCTATGTCTTTCAAATCTTTCGATTTTATTATACGGGTGAGGCTGAATACTCCCACCGGGATGAGTGCCACCACGTAGGAGTTTATTCCCACCTGTTTTTCGAGCATCCATAGTAGTATGGTCACTGCAAGTGTTATGTATATGACGGTGGTTCTCCATCCCTTACGTGCGCCGCCGATGATTTTTAATTGTACGCTTTGGGCTCGGAACGGGTACATTTTGCTTAGCAGGAACCATGCTATTGTGAGTATTACAAGCATCAAGGGGGTCATAACCATCATCCATTCGTCAAATCCGATGCCTAAGTTCAGTCCCTCGCTGTTGTTAAGATAGCCCAATGCGATGCCGTTGGGCGGTGTGCCAATGGGGGTTGCCATACCGCCGATATTGGCACCTATGGGTATGGCCAAGGCAAGGGCGGTGCGTCCTCGCTCGTTGGCAGGCAACGATTTTAGCACCGGTGTGAGGAATGTAAGCATCATGGCGGCTGTGGCGGTGTTGCTCACAAACATCGAAAACACAGCTGTAACAAGTATAAAACCAAACAGAACTATCTTGGGCTTTGTGCCGAAGGGTTTCAGCATGGCCCTTGCAAGTGTTATGTCAACACCGCTTTTCGATGCCACAAGTGCCAAGATAAATCCTCCAAGGAAGAGCATCACTGTTTGGTCGGCAAATGTGGCCATGATGGTCTTGTAGCTAATAAGTTGCTCCTTGGGAATATCGTTTATGAGGATTTTTATTCCGCTGTTTGACACTGTCAGCAACATTATTACAATTATGAGCAGGGATGTTGTCCATGCGGGAACAGCCTCCAAAATCCACATGGTGGCTGCAAAGACGAATATGGCTATGATGCGTTGTTGCAGAACTGTCAGGCCCTCTATTCCAAAAGCTTCGATGGGAAGGAACCATATAACGGATGTCAGTAACGCTACAAATAGTAGTTTGAATATTCTGGCATTCTTTCTGATAAATCTCATAAATGTTTTAAGTAGGTTTGATTTGTTGTGTGGTTGTGTATAATCTATCTGTTTTTTTGTGCAAAAAACAGCTATTCCCCAATATGGGAAATAAATCGCACGAAATTAACCTATTATGTTGAAACTATCAAAAAAAAAGAGAATAATTTCAAAAGACTCCCAATTATTTTGCGGGCATCGCCTGTATATGTTTGCCCGTATGCGAATAATTGGTGCGATGCTTGCCGGTTCTGTGTTTCCGGAATACTAAATGGGCTGTGCTCTTTCGATGCACAGCCCATCGGTCTATTCTATTGTGTTTTTCAGACGAGTGATAAATTCTTTTGCATCGTCTGTTGTGAGTGTGAGTGGCGGTAGCAGCCTTATGACATTTGTCCCGCTTACTCCGGTGAATACGTGTTCCTTGAATAACAGATTTTGTCTTATCTCTTTTATTGGTTTGTCGAACTCCATGCCTATCATGAGGCCTTTGCCGCGTACCTCCTTTATACATTCTATTTTTTTGAGTTCTCTTATAAGGTACTCGCCTGTGGCATGGGCGTTCTCAATAAGTTTTTCGCTGTTCATGACGTCTATGACGCTTTGTGCTGCGGCGCATGCAAGGTGGTTGCCACCGAATGTGGTTCCAAGCTGTCCAGCCCAAGGGGTGAACATGGGGCTTATCAGTACGCAGCCTATTGGAAATCCGTTGCCTATTCCTTTGGCCATTGTGATTATGTGGGGGCGCACATTGCTCCATTGGTGTGCAAAATATCGTCCGCTACGACCGCATCCGCTTTGTATCTCGTCCAGAATGAGTATGGTGCCGTTTTTCTCACATTCGACTTTCAGCTGTTGCAGAAAATCCTCGTTGGGTACTCTTATGCCACCCACTCCTTGTATGCCTTCTATTATGACTGCTGCCACATCGCCTTTTGCAAGTTCGTTTCTGACGCTTTCTATGTCGCCCAATGCTATGTAGGTGGTGTGCCCGTTGTTGTTGATGGGGGCTATTATCTTGGGGTTGTGGGTCACTTCCACCGCCAACGATGTGCGACCATGAAAAGACTTCTCGAATGAAATGACCCTTGTGCGTCCTGTGTGGAACGAAGCAAGTTTCAGGGCGTTTTCGTTGGCTTCGGCACCCGAGTTTACAAAGAATGCGCTGTAATCCTCGTAGTTGCTTATCTTGCCAATGCTATGGGCCAACTGCTCTTGTAGCTTGTTTACTACCGAGTTTGAGTAGAAGCCTAATTTTTTTACTTGCTCTTCTATGGCGTGCACATATTGCGGGTGACAATGTCCTATGGATATGACGGCATGTCCTCCGTATAGGTCGAGGTACTCTGTTCCTTTGTCGTCCCATACTTTGCATCCTTGTCCTCTTACTATGTTCACATCGAACAGCGGATATACGTTATATAGTTTCATTTGCCGGTTGTCTTTTATTGTTTTGTCAGAATGCCGATGGTTTCAGTTTCAGTCCTACGGTCTCTTCCAAGCCGAACAGCAGGTTCATGTTGTGTACGGCTTGTCCGCTTGCTCCTTTCAGCAGGTTGTCTATGATGGATGTTATGAGCAATTTATCGCCGTGCTTTTCCAAATGTATCAGGCATTTGTTGGTGTTTATTACCTCTTTCAAATTCAGTTGGCTTGGTACCACATGGGTGAATGAGTCGCGTTCATAGTAGCACTCGTATAGCTTGTATATGGTCTCTATGTCTAAATGGCATTTTACGACGATGGTTGCAAATATGCCTCGCGGAAAATCTCCTCGGTAGGGGATGAAATCTATTTCTCCGTCAAAGTCGGGTTGCAACTGTTTTATGCTTTGCATTATTTCGGGCACATGCTGATGCTCGAATGGCTTGTAGATGCTTATATTGTTGTTGCGCCAGCTGAAATGGGTGGTTGCCGATGGTTTTACGCCGGCTCCTGTGCTTCCTGTGATGGCATTGACCGATATGTCGCCTTTTAGCAGATGTTCTTTGGCAAGTGGCAGCAGGCCCAGCTCTATACATGTGGCGAAACAGCCGGGGTTGGCTACATAGCGGCTTTTGCAGGTGTTTCGTCTGTTCAGTTCGGGCAGTCCGTAGATGAAATCGTGCTCGTTGCTTTTTATTCTGTAATCCATGGACAGGTCGATGACTTTCAGTTCGTCGGGTAGTTGATGGCTGTCGAGGAATTTACGTGTGTCGCCGTGGGCTGTGCAAAAGAATAGCAGGTCGATGGCATCGAGTGCCAGCTCGTCGGTGAATGTAAGGTCGGTTTCGCCCAAAAGTCCGCAATGTACGTCGGTTATTTTGTTTCCGGCGTTGCTGCTGCTATGCACAAAACATATTTCAACGTCGGGGTGGTCTATTAAAAGTCGCAGCAGTTCTCCGGCTGTATAGCCTGCTCCTCCAATTATTCCAACTTTTATCATAATGGTTGTATTGTTATATTTTTTCGTCGGGATGGTTTGTGTAATATACTCTGAGTGGGGTGGATGTCACTTTTATAAATCCTTTTGCGTCGTCGGCTGTCCAGCCTTTTTGCATTTCGCCATATTCGCCGAATTTGCTCTTTACAAGGTCGTTGACGGATTCGACACCTACTGTCTCGAAATTTTTTGGCGATAGTTTAAGTATCACTGTGCCGCTTACGTTGCGTTGCGAGTTTTGCAGCATGGCTTCTATGTCGCGCATTACCGGTTCCAGATATTGGCTCTCGTGCAGGAACATTCCATACCAGTTTGCGACTTGGTCTTTCCAATATTGCTGCCACTTGCTGAGGGTGTATTTTTCGAGGAAACGGTGTGCGCCTATTATGAGCATGGGGGCGGCGGCTTCGAAACCGACGCGTCCTTTTATGCCTATGATGGTGTCGCCAACGTGCATGTCGCGTCCTATGCCGTAGGGTGCACCTATCTCTTCTACTTTCTGAATGGCTTTTATGGGGTCGTCTATTCTTTGTCCGTTGACGGCTTTCAGTTCGCCCTCCTCGAATGTCAGACGCAGTTCCTCGCTTCCGTTTTTCTCTACCTGTTTCAGATAGGCGCTTTCAGGAAGTCCTTGTGCCGAGTCGAGTATCTCGCCGCCACAAATGGATGTGCCCCATATTCCTACGTTGTAGGAGTATTTCAGCTTGGCAAAATCGGCCGAGAAACCGTGCTCGTTAAGGTAATTTATCTCAAATTCGCGTGTGAGTGCCATGTCGCGTGTGAGGGTTATTATTTCAACGCCGGGCGCAAGCACCAAGAATGTCATGTCGAAACGTATCTGGTCGTTGCCGGCGCCTGTGGAGCCGTGTGCTATGGCCGAGGCTCCAATCTCGTTGGCATAACGGGCTATGGCGAGCGCTTGGAATATTCTTTCCGAGGATACCGAGATGGGGTATGTGCCGTTGCGCAGAACGTTGCCATATATCATGTAGCGAAGGCTTTTGTCGTAGTATTCGCGGGTGACATCGAGTGTCACATATTTTGTTGCTCCAAGCTTGTATGCGTTTTCTTCGTTTTGTTTCAGTTGTTCAGGGCTGAAACCGCCGGTGTTGGCGCATGCAGCATATACATCGTAGCCTTTTTCTTTTGCAAGGTACATTACGGTGAACGAGGTGTCTAAGCCTCCGCTGAATGCCACAACTACTTTTTTCTTGTCCATATATGATATGTTGTTTTTTTATGGGTTATTTATCTGTCTTGTGCTTTTCGGGGTCGTATAGCATTGCTGTGCATATACAATAGCGCCTGTCTGTGCGCATCAGGACATCGTGGTTTACACAGCCTTGGCATCCCTTCCAGAATGCCTCGTCGTCGGTAAGTTCCGAGAATGGCACCGGTACGTATCCCAGTTCGGTGTTTATCTTCATTACGGCTCCGCCACTTGTCAAACCAAAAAGTTTTGCGTTGGGCCATTTCTCTCTCGATAGGTCGAATGCTCTTTTTTTAATGCGTTTTGCCAAGCCATGACGACGGAATTTGTCGGCTACTATAAGGCCCGAGTTTGCAACATATTGTTTGTTTCCCCAGCTTTCTATGTAGCAGAATCCGGCAAATTCTTCATTGTGTAGTGCTATGACTGCCTTGCCCTCGCGCATTTTCTGGGCAACATATTCGTGGGTTCTTTTTGCTATACCGGTGCCACGTACTTTGGCTGCGGCGCTTATAGTCTCTAATATCTCATCGACATATTTTTCGTGCGAGGCATCGGCTACCAATACTTTTATATCTTCTGATTTTATTTCCATTTGTGTCAGATGTTTGGAATTATTGTCCGCAGTGCTCTTAGCGTACTGCTTTTTGTGGCCTCTTCGGCAAGCACCATCATCACGGTGTCGTCACCGGCTATTGTGCCGATGATTTCGGGGAAGTTATAGGCGTCTATATGATAGGCAAGGGTGCTTGCATAGCTTGGCCTTGTGCGTATAACTGCTATGTTACCCGAAAATTGTATCGATAGGAAACCGTTTACCTCCTGCGGCGGGGTTATGGGACGCATCTCGGCTTCGCCTCCTTCGTGTCGATACTGATGAGGCCTTGTCAGTACGTATCTGTATTTCCCTTGTACTCCAACGGTTTTTACTACGCGCAGCTGATGCAGGTCGCGCGAGAGTGTGGCCTGTGTCAGTTTGAAACCTTCCTTGGCTAATTCGGCTAACAGCTCTTCTTGGCTGCTTACTTCTTGGGTCGATAATATCAGACGGATAGCGTCCAAACGTGAATTCTTAATTTTCATACCATTTTATGTATAATTATTCCTGTTTTTGCAAAAATAGATATAAAAAAATGATATTTGCAATAAAATTACACATTTTTTTGCTTTGCATGAATAAAATATTAAATAAATATGCAAGGCTGCATGCCGCCTTGCATATTTATTGTTTTTAGTCGAGTTCTTGGTCGGCTTCGTATCCTGCTAATTCTCTTATTTTGTTTTTCAGCATGGCAAACTGCTTGAACAGGTCGTGTACGGGTTTTTCGTTGTCGGCGTGCATGGGGGCTTTGCAGTAGAACGATAGGAAGTCCTGTATTCCGTATAGTCCGCTACGCAGTGCGATGTCGCTGAATAGTATCAGGTCGAGTGCTATGGGGGCTGCCAAAATAGAGTCGCGACATAGGAAGTTTACTTTTATTGTCATGGGGTATCCCATCCAACCAAATATATCTATGTTGTCCCAACTCTCTTTTTCGTCGCCACGTGGGGGATAGTAGTTTATGCGTACTTTGTGGTATATGTCGGAGTATAGCTGGGGGTAGATGTCGCTGTCGAGAATGTTCTCTACTGCCGACATTTTGCTGCGTCGCTTGGTTTCGAAATTCTCGGGGGCATCCAATACTATGCCGTCGCGGTTGCCAAGTATATTTGTCGAGAACCAACCGGTAACACCAAGCTGGCGTGTGAAGAATGCCGGTGCAAGCACTGTTTTCATCATGGTTTGCCCGCTCTTGAAGTCTTTTCCCGATATGGGCATCTTGGTTTCGTTGGCAAGCTCCCACATGGCGGGAATGTCGATACATAGGTTGGGTGCACCCATTACAAAAGGACATCCTTCGCGCATTGCGGCGTAGGCGTAGCACATGCTGGGGGCTATGTGTTCTTTGTCGTCGGCTTTCATTGCTGCCTCGAACGACGATAGGCTGCCATGTACTTTTTCGTCACGTGGTATATATTTCTCGGTGCTTGCTATCCATATCACGACAACGCGGTCGCAGTTGTTGGCCTCTTTGAAATGGCGTATATCCTTGCGCAATTCCTCGGTTTGCTCCCAACGTGTTGCCGGCTCCTTGACATTGGGGCCGTCGATGTTGGTTGCATAGCTCTTGTCGAATAGGGCTTTGTAGGGCTGTATCTGTGTCAATTCGTCTTTTATGGGGTCGATGTCGGAACTGCGCAGTACGTTTGCTTTCACTGCGGCTTCGTATCCGTTGTCCTCGTATATGTCCCATGCTCCAAATACTATATCATGGAGTGGGGCTATGGGGAGTATGTGTTTTACCTCCTTGTATATTTTGTCGGAGCCTTTTCCCAAACGCATAATTCCTTCGCAGGCAAAAGAACCTATGGGCTTGGAGAGGCCTTTGCGTGACATCAAGACTCCTGCTATTGTTGTTGTGGTGACGGCGCCTAACCCGACGCACATTACGCCTAATTTACCGTTTGATGGTTTTACCCTGTTCTCCTTCATGGCTGTTTGCAATTAGTTTTGCTTTTTAGAAGCAGTTTAATTTTTTAAAAATATTTTCTTGTCAGAAGCCATATCGTTTGTTTCGCTGTTTTTTATATTAAAAAATGTCTGTTTCTTCCTTTTTTTTGGTTGCATAGCTCGCTATGCGCCCTTTGAAAAATAAATATCCTATTCTTGCTCTATAAAAAACTTGGCGATATAAATTTAAACAGCTTCTTATTATTAAGGATAGTTTCTGCTTTTAACAAAAAATATATCTTTTTTGTTCTATTTTATTTTAATTATAGTTCGAACATGCCTTCTTTGATTATTTCACATGCTGTGGGGTGTGGAAATACGGTGCGACGTATATCCTGTACCGATAGACCGTTTGTTATGGCCATGCACACGGCGCATATAAATTCGCTCGATGTGTTGCCCAGCAGGTGCGCTCCCAGTACTTTGTCGTCGGACGATACCAATATCTTGCATAGTCCGGTGACGCCTTCGTTCTCGGCTACAAAACGCCCAGCATAGGTCATGGGTAGTTTGCTTATGCTATATTCTATGCCTTGTGCTTGTGCTTGCTCCTCGGTGAGTCCCACGCTGCTTACCTCGGGGTTGGTATATACAATTCCGGGTATTGCGTTGTACTCCATGTGGTCCTCTGTGCCCAATATGTTGTTCACGGCTACTTCGCCTTCGCGGCTTGCTGTGTGTGCCAATAGCGAGAAACCGGTGACGTCGCCTGCTGCATATACGTTTGGCATGCTTGTCTGCATGCGGCTGTTTACTTTTATGCCTCGCTCTATTTCTACCGCGATGTTTTCTAATCCAAATCCTTTAAGAACGGGACGACGTCCTACGCTCATTAGTATTTTGTCGCCCTCGACGCTGTGGGCATTGCCTTCGGCATCGGTGTAGTGTACGGTGTGTGCATCTATGGCTGTCACTTTGCAGCTAAGGTTGAATTTTACTCCGCGTTTGGCATATATGGCACGTAGCATTTCGCTTATCTCCTTGTCGAGCCCACCAAGGATTTCGGGGAGCATTTCTATCACTGTCACCTCTATTCCCAAACTGTTGTAGAAGCTTGCAAACTCCATGCCTATCACTCCGCCGCCTATTATGACAAGGCTTTCGGGGGCTGTTGTCAGCGATAGTATCTCGCGGTTGGTGAGTATGGCGTCGTTGTCTTGCACGCCCGGTATTGGGGGGATAAATGCTTCGCTGCCGGTGCACACGAGCAGATTTTTTGCTCTGTACTCGTTGTCGCCGCTTGTTATCAGTATGCTTTGTGTGTCACCCTCTTTTATATAAGCATCGGAGCGTACAACTTCTACGTTGTTATGCTCCATCTTCATTTTTATTCCGGCAACCAGCTTGCGTACGACTTTTGTTTTGCGGTCGGCAATCTTCTTGAAGTCATAGGCTACATTTTCGGCTGTTATGCCATATTTTTTTCCGCCTTGTGCATGGTCGTACATTTTTGCACTGTAAAGCAGTGTTTTTGTGGGAATACAACCTTCGTTCAAACATACTCCGCCAAGTTCTTTCTTTTCGAATAGAACTACTTTGAGCCCTTTGGCTCCGGCATTTTCTGCTGCTACATATCCGGCGGGACCACCGCCTATAATGGCTAAATCGTACATTTTTTATTATATTTGATATTAAACATCGAATATGGACTCTGGGGCGGCAAGCCGCACTCCTTTGGGACATAAATGTTCCGCCGTCGCAAGGCTTGTGCAAACGAGTACAATGCAGGGCTGCTATTGTAAACGGGCTATGCCAAGGCTTGCTATAATTGGTGCGCGTTTGTTCCTAATTTGCCGTAGTGAAAAATATCGAAGCAAACTCCATATTTCCGGTTTGTCAGTCTTTGTATTTATTTTTGTTATTATTCCTCTCCCAATGTTTTTGCTATCACCGAACGTGTCTCTTCGAGCAGATAGTCAACATTCTCGCTGCCACGACCTTGGCATTCTATGGGTTTGTGGAATGTCAGTGTCACAGGCGACCAATGTGCGAAGAAACAGTTTTTTGGCAATATGTCGTATGCTCCATCTATGGCAATGGGCACAATTTCTGTTTGTGTAAGGTTGGCAACAACAAATGCGCCTTTTTTAAATCTTCCGAGCTTGCCGTTGTCGCTACGGGTGCCTTCGGCAAATATCGACATTGACAGGCCGCTCTTTATGATTTTCTGTGCTTTGCGGAATATGTCTTTTTGCGGTGTGGTACGGTTCACGAATATGTGGTCGGTCTTGTAGCATGCTACGCCCAACAAAGGTACTTTGCGCAAGGAATCCTTCATCATCCATTTGAAATTTTTGTTTATGAAGGCATAGAGCAGGAATATGTCGAACATACCTTGATGGTTGGCTACAAATATGTAGTTTTTGTCTTTTCGCACATTTTCTTCCCTACCGACAACTTTTACGGGAATGAAAAACAGCAGACACATGAAACGACACCATACCCATGCGGGATAGAAATCGCCATTTTTTATTTTAAGGATGCCACCAAGGAACCAAATGAGGATGGATGTTATGGCTGTTGCTATGATACCAACCCACCATGCAAACAGAATTTGGTATAACGCGTAAAGGGGATGAAGAATTTTTCTCATAATTTATGCAATGTATGTTAATTTTTTGCGAATATACATATTTTTTAATAATCCTTGGTTAATAAGCTGTTTAAATTTCTGTTCTCACCGCATATTTATAATTTGCGGAATGTACTATATCTGTCGCATGCTTCCTGCGGAATTATTGTATGTTTTTAACAAGGTAGGGCATCAGTTGCTCTATCGGCATGCCGCGACGTTGTGCATAGTCTGTGATTTGTTCTTTGCTTATCTTGCCTATGGAAAAATAATGTGCCGCGGGGTGGGCGAACATGAGCCCGCATACCGAGGCATGGGGGTACATGGCTCCGTTGTCTGTTAGCTCAATGCCTATGAGCGACAGGTCAATGAGTGAGTCAATGAGAAATATTATTGATTGGTCGGGCAACGAGGGATAGCCTATTGCCGGTCGTATCCCCTGTTGCTTTTCGCCTATCATATCGGGGATGCTTAGTTGTTCGTTGGCGTTGTAGCCCCATAGCTCTTTGTTTGTTCTCACCTCGCGGTGCAACAGCGTGGCTGCGGCTTCGGCCAAGCGGTCGTACATGGTGTCGGTCAGTAGCTGCTTGTAGGGGTCCGAACAGTTTTTATCGGTGTCGTGTGGATGTACCGATGTAGCAAAAAAACCTATATGGTCGTGCACCGGCGAGATAAAATCGCTCAGACACAGATTGGGCTTGTCGGCCTTTGTGTGTTGTTGTCGCAGCAGGGGGATGCTTTGCTCCCCCACGATAATGTTATCGCCGTCGCTGTGCGCCTCGTGCAAGCAGAATAGGGCTTTTATATCGCACGAACAATCCTCGTCGAGCAGGGCTTCTGCCTCGGCTTTAATTTGCCGGGCCTCGCTCTGTTTGTCGCTGCCATTCACTCCCCATGCGTGTAGCAGATAGCTCCAATCTATGTAGGGGAGTAATTCCTTGGGTGTGTATGTACGTATATGTTTCCTCATCGGTCGAAACGCAAGGCTTTTCCGCGTATATCATCATCGAATTGTCCGTTTTTATATACGCACTGTCCGTTTACCCATGTTTGGCTCACAGCCCAACTGAATGTCCTACCCTCGAATGGGCTCCATCCGCATAGGCTCACAATATCTTTTTTCTCTATTGTATGTGGGGTGTCGGGGGTTAAAAGCACAAAATCGGCAAAATAGTTTTTTCGCAGGTAGCCGCGTTTGCTGATGGCGAAAATTTGAGCCGGGGCATGGCACATTTTCTGTACAATATCTTCTATTGCCATGATTCCTTGGTTGGCAAGTTCCAGCATGGCTATGAGGGCAAATTGTATGCTTGGCATTCCCGATGCGGCTTTCAGTGCGCCGCCCACCTTGTCGTCGGGGTGGTGTGGGGCGTGGTCGGTTCCTACGACGTCTATCTTGTTGGCTGTTAGCGCGTTGCGCAGTGCGTCGCGGTCTTGCTTGCTTTTTATGGCAGGGTTACATTTTATGCGTGTGCCAAGCGTTGCGTAGTCCTCGTCGCAGAATACCAAGTGCGCCGGTGTCACCTCGGCTGTAATATGTTTTTTGTCTGACGGTTGATTTGTCAGCAGTTTAATCTCCTTCTCTGTGCTTATGTGCATTATATGCAGGCGTGTGCCGAATTTTTTTGCAAGGGCCACAGCGGTTTTTGTCGAGCGATAGCATGCCTCGGTGCTGCGTATCAGTGGGTGGAATGTGACAGCGGGGTCGTTGCCCTCTTTTGCCACTATCGCTTTTATATTTTTGTTTATTATCTCGGTGTCCTCACAATGTACGGCAACGGGCATTGTGGCTGTGGAGAATATCTCTTCGAGGCTTTCCTTGGTATCGACAAGCATGTTGCCGGTGCTCGACCCCATGAATAGCTTTATGCCGCAAACGGTGCGGGGGTTCAGTTTGCCAAACAGTTTTGCGTTGTTGTTGGTGGCACCAAAATAGAATGAATAGTTCACTGCGCTATCCTTTGCCGCAAGTGCAAATTTTTCTCGCAATGCCTTTAATGTGGTGGTTTGCGGTTTTGTATTCGGCATTTCCATGTACGACGTTACTCCGCCGGCTGCTGCGGCACGACTTTCGCTGTGTATGTTGGCTTTGTGTGTCAGTCCCGGCTCGCGAAAATGTACGTGGTCGTCAATGACGCCGGGTATCAGATATTTGCCTGTGGCATCTATTATTACATCTACTTGTGCGCGTGGCAACTCGTCGCCATGCAGAATTTCGGCTATGCGCTCGTCGTTCACAACTATGGAGCCGCGAAATTGCTCTCCCTCGTTCACTATCGTGGCGTTGCTTATAAGTGTTCTCATGCTCTTTTTGTTTTCTTACTTGCGAAAATAGTGAATAAAAATTGAAAAGGGTTTTGTTTTTTTAAAAAAGTAAATAAAATTGCAATGACTCTTGCAGAACCTCTAATAAAAGGGATGCGGGAGGTTTTTTTTATAGAAGCGTTTATTGACGCTTATGAAAAAGATTAATTTTATCTTGCCGACAATTCTGTTGGTTTTGCCTTGTTATAGATAAAAAACGAGATTGCTTTATTTAGCAATCTCGTTTTTTATCTTATTGGCAATCTCGGTGAACTCCTCGGGTGTCAGTTGTAGCTTGGGATTGGTAAAGAGCATATCCCTTTCGCTTTGCATGGGCACCAAGTGTATGTGTGCATGTGGCACTTCGAGGCCCAGAACGGCTTGCCCCACTTTTATGCAGGGGAACGCACGCTTAATGGCGCATGCTACTTTCTTGGCAAACACCTGCATGGCTGCTATCTCCTCGTCGTCAAGGTCGAATATGTAATCTACCTCGCGCTTGGGTATGACGAGCGTGTGGCCTTTTGCCAATGGGTTTATATCCAAGAATGCGTAGAATTGTTCATCCTCGGCTACTTTGTAACTTGGTATCTCGCCTGCTACTATTCTGCTGAAAATTGTTGCCATTATTGCGCGTTATGATTATTAAATGGAGATACTTGTTATTTCAAGATATAATTTGCCTTGGGGTACGGTTATCTCGGCAACATCGCCCACTTTTTTGCCCAACAGGCCTTTTGCTATGGGTGTGTTGATGGATATCTTGCCCTCGCGCAAGTTTGCTTCGCTCTCGGGGACTATTGCATATTGCATCAGCGCACCGGTTTTTGTGTTTTTCAGGCCTACCTTTGTGAGTACCTGCACACTGTCGGTGTTCAGTTTCGATGTATCTATTATCTTGGCGTCGGCAATAATCATTTTAAGCTCGTTAATTTTCATCTCCAACATGCCTTGTGCCTCTTTTGCAGCATCGTATTCTGCATTCTCCGATAGGTCGCCTTTGTCGCGAGCCTCGGCTATGGCACGTACAATCTCGGGGCGTTTGCCCTCCAATTCTTTTAAATCGGCTAACAGTTTGTTGTAGCCTTCTTGTGACATATAACTCATCTTTTCCCTTTTTTTAAAACAGTAAAACAAAGGACTCCGGCACGAGTGCCGGAATCCAATTATCTTTATGTTGTTGCAAAGATAGCCCCTTTTGAAATAAAAAGCAAATTAAAAAGAAAAAGTTTTTGAAAAATTTTCTTTATTTTACTTCTTTTATAAATATAGTGAATATCAATTATTTATTTCTTCAATAAAGTTTCTATGCTTTTCTTTAAGTCGTCTATTTGTTCGTCGCGCAGAACCACTTCGTTGTCTCTGTTCACAAGGAAGAATGTGGGTATTTTTTCTATTCTGTACAGCACGGCGTTGTACGACGAAAAACCGGCTTCGTCGTGCACGCATACCCATGGCAGGTTGTCGGCCGAGTTCTTCCAGAAGTGTTCGTCGTTGTCGAACGATATTTGGTACACTTCGAATCCTTTTGCTTTGTATTTGTCATATAGCTCGCGCAGTTCGATGTTGCGGGCGCTTATTTTTGCATCGCCATATACGGTGAAGTCGAGCAGCACCACTTTGCCTTTTAACGATGATAGCGATATGCTGTCGCCGTCTATGTCGGGCAGTTTTATGTCGAAAATACCTGTTGAATTGACATTTGTGGGCTCAATGTATATGGTGTCGGTTTTTACGGGCTTTGTGGCTCTTATTCCCTTTATTGCAATATTATATAGGTGCATTGCTCTTGTGCTGTGCGGATATTTGTTGTTCAGGCTGGTGGCCACTGCCGAGAAACAACGACTGTCGAAACGGTTGCGCATGGGGTCGAACAGCGGTGCGTTGTTCAGTTGCAAGAACAGGGCATAGTAGGCGCCGGGTGTTCCGGGTGCCGATGCAATGTATTCCTTGCATATATTCTGTTTGAATTCGTGAATGAGGCTGAATATGGTGTTCCTTGTTTCTCCTATTGCCGGCGAACTGTCTTTTATGAGCATATCCACTTGGCTCTGCAAGGCGGTTTCAAGTTCTATCAGCTTCATTATTTTTATACTCTCCTCGGAACCGGAAATCTTGCAGCTGTCTGCAAAGGCATTGGCATCGGTCTCTATCGTCACCGTTTCGGTGGAATCTATGGCTATTGTTATTTGTCGTCCTTTTTTGTTCAGTTGCAGACGGTAGAAATCGTAACATTCGGGACGTTCGAGAGAGAATTTGAATGTGCCATTGCTTTTTAGTTTCACAGAATCCAATATGGCATTGCCTGTTATGCCTATATTCGACAAATACAGCATACTTCCTTTGCCGTTGTCGATGGTTCCTTGTATTGTAAAAGTCTCATTGTGGCTGCAATTTGTTGTGGTGCTTATAACGAAAAAAGCGACCACTATTGCTATTACGTTATTCGGTTTAAATAGTTTCATCGTTATTTTTTTTTGCAAAGATAGTGAAAATATGGAAAAAGATGTATCTTTGCAAGAATTTAGATACAGAATATATTTTAAAAATCATTAACGATGAATGTTGTAACAAAGAATGTGGCTTTGCCCGATGGGCGTGTCATCACACTTGAAACAGGAAAACTTGCAAAGCAAGCCGATGGTTCTGTGATGTTGCGTTTGGGCAACACGATGCTGTTGGCAACGGTGTGTGCAGCAAAGGACGCTGTCCCCGGAACCGATTTTATGCCTTTACAGGTTGAGTACAAAGAGAAGTATGCTGCTTTTGGTCGTTTTCCCGGCGGTTTCACAAGACGCGAGGGTAAGGCTTCCGATTATGAAATTCTTACATGCCGTTTGGTCGATCGTGCGCTTCGTCCTCTTTTCCCCGATAATTATCATGCAGAGGTTTATGTAAACATAATACTCTTCTCGGCCGACGGTGTTGACATGCCCGACTCTCTTGCCGGTCTTGCTGCATCGGCTGCACTTGCAGTTTCGGATATACCGTTTGGCGGTCCCATTTCCGAGGTTCGTGTAGCTCGCGTGAACGGTGAGTTTGTGGTGAACCCCACATTCGCTCAGATGGAAAATGCCGACATGGATATTATGGTTGCCGCTACATACGACAACATAATGATGGTCGAGGGCGAAATGAAAGAGGTTTCCGAGGCCGAGCTTCTCGAAGCCATGAAAGTGGCTCACGATGCCATAAAAGTACATTGCAAAGCTCAGATGGAACTCATGGAGGAGGTTGGCTCTACTGTTAAAAGAGAGTACTGCCACGAGGAGAACGACGACGAGCTTCGTGCAAAAGTACACGAGGAGTGCTATGCCAAGGCCTATGCAGTTGCTGCCAGCGGCAACAACGACAAGCATGCTCGTTCCGCAGCGTTCGAGGCTGTTCGCGAGGAGTTCAAAGCACAATACACCGAGGAGGAACTCGAAGAAAAAGGCGCGCTCATCGACCGCTACTATCACGATGTCGAGAAAGAGGCCATGCGTCGTTGCATATTGGACGAGGGCAAACGCTTGGACGGTCGTAAGACAACCGAGATACGTCCCATCTGGTGCGAGGTAGGCTATCTGCCCGGTCCTCACGGCTCGGCAGTGTTCACACGTGGCGAGACACAGTCGCTCACATCGGTTACACTTGGCACCAAGCGCGACGAGAAGATAATAGACGATGTAATGAACCAAGGAACCGACCGTTTCCTCCTTCACTATAATTTCCCCCCATTCTCAACAGGCGAGGCACGCGCACAGCGCGGTGTAGGTCGTCGCGAGATTGGTCATGGTAACCTTGCTTGCCGTGCGCTTAAAAACATGGTTCCCGCCGACTATCCCTACTGCGTACGCGTAGTATCGGATATATTGGAGTCGAACGGTTCTTCGTCAATGGCCACAGTGTGCGCAGGTACTTTGGCGCTTATGGATGCCGGCGTAAAAATAAAGAAACCCGTATCGGGTATAGCCATGGGACTCATCAAGAACGCAGGCGAGGATAAATATGCCGTGCTCAGCGATATTCTTGGCGACGAGGACCACTTGGGCGACATGGACTTCAAGGTGACAGGTACAGTGGATGGTATCACAGCCACACAGATGGATATAAAGGTCGATGGTCTTTCGTTCGAGATACTCGAAAAGGCATTGAACCAAGCACGCGAAGGCCGCATGCATATACTCGGTAAGATAACCGATTGCATAGCCGAGCCACGTGCCGAACTGAAACCCCACGCACCCCGCATCGAGACAATGCGCATACCCAAGGAGTTCATCGGAGCCGTTATAGGCCCGGGTGGAAAGATAATCCAAGGCATGCAGGAGGAGACAGGTGCCACAATATCCATCGAAGAGGTAGAAGGCGAGGGCATAATAGAAATCGCAGCCAACAACGGCGCGGCAATATCCGAGGCAATAGCCAAAATCAGAGCCATCGTTGCCATACCCGAGGCTGGCGAAATCTACGAAGGCGTTGTTCGCAGCGTAATGCCCTATGGCGCATTCGTCGAGTTCATGCCCGGCAAGGACGGTCTTCTGCACATATCCGAAATAGATTGGAAACGTTTCGAGACAATGGAAGAGACAGGCATAAAAGAGGGTGATAACATCACAATCAAACTGCTCGACATCGACCCGAAAACAGGCAAGTTCAAGCTATCTCGCCGAGTATTGCTCGACAAACCCGAGGGATACGAAGAGCGCGAGCGTCGTCCTCGTCGCGAGCCCCGTCGTCCTCGCAATAACGAATAAAATTAAATAAGCCACAGAGTCTTCTGTGGCTTATTTTTATAAACAGCGAATATATAACAGTGACGGCTGTAAATGACAGGAGTGAGCATTGTGCATGTAGCCCGTTTATTACCGATATTATAATATAATCCTATGTTTTTTATCGTACAGCCATATATTTTTTATATCTTAGCATCGAATTTTAAATACAATAATAAATATGAAAAAGATTAGAGCCGCAATAGTAGGATACGGCAATATAGGAAAATATGCTCTTCAAGCATTGCAGGCAGCACCCGATTTCGAAGTAGCAGGCATAGTACGCCGTTCGGGTGCCGATGGCATGCCCGCCGAGCTCCAAGGGTACAACGTGGTGAAAGATATTCGCGAACTTGGCAGTGTCGATGTAGCCATACTGTCCACCCCCACTCGCAGTGTCGAAAAATATGCCAAGGATATATTGTCGTTGGGCATAAACACTGTCGATAGCTTCGACATACATTCGCAAATAGTATCGTTGCGCCGTTCGCTCGACGAGAGCGCCAAGGCCGGTAATGCCGTTGCCGTTATCTCGGCAGGGTGGGACCCGGGCAGCGACTCGGTGGTGCGCACGCTGTTGCAGGCGATAGCTCCCAAAGGCATAACATATACCAATTTCGGTCCGGGTATGAGCATGGGACACACCGTTGCCGTTAAAGCAATAGAGGGCGTGAAAGCGGCCCTTTCCATGACAATACCGGTGGGCACAGGAATACATCGTCGTATGGTGTACGTGGAAATCGAGGAGGGCTACGACTTTGCCCAAGTGGCGTCGGATATAAAGAACGACCCCTATTTTGTGAACGACGAGACGCATGTGATAAACGTGCCCTCGGTCGATGAATTGCTGGATATGGGCCATGGCGTTAATCTGACACGTAAGGGTGTTTCGGGCACCACACAAAACCAGCTGTTCGAGTTCAATATGCGCATAAATAATCCCGCGCTCACAGGGCAGGTGCTTGTGTGTGCCGCTCGTGCTTCCATGCGTCAGCGTCCCGGCTGCTACACCATGGTGGAAATACCGGTGCTGGATCTTCTGCATGGCGACCGCGAGGAGCTTATTGCTCATCTGGTGTAAGAACCTCGCTTGCTACATATAACGTTAATCGCCATTGTGCCCGGGCACAATGGCGATTAACGTTCTGCTTTCAGCGTCACGGCGGCCTGCATGCGGTCGCCTCCCAATGGCGGCGTGTCCTTGCACAGTGTCACCTGTGCCCTATCGACAATGGGACACTCCCTGAATATACATTCCAAGATACGCCCGCATACATGTTCCAGCAGTTTCGACGGTTGTTGCATCTGCTCCTTTACTATATTATATAATAGGGCGTAGTTTACCGTCTCGTCTATATTGTCTGTGGCAATGCACTCCTGTTTGCCTATGGATAGTTTTATATCCACCGTAAACCATGCACCCACGTTGTACTCCTGCTCCATTACGCCGTGATGAGCATACAGGTGTATATCCCTTAGTTCTATATCGTAATCCGTTATTTTCATATCCTGTCATTTAGAAGTTTTTAAATTTCTAAAATATTTTCTTATTTAGAAGCCATATCGTTTGTTTTCGCCGTTTTTTATATTCAAGAATGGCTGTTTCTGCTCTATAAAAACTTGGCTATATAAATTTAAACAGCCTATTAGAATGAAGGGGCGACTGTGTGTCAGCCGCCCTCTTCGGTTGAATAGGAAATATATATAGTGTGTAATTAATATTTCGTTATCCGCATTTCGAATATCCGCAGCCGGGACAGTGCAGACAGCCTTCCTCGAATATCAGGGGTGTCTGGCAGTTGGGGCATTTCTCGGCCGACTTGGCACCGTCTTGGATATAGCGTTTCAGGGCACGTTCAACACCGTTTTTCCATGTGTTGATGTTGTCGGAGCCTAACTGCAACGACGAAATGAGCTTAATGACAAGTTCTATCGGCATTTTGTAGCGCAACACGCCCGATATGAGTTTGGCATAGTTCCAGAACTCGGGGTTGAAACGTTCCGACAATCCTTCGATGGTGGTCTTGTATCCTATCTTGTTCTCGAATTGGAAATCGTAGCGTTTGCTGCCGTCCTCGTTGGTGTGTTTGATTATTATGCCTCGTGTCACATTCTTGGGGAGTGGAATACCGTCCTCGTCGTCTTGCTGTCCTGTGAATATCTCGTAGGGCTCGCCGTGCAACAGGCCTATGAATGCCACCCATTTCTCTTTGTTGTTTTGGAAACGGACGACGTCGGCTTCGAGCACTGTGGGGCGTGTCTCGGTTATTGTCGGTTTCATATCCTCCATGGTGACGTCTTTCTTGTCCTTCTTGTTATCGGCCGATACAAGAACTCCGGCGCGTGAACCGTCGCGATATACTGTACAGCCTTTGCAACCGCATTTCCATGCAGTGACGTATAGCTCGTTAACAAGTTTCTCATCGACGTTGTTGGGCAGGTTGATGGTGACGCTTATGGAGTGGTCCACCCATTTCTGTATGCGTCCCTGCATTTCCACTTTCGATACCCAGTCGATGTCGTTCGATGTCGCTTTTGCATAGGGCGAGCGTGCCACTATGTTGTCTATCTCCACTTGTGAGTAACGTTTTGTGGTGTCTATGCCGTTTATCTTCATCCACTCGATGAATTTGTGATGGTACACCACGTACTCCTCGAATGTATCGCCGTTCTCGTCGGTGAAATCTACATGTACTTCGGGGTCGTTGGGGTTTACCTTTCGGCGACGTTTATATACGGGCATGAATACCGGCTCTATTCCCGATGTGGTCTGTGTCATGATGCTGACGGTACCTGTGGGGGCTATGGTCAGACACGCTATATTGCGTCGGCCATACTGTTTCATATCCTCGTATAATTGGGGGTCGGCCTCTCTCAGACGGTTTATGAAGGGGTTGTTCTCTTCGCGTTTGTAATCGAAAATCTCGAACGCGCCGCGCTCCTTTGCCATGTTCACCGATGAACGATATGCCGACAGAGCGATGGTCTTATGTACCTCGACCGAGAATTCTACTGCCTCGGGGCTGCCATAGCGCAAGCCCATGGCTGCAAGCATGTCGCCCTCGGCTGTTATGCCTACGCCGGTACGACGTCCCATGCTGCTCTTGCGATAAATCTTGTTCCACAAGTTTTTCTCGGCCTCTTTCACCTCCTCGTTTTCGGGGTCGCTCTCTATCTTGCGTTGTATGGCCTCTATTTTTTCGAGTTCAAGGTCTATTATATCGTCCATTATGCGCTGTGCCTTTTGTACATGCTCGCGCAATAGCTCGAAGTCGAACTCGGCTTGTTCGGTGAATGGATTTTTTACATAGGAGTATAGGTTCACAGCCAACAGACGGCACGAGTCGTAGGGGCACAAGGGTATCTCGCCGCAGGGGTTGGTGGAAACGGTTTTGAAGCCAAGGTCGGCGTAGCAATCGGGGATGGATTCGCGTTGTATGGTGTCCCAGAACAGCACGCCCGGCTCGGCCGATTTCCATGCGTTGTGTATTATTTTTTTCCACAGTTCGCCTGCATCTATTTTGTTCGATACCAACGGATTGTCCGAGTCTATCGGGTATTTCTGCTCGTATGGTGTGCCTGTGGTTACCGACTTCATGAAGTCGTCGTCTATTTTCACCGATACATTGGCTCCGGTAACCTTGCCTTCGGTCATTTTGGCATCTATGAACGACTCTGCGTCGGGGTGTTTTATGGATACGCTGAGCATGAGCGCGCCCCTGCGACCATCCTGCGCCACCTCGCGTGTGGAGTTCGAGTAACGCTCCATGAAAGGCACAAGGCCTGTCGATGTCAGTGCCGAGTTCTTTACAGGCGAACCTTTTGGACGAATATGCGATAGGTCGTGTCCTACACCGCCACGACGTTTCATCAGCTGCACTTGCTCCTCATCTATACGTATGATACCACCGTACGAGTCGGCCTTTCCGTCAATTCCTATCACAAAGCAGTTAGATAGCGATGCTACCTGAAAATCGTTTCCTATTCCCGTCATGGGGCTTCCTTGTGGCACAATGTACTTGAAATGGTCCAGAAGCGCGAATACATCTTGCGGCGACATAGGATTCTGATATTTCGACTCTATTCTAGCTATTTCATTGGCAATACGCCAATGCATGTCTTGCGGCGAACACTCATATATTGTGCCAAAAGAGTCTTTTACGGCATATTTGTTTACCCAGACTCTTGCTGCCAATTCGTCGCCGTTGAAATATTCAAGTGAGGCCTTGAATGCTTCTTCGTAGGTGTAGGTTTGCTTTTTCACTTGTGTTTTTTTAAAAAGTTTTACGCTGAATAAGATTTTTTGCTTTTAACTAACGAACAACACAACAAAAATAAAATTCTTTTTTGGTATAAGCAAATAATTAAGCGTAAAGTTATTAACCTTGCACAAAGTTTTCCAAAAAATTTTATAATACATTGATAATCAATAGTATAATTTTTTAAGGATGACAAAAAGTTTTCCAAAACGAAAATTTGCTTGCAATGTGTGTTTGTTTTTTTGCAAATAATGCCTTGTGTGTTTTGTGTGAAAAACGAGCTACTCGATATGAACGTATATGGGTTAAGGCTATACAAAAAAGTAAATCCCGACAACCGTTCTGTTGTCGGGATTTACTTTTTTTGTGAACAAAATTATTTATGCGCTTTGCAAAGATATTTCAATTTGGTTAAGTTCGCTACGGAACTGTTTGTCGGTTTCGGCAAGGTTGGTGATAGTTTTGCAAGCATGTAACACTGTTGCATGGTCGCGGTTGCCTATGTATTGTCCAATTTTGGATGTTGACATATCCAAATATTTTTTTGCAAGGAACATAGCCACTTGTCTCACCTGCACCACTTCGCGTTTTCGTGAGCGAGTGTTAATGCTGTTTGGCTCCACCCCATAGAAATCCGAAACTTTCTTTATTATTTCGTCGATGGTTATAGGGCGTTTCTCGAAATTCGATAAATCGCCAATTATGCGTCGTGCAAGGTTTATATCTATTTCGTCGTTATTTATAGTAGAATGTGCCATCATGGATACTACGATACCTTCGAGGTCGCGTACGCTGGCGTCCACATGTTCTGCTATATATGTAATAACCTCCTCGGGGAATTTCAAACCATCGCGATGTGTCTTGCTTCGAAGGATATTTTTGCGGAGTTCAAGGTCGGGTTTCTCTATTTCGGCGGTTAATCCCCATTTGAAACGAGTTATCAAACGCTCCTCCATTCCTTTCAGCTGCATGGGCGAACGGTCCGAAGTCATAATGAGCTGTTTGCCGTTCAGATGCAAATGGTTGAAAATGTGGAAGAAAGCATTTTGTGTTTTTTGCAACCCTGCAATCTCCTGAATATCATCGATTATAAGAACGTCGATGCTTTGGTAGAATCGCATGAAATCGTTGAAGCTTTTTTGCAAAATAGAATCGGTGTATTGTACTTGGAACAGATGTGCCGAAATGTACAAAACGCGCAGTTCGGGGTGTATCTCCTTTATTTTGCATCCGATGGCATTAACAAGGTGGGTTTTTCCCACTCCCGATGCTCCGTGAATGAAAAGCGGGTTGAACACCCTTCCCGGTTTATCGGCAACGCTCATAGCCACCGAGCGCGACAATCTATTGCTCACACCCTCGACATAGTTGTCGAAAGTATATTTATTTATGAGCATAGAGTCTAACTCCTCGACAGCCGTAGGCTTGTTTTCTGCTTCAAGCTCAACGCTCAAATCATTTTCTTTGTCAGCTATGATGCTGTACATGAGTTGAGTGCCCTCGCCCATAACCTTTTTAAGGGTATAGCCGAGTATGTCTGCAAAATTTTCCTCGAGGAACTCATACACAAAATTACTCTTGACCTGAATAGTCAAGGTGTTATCCTCGTATCTAAGTGGTTTAATATCGGCAAACCACATGTCGAAGACAACCTTGGACACATTGTCGCGAATAATATCGAGACACTTGTCCCATTTTGCTTGTAGATGAGAGTTCATCGTAAAAATATTGTTTGTTCGTTAGTTAATTATGGGAACAACAGTCTGCTGTTTGTTCCCTTCGCAATGCAAATATCCGAAAAGAAAAAATAAAAAACAAGTCAAAAAAAACAGCCAAATATTTGGGATATTTAAACGGTTAGGTATCAAAGTTTTATGAAATCGCAAAAACCATTGTTTGTAATATTGATAAAAAAGTTTAATTGCGTGGTAGTCAGCGTGTTATCCTGTTGATAACTTTT
This sequence comes from Bacteroidaceae bacterium, assembly GCA_017416705.1. GTDB lineage: Bacteria > Bacteroidota > Bacteroidia > Bacteroidales > Bacteroidaceae > HGM04593. Next base: position 173,205 of record JAFQBG010000003.1, read on the forward strand.
TTGCACCCTTTTTTTGATATGTGCAAAACCCTCTATTAACCCACTGTGACAGCTACAAAATAGCAATAGAAGAAAACCGCCCTTTCACCCTTCTTATTTAGACAAAATCTATATAAGCAATAACATTTTTTTATTTCAAATATTTTTTGCAGACGCCCGGAAGACCATGGACAAAAAACGGGGAAACTGCCCTCGCTTTAAAAAATATCGAAGCAAGCTTGATATTTTTCGCTCGTTTGTGGTTATATTCGCGGAATAAAACAAAAACAGAATGAAACACCCATTTCACGCCTACTTCAACAGTGAAAGGCTGCGCGAAACATCTATAAGCTCCACCGCCCGTAAAGAATATAACGACAATCGCAACGAATTTGAGAGCGACCTTGGTCGTGCTCTTTTCAGTTCGGCAGCGCGTCGTCTGCACGACAAAACACAGGTGATACCCCTAACCACCGACGATAATATCCATTCCCGTCTTACTCACTCCATGGAGGTTATGAACATAGGGGCGTCGTTGGCCAAGGATATATGTTTCAGCGCATCGTTCCGCGAGCAATATTCCACAGAAAGCCTCTACGATATATATGAGCCCATGCGTGCCATACTGCAAACCGTCTGTTTGGTACACGACATAGGCAATCCTCCCTTCGGTCATTTTGGCGAATTTGCCATAAGCGAATATTTCCGAAATCTATTCAACGAGCGTCCGCAGTTGCTTGGCGATTATGACAAATGGAAGACCGATTTCACCTGTTACGATGGCAATGCCCAAGGTTTCCGAGTGATAACCAAACTGCAATTTACCGACGACCTCTATGGGCTTAATCTGACAAAAACGTGTTTGGCCTCGTATCTGAAATATCCCAACGTGGGCGGCAAGGATGCTTCCTGTATATCGTGTCGCAAGCATGGCATATTTTGGGCCGATAAAGACTATATGGACAAGATTATGGAGGGGGGCATACGTATTGGCGACGATGCCTATGCCCGTCATCCCTTCGTATATCTTGTAGAAGCCGCCGACAGCATCTGCTACCTGTCGATGGATTTGGAAGACGCCTACAACAAGGGATGGTTCACGCTGCGCACACTGCTTGGCAGCTGGAACAGTTTCTCCGGTGGTCGTGGAGGAGCAGCCTCGTCACTGTTCTCTATTCTGGAAAAAGCCGACGGCGCAGGCGGCTCGGCAGGCCGCAAGGGCTTCATTCATTTCAGGATAGGTATAATAAACCACCTTGTGTCGTTGGCTGTCGAAAACTATCTGAACAACTACGACAAGATAGCCTCGGGGCAATATAACAAGGAACTCATATTCGACGACCCCGATAACGTTGCCCGTTTCCTGCAAGAGTTCTGCATAAACAATATATACAACCAGAAAGAAATCCTATCGGTGGAACTCACAGGATGGTCCGTCATAAACGGCCTTTTGGACATATACACCAAGCTGTTGCTAAGCAATAACAAATCCTATATACGTCATGGCGAGTCCATGCTGTCGTTGTCGGTGTTGCGTGTCAGCAAAATGGACTACCTTGTCCACAGCGGCCTCATAGAATGGAATACGGCATCGGGCTGCTATGTAGATACCTCCACAGGGGAGGAAATAGACAACACCGACGCGCTATGCGACGGTATTTCCACATGCGACCTTCCAATATACTATCGTCTGCGCATGATAGTCGATTATATATCGGGGATGACAGATAAATTTGCCGTACAGCATTACCAACGACTAAGCGGACAACGTATTTAGCACTGCGTTAATACCCTTCTTCTTCATCTATATAGCGCCAACTGTGCACATACTCTTCGGTCATATCCCTAAGTATGAAAAATTGCTTTTTCTTTTGTACACTAAAACAGGCATCATTCCTGTCCCGCTTTATAAAAAATTTATTGGTGCAAAAGAACATCCCTTTTGCAAGTTCGCTACCCATAGACAGATAGACGTAATACACTATTTTGTCTCCTTTTAGTGCAAATAACCCCTCGATGAAATCATTTATATTATATTTTTTTGTAAATGCCTCAATTTCGGGAGTTATCCCATTCCTATACCACGGATGGTAATCTATATATACTAATGTATCCCATTCAAAAGGCATTATAGTGGTAAAATCTAATACAAAATAGGTAGTATCCTTTCCGTTTGTTCTCAATTCATCCCATAGTTCATAAATCTTGTTCTCGGTGCACTCTTTTGCATCGTGATTTATATAATTCCATAAGGAATTATTGCCCATATAATAGCAATTCTTGGTATATTCCCAATCGTCAAAACCCATTAATCCACGCCCTATTTCTATCTCGGAGCAGGATGTGGCAACGAATAACCCGACTACTAAGGATATTATTAATTTGTTTCTCATAATATTAGAATTACTCGGATTGCAAAAATAATATTAGCGAATGCTAATAGGTCCTGTTTTTAACAAAAAAAGTAAAAATATGTGCAATGACCGATAAAAGTATATAGGCTGCCCCCGGGGGCAGCCTATATACTTTTATGGTTCTATCGGTATGGCTATTTCAGCACCATTTCGTCAAGCAGATAACCGGCACCGCCAATTTTATCGACCACAAAGAGCACATATCTTATATCGACCGATATATTGCGACAAATCGAGGGGTCGAACTCGATATCGCTCATGGTGGAACGCCATGTGCGGTCGAAATTTATTCCCACAAGCTCGCCATTGCCATTTATCACCGGCGAACCGGAATTTCCTCCCGACGTGTGGTTGGTGGCCAAGAAACAGACAGGTACCGAATGACGCTCGCCTATATGTGTGCCCCAACGTCCATACTCTTTTTTTGCATATACATCGCGTAGCTGTTGCGGGATATTATAGTCGTAAATGTCGGGGTTGTCCTTTGCCATTATGCCATCGAGCGATGTCAGGTGTGTATGGTACTCGCCATCGGCATTCTCATAGCCCTTTACGGTGCCATACGACACACGCAGAGTGAAATTGGCATCGGGGTAGAAAGCACGCTCCTTGTCCCACAGACGCAAGGCCTGCATATAGGGGCGATACCATTTTTCTATCTCGGGTACGTTGCTTATGTTACGGTATATATATCCTCGGTTTGCCTCGACAATGCCATTGAACCAACCGGCAAACTGCACCATGGGGTCCACCAATATTTGTGCCGCCGTCAAGGGTAGTTCCTTGTTCAATAGGGCGGTGGCATTGTACAGGCTATCCACAAATTCGTTGATGCCGCCGTTGCCTGACACAGCGTCGGTCAGTTGTTGGGGGATGAGCTCGCTTGGCATGCGTTTCATAAATTCGTTGATGAGGAAACAGGCTATCTTGCGGTCTATTTCCACGTTGTAGTCCTTGATGAAATTGGCATGCCTTGTACGCAGTTCATTCAATTTTGTGGAGTCTTTGTCGGCATCCATGGCAAGGTGGCTTGCCCAACGAGCAAACACGTAGGCCTCGATGCTTGCCACCGATTCGTTGAACAGTTCGCGCACAAAATATCCGGGAACAACTTTTTTGTATGCTTCGTGCATGGAGTCGAGCAGCGTGGCATACTCGCTGTTTTGTGCTGCCCAACGAGCAAATTCCTGTTCGTAGTTTTTCTTTTTTTCTATTGTGCCCAAGCGTTCAAGCCCCAACGACTCGCCTTGCCATTTTTTCCATGAGTTGGCTATGGAAGCATGCTTGGCTGCGTATGCAATGCGCACTGCGGCATCCTTGGCTTGTGCCTCGGAGATAATCTGCAAGCGTCGCGTGCGCAGTTCAATCTTCATGGGGTTCGACACGTTTGCCACATAGTCCACAGCGTCGGATATTACATACTCCTGAGTGTTTCCCGGAAATCCATACGTCATGGTGAAATCGCCCTCCTGCACACCCTGTGTCGATATAGGGAAGAAACGTTTGGGGCGGTAGGGCACATTGTCCTTGGAGTAGTCGGCAGGCTCGTTGTCGGCATTGGCATAGACGCGGAATATCGAGAAATCGCCCGTATGTCGCGGCCACATCCAGTTGTCGGTGTCGCCGCCGAACTTACCTATTGCCGAGGGTGGCGCACCCACCAGTCGCACATCGCGGTATGTTCGGTAAACAAACAAATATTGTCTGTTGCCATAGTACATGGGCTCTATCGATGCTCTGTAACCGTTGCCCTCGGATGCTTTTTTTATTATATCCTCGCTCTTTTCGCCGGCATTTATCCTGTCGGTGACATCCGTCATGCTCACAAGCAGGCTCACGGTGAGTCCCGGCACATGCAGTTCCTCGTCGAGCGACTTAGCCCAATAGCCGTATGTCAGGTAGTCGTGTTCCACCGACGACAGTTTCTGTATGGAGCCATACCCGCAATGGTGGTTGGTGAGCAGCAGTCCGCTCTGCGACACGAACTCGCCTGTGCAACCGCCACCAAACTGCACCACCGCATCCTTTAACGATGCTTCCCGGTCGCTGTAAATATCGGCGGCTTTTAATTTAAATCCCAAGGCACGCATGCTTTTCATGCGTTCTTTTATGAGCGAAGGCAACCACATGCCCTCGTCGGCGGTTGCTGTTGTAAAGGCTATAAAAGCCATTGTGCAAAGTAATAGTCTTTTTATCATATTTAGAAGCTGTTTGAATTTCTAAAAAATATTTTCTTATAGAAGCCGTTTCGTTTGTTTCGTACGATATAAATTTAAACAGCTTCTTGGAATTTTGTTATATGTTTGCGGTTTTGGGCGAAGATAGCAAAAAAGTATGGAATGTAAAAATTATGGGTGGCACACTAACTGTGCCACCCATAATTTTACAAGTAGAATATTGTTTATTGCTCCCAAATATTGCTCCAATCGTTGCGAATGGAATTGTCGCGATATTTGTTCGATAGTATGCTGCCCGAACCGGTTCCTGTATCTTTTGAAGCGCCCAACATTATATGGTCATTGTTAACTTCGCACACTTTGCACTCGGGTTTTATATATGTTTTCTTTTTCATTTTTCTTTCCTCCTTTCTTAGTCAACCAATTATTTTACTTTGTTCACAAAAACTTTCTTGCCATTAACAATATATATACCCGGAGCAGTAACCTCGTGGAGCTTGCGACCGCTAAGGTCGTAGATGCTTTGCGATGTTCCTTCAACGTCGGTGACACCATCGATGCCGGTTGTTCCGTCGATAACGCGGAAACCAAACGACCTTATGTTGGTGGCATTCTCCACAGGCAGATATACTTTGTGGGCCGGCAGTTTGAAGTGTGTACCGTTGTCATCGTTCTCGGTGAACGTCATATTGCCATTCTCGTCGTAGCTGACCTCTTTGTATATGTAGCATAGTGCCGCATTGTCGGATGCGCCTATTGCAAGCACATAGTAGGTGTAGCTGTTGGCAGCCTCTACATATATATCGTGGTTGCAACCAATGAGCGCATTGTCGTCGTCGTATGTGACATCGGTGGTGGTGTATTTCAGCTCGTAGGTGCCTTCGGGCGCGTTAATGAGCACGCCGGTGTTGGCAGGTATCACGCCGTCGGCTATCTCCACAAGTTCCACATCGCTACCATCGACACCGGTCGAGTAGTATGCCTTCACTGCGTCGGGTATGGTCACTGCATAGCCCAAGTGCAGCGATGTCCATTCATACTTAGACACTGCAAGGTCGCGTGTGACGGCTGTCTCATCTGCCGGCTCTATGTACCATGCCGAGTTGGAGTCTAAACCACCCTCATACCATCTTACAATCTTGCCATCACTTTGGGCGTGCAGCCAAGTTCCACCGGGTTTAATACGGAACTGTCCCTTTCCAAGATCTTCCAATACAACGGTGCTCGGGGCATCATCGTCCTGTGAGTCGTTGTGGATATTTGATAAAGAGAATGTTGTGTAATAGGCATCAAGTTTTATCATGCTTGTTCCTGTATTCAGGTTGGTGAAATTGTAGCCTCCGTCAACCTTGGTTATTTTCCAAATGCAGGATGGGTCGGTTGTAGTTTTACTGTCATTAAAGTAGAGCATATTGTCGGTTGCACCATATATAATGGCAAGGTTGTTTGCCGGATTAGCCGACCTAATCACATAGTAATCTTCGTCAACTATCTCATTTTTTTCAAGTGCTTCGTAAGTGCTCTTCAATGTGTTGTAGGCGGTTGTGTAGGTGTCGTCATCGGAATTGTTGCCCTCCAACAGTTCTGTTGCGGTATTATATGCGGTGTTATAGGCATCGCCGTTGCTGTATGTATTTATATAATTGCCGGTAGCAACTGTTTCTAATGGAACATGGTAGTTGTACAGCGTGCAGTAGGCATCGCTCTTGCTGTAATCGGCAAGCTCGAATTTGAACTGCGAACCACCATCGGTGGTGTTGTCGGAATTATAGAAACCAAGTAAGTTACCCTTGCCATATATATTGGAGAGGTAGTTGGGGGTTTCTCCGTTTAATATTGAAATATTATACCATTCCGAATCGCTTATTGCGTCTATGCTCCAATCGTAGCCATAGCCCTCGGTGTCGGGCTCGGTTGCTACGACTTTACCAGTGCCTTCTACATAGCTGTTTGTCGACAGCATTTTACCCTCGCCTTGCATGGGTAGTATGTTTACTTTGCCATCGGCGGCAGGGGTGAAATACCAACCTTGGTATTTGTCTCCAAGTACAAAGTCTTCCACTGCCACTTTATCTGATGGAGCATCGCCTTCGCCCTCGTATGAGATAACATCCTTAATGCTTGTATTAAAGGCTCTGTTTATAAGAATATTATACAGAACGGGGTTCTCGGTGTCGGTGGTCAGTTGAACGGGCAATGCGGCATAGTCCTTGGCTATTGTCAAGGCGTCTATAACGGCTTGCAGTTCGGCAATGGCGGCTGTGTTGTATTCGGCCGACAGATGCTCGCTGTCGTGCATCACCTGTTTTGCTGTTTTCTCGATAAAGGCATCGGTTATGAGCGATGCGTCGAAGTTGAGCGACACATACTCGTCGTTAATAGATACCTCGCCTGTGGATATCAGGTCGAACTTGGCCATGTGGAAGAATACGTGTCCGTCTTTTTGAGAGGTGCATGCTGTTTGGTTATACCATTTGGTGGCTGTTACCATGAAACGCAGGTAGCTATATGGCGTTCCATTACCAATTACATCCGAAGTCCATTCTTCGCCATCGATAGGTGTTTTGCCAGCGTCTGTGTTTGGCTCTATTATTGCAAGGTCGATATATTCCTCACCATCCTTACTTCCTTGTACTTTTATGGTCGATGGGTAGCTGCCAAGCTGACTACCGCTGCGTGCTTGATAATGGAATTTGAACGACGAAATAGCGTTGTTGCCCAAGTTCACTGTCAAGTGGTGGTCGAGCCCGTCGGCAGGTGCTGTGGTACTACTCCAATTCGAGTGGAAGAATGAGATCGAGTCGTTATCTAACAAATTCGCAATGGGTCCTTCGCTTGCCTCCTGTGCATTTGTCCAAATGTAGTAGTCGGCATTGGCATTGGTACATTGCAATGCAATGGCTGTCTCGGTGTCGCTTGTTGTTGTCAAGGTACCAAGCAGGTTGTTCAGCTCCACTATTTTGCTGCTTAGCTCGGTGCGGTCGGCATTGTCGTCTTCCCATTCAAGCAACTTTTGGTAGTAAACATCGAGCTCGTTTGTTGCCGTTGCTATATCGTCGGCTGTTAGTCCCTCGGTATCCATTACGGTTTGTGCCTCGGCAAGCTCGGTTGCTGTTGCTTGCAGGGTGGCTGCCTCCACTGCTGTGTAGGTGTAGTCGCTGCTTACGGTTGTTGTGCCGTCGGTTACAACTGCCATTTTGTTATATAGCAAGGTTGTTGCATCTATTTTCTCTTGCAGGCCTGCTTTTATGGCCTCTATGTTGTTGGCAGCATCGCTCAAAGTATTTTTGGCCGCGAGCAACAAATCGTATTGTGCTTGCAGTTGCTCTACTGTTGTTGCCATTTCGAGCATGCTGCTTGCGTTGTTCGCTGCTGTTTGTGTGGTTGCAAGCAATTCCTCGCTCACCAAGGCGGTGTAGGCTGCATCGACGCTTACCTCGTACACTGCGGGGATGGTCATACCGAACTCCGACATAACGAAGAAATGTCCGTAGTTGTTAGTGCTTTCCGATGCAGTTACTGCAAATTTGTAGAAGCGATATGCGGCGCCGGCATCTACTGTGCCCGAATTCCATGTGCCAATTTCTGTTGGCAAAGGATTGCTGCCATCTGTCGATGTGTATGTGGCAATTTCTGTTGTTACAGAACCATCACCTTCTATTAGGTATATATTATGCACGGTATATCCGCCAAATTGTTCGGTGTTGGCGAAATAAGGGGCGTTGGCTGCTGCTGCCACATTTATCCATTTACTATCGTCTTTTGCTGCAAGGCGCACAATATTTTCCGATGCACTCGCGGGGGAAAGTGTCTCACCGCTAAATTTAGTGACACCCGAACCACTTGTTGTGGGTGTTACTGCATAGAATGTTTGTGCACCGCTCTTTGCTCCCATGGTAAGCGTAGCACCATTTGTGCCTGTTTGTATATATCCGTTTTCACCGGCCGATTCCAAACGTAGGTAATAGCTGCCTGCTGTACTCTCATTCACCGGCTCCCATACAAATATCACACTTTCGGAGAACTCGGCAATGTTGCTTGTTCCTGCAAAAAAGCGGTTGTTTGTTCCCGAAACATTCTTTACAGCTATTCTGGTTGCCGTAGTAATATTATTAAGGGTTGTGGCGGTTGCTATGTCCCCTAAATCAAAGTTTCTACCATATACTTTTATCTCGGTGGGGCAGCAGGCGCCTGTGGAGCGTGTGGTGTATTGGAATATTATGTTCCGCGCTTCGTTGCCTTCGCCCAAATCTACTTGCAGGTAGGGAATAGCAGGGAGCGCACTACTGTAATCGCTGTGGAAATAGGTTGCAGTGTTGCCATCGAGCAGGTTGTAGTCGTTCTCGGCCGAACTATAATCGTCATGGCTTGTGCCTCCTATGGTGTAGGGCTCGTGAGCATAAATCTTTCCGTGAAGGTCTATCGGCCTCTCGCCTTGTATGTTGGCTGTACCCACTTGGCCTATAAGGGTGGTGGTTTCGTCCAACAGGTCTTGCAGTCTCTCTTTTTCGTCTTCTATTGCATTGTTATCTACCAGTTCTATTGCATCGGCAAGTGCTTTGTAGGCATCCTCCAATTCGCTGTATGCGGTTGTCAGCTGATCCTCGGTCTTGTCGTCGGCTTTCGTAAGAACAAGAGCATTCCACATCTTCTCATAAGCATCTACTGCAAGACTTGTATTCACTGTGGAGTATGTGCTATTATAACTTGCTGTATATGATGTTACGTTAAGTAAGTCGAACTCGGCCATGTGGAAGAATATGTGTCCGTCTTTACTTTTGTTTGTTGTGGTTCCTGTCACCATGAAACGAAGGTATTTATAAGAGTATCCTTCGTTTTGGATGGTTTCTGAAGTCCATTCTGCTCCGTTCTGAGGAACAGTACCATTGTTTAACGGATTAATTGTTGTAATGTCGGTATATGTAGTGCCGTCATTACTTCCTTGTACTTTTATTGTTGTTGGGTAGTCGCCAAGACCATCACCGCTGCGTGCTTGATAATGGAATTGGAACATAGAAATAGCGTTGTTACCAAGTTCTATTGTAAGATGGTGGTCGAGCCCGTCGGCAGGTGCAGTGGTGCTTTGCCAATTCGAGTGGAAGAATGAGCTCGGGTCGTTATCTAACAAATCCGCAACGTCGGAACCATCTTGTGGGGCATTACACCATATATAATAGTCGGAGCCCTGTGTGGTTGTTAACCCTATTTCTGTGGTTTCGAACCCTATTGTTGCTGTATTGTTTATAAGTTCCTCGGTTTGCCTTATGAGTTCTTCCAATTTTATGGTGTTGAGCTCTGTTGCGTCTTGTTCCACTTTGGTTAGGTACCATTGCGAGTTATCGGCATCGTGAGTCCAACCAACTACTTTATTGGGGGAGTGTGAGGGGTCGTGCAGGTTGGTGAACTCGCCATACGGTGACACTTTTATTGCAAAAAGGCCAACGCCTTTGTTCATGTCTTCGACTATGTATTTGCCTTTTAAATTATCGTCTTGTGTTGCTGTCATTGATGTGCTTTTTGTAACAGCAGGCAGGTAATAACCGCTGACGCTTTTTATATAATATGCGCCCTCTGTGTCGCTTTCTATGAACTGCCAACGTGTGGTCTCTGCGCTTTCGTCGGCGCTGCTGCTAAGGCTTACCAATTGGCTTTCGCTTTCGTTCAAATACATTATATCGTTTCTCCTCGATTTGATAATGAATGTACCTGAGTAGGAGAATGGTATGGTTATATCCTCTTTGTCAAGGGCTTCGAATTTCTCAATTTCGCTTTTAAGAATTTCGTATGCGGCACCGTAGCCGGTTCCGTTTGCTATTGCGGTTTGCGCTGTTGCAAGGGCTGTTTCAATACCTTTTACTGCCGAATACATGTAGAATCCTACGCGGGTGTAGGTGTCGTCCGATAGCGCTATAATGTCGTTTGCTTCGTTCATTAAATCTACAAGCAGTGCTTTGTACATTGCCGTCATATCGACTTCGGCATCTGCTACTGTATTGTCGGTAGCTACGTACGATATTGTGGCTGTTCCTTGCATTAACGCTTCCTTGGCCTCCTCGCTAAGTTCGAATGTGCTTTTGTTGGCAAATGCCAGCAACTCGCCGTTTTCGTCGAATATGAGGAAACCGGCTGCTCCCTCGCCACCGCTCATGGTCACTGTGCCGTCTTCGTTCATTGTGGCTGTGTAGTCGGTGCTTAGTGTTCCATCTACAACATCCAAGTAGGAACCATATTCGGCTGTTGCCGAGCCGTCCCACATGGCGCGCGCTGTTGTTCCGTCGTGTTGTACACCTGTTTCGCCTGTGGCGTCGTTAATGAGCAGTACGGCGTAGTTGGGCTCATATCCCAAACTTTTTACGTATTCTACTGCTTCGTCAATATCCTCTTGTGTCTGGTTGTATGTACCATTGGAGTAATCGCCTATGAGTACGTTATCCATTACTTCCAAATATCCGTGGGCGCGGAAGAACTCGGTGAGGTCGTCGCCTGATGCCACACAGCAGTGTTTGTAGAATTTAAGCAACGACTCGGAGCCGGCTATCTGTGAACCGTTTTGCAAGGGGTCGCGACGGCATAGCTCCATCAAACGGGGGAAGAACTGTGTGTTTTTACCGGCAAGGTGGTAGTAGAGCCACAGACGGTAGTACATGTGGGTGAGTGCCCAAATATTGTTGGTATAGGCGTTGTTGTCCTCGGTGTTATAGGCTTCCAACACGCTTTCCAATGAACCCGAGCTGCCGTTAACACGCGATGTTGCCATACCCATGTACCACACTGCGATGTTCGCGTATAGGTTGTTTGTTACCTCGGTTTGGCCGTTTAGGTTTATAATTCCTTGGTGTTGGTGGCCTATCTCGTGCGCGGGGCCCCATGTGTATCCTGCCACGTTGGCAATCCCGCCTATAATCTCCCCCAATGTATTATAGTGGTAGTTACAGTTTCTGTCGCCACCGCTCATGTAGCCGCTGTATGCTCCCAGAGCCACACCGTGGTGGTTGAAATACTCGCTGTAATCTACTTCGCCACAGAATTGACGGTAGGTCAGTCCGTCTAATTCCGATTCTCCGGTGTAGTCGTATATCTCGGCTTTATCGCCTTCGTCTGTCCAGCGGGGGTACATATCGTTCATGGTTGCCATTTGCGAGTCGCTGATGACACCCATGGTGGCAAGCTCCGACATGTGTATTCGGTCCCAAGCCTCCAACATGATGTTTATTTTTCCTGTCGAGGCATTCAGGCCCATTCCTGTGTAGCTGTCGTAGCTGCTGCTGTTGTTATAGGGCACGGAGGGGACGGATAAATTGTCCAGCCAATGGGCTATACCGTATTGGCTGTTTCCTTCGCTGTCGGTAATTGAATTCAATTCGAACTGCAATGTCTGACGGTGGCCAAGCAGGGTGAAGTCGGCTGTCGAGGCGCGCTCCTTGTAGTAGGTCCAGTCGGCGTCGTTATCCACATCGCCCCAAAGGTCTTCGGTAGATGTTTTATCGGCAAGGTAGTCGCCAATGGCATTGTAATAACCGTTGATGTGGCCACCCTCTATGTGTATTTTAAGCGGTTTGTAACTCGATAGCTTGTGGGGGAAGCGTGTGGCGTCGTCGGTGCCTGCGCTGTTGTATGTGTGAACCACATAGTTTATCCACAATGCAGTGCCATCGGCAAGATAGGGGATTATGTTCAGTCCTTCATTTAATTCGGTGTAGTGCACCGAATTGTAATAATTTAATTGTCCGTGTCCGTTTATATGGCCAATCCATAGTTCGGCACCATCGAGTATGTCACCCTCTACCATTATATATATTGGTTGCATATAGTTTGCAAATATACCGGTGGGGTTGTCCATGTTGTTATGTCGGTTTATGCGCAGGAAACCGGTGATTTCGCCCTCAATACTATATGGCTCGTACATCTGCACGCGGAATTTCTTGGCGTAATCGCTGTCCCAACCCTCTTTTTCGGCTACGGCGTTATCCTCGGCCCAACTGTTGTCGCGCACTTTTTTCACTGTCTGTTGCAATGCGGCGGGCAGTGCGGCGTAGTTGGCATCGGCGGCTAAATCGTCGTCGGTCATGTCTGCGTAGCTGTCGTTGAGCGTGGTACATGCCTTGTCGCTGAAAATGTTGTATAGCGCAGTGGATATTGTGCTTATTTTCTCGTCGGTGGGAACGAACGCGGCTGCATCGGCCCAAGCCTGCTCTATCTCCTCTGTGGTTTTGTCAACCGTTGTAATGGCCCACTGCGAAGCATCGCTTGTTGTCCATCCTACTATGCCGCCACCTTGGCTTGTGGCATAGTGGGCATAGCCGTAGCCTCCATGTGCTTCGCTCTTGAATACATTGTAGGTATCTACGGTTGAAAGGTCGAAATGGGTTTCTGTTGCAGAGTTATCGGCTGTTAACCCCCAAAAAGAACTTTGACCGTTGCCTTTAAGATAGGTTCCGGTTGCAAGATTACGCAGGGTGAAATAGTCTGCTGTAACTGTTGCATACCATAACTGTGACAATTGCTCACTGTTTGCGGTGACGCCATACACCGAATTAAGGCCGGTGGCAGCCATTGCAATGTTTGTGTTGCTCTTGTTGGTAAAGTGGTACACCTTGCCATCTTCAAGAGCCGATAGTTGGGCGTGTACTCCCATTGGCAGTAGAATTGCCATTAGCACAAGGAGCATGCGCCAACATTTCAGATGTTTTTTTTCCATTGATGTTTTTTTTAAAAAATATTTTACAAATAGTTGTACATGACACAAATATTGCACATAGCGCATGTGCAATACATTATTTTCTTATATTAAATTTACAAAAAAGATTTTAATAGACTAAGGAGTGGGGAATTAAAATATTCTTGAAAAATATTTTTTATACAAAACGGGAAAAAATAACCATAAAAAAGGGTCGTCTTAAATATCTAAAAAATATTTAATGTCCTATTTTTCTTTTTATTCCGAATTTGCGGGACGTATTGGGTTTGTCTCGTTGGTTGGTAAATTTTCTTTACATATATAGCCCACACGATACCTGCTTTGCTGCGGAGACAGCCGACCATGGCAGTGCGAGTCTGCTGTGCCGGTGCCGGTTATGGAAAAAATCAGGTGGGGTTAGTTTTGTATTATCAGGTAGCTGCCGTTTAGGAATACCCTGTATCGCCACAATACGCGTGAATTGCCTTCGATGGGTATGCCGCCGCTGTTCAGGTCGTACACGCTGCCGCAGTTGTGGCATGTGGCAAGCCCTATGTCGTCTATGTCCAGACGGTAGCGTGCCATGTCGCACTTGGGGCATGCCCAGTCGTATGCAAAAATTTCCCCTTCCTCTAACGACGGGGTGCCTATTATGAAACCGCCAAGGCCGTACTGGAATTTTTGCCTTGCCTCTTGCTCGGTGAGTTCGTGGGTGTATGTGTTCCCTTGTGCATCGGTGGCTTCGTACGATGTGCCGCTTTTTCTTTTTACGGTGATGAATTGTCCGTAGCTTGTCACTTGGTTAAAGGGTGGGAATGTTATGTCGCACGAAAAATTTGCCGCATATCCCGAGTAGGGCGACTCGCTGCACGCTGTCAGGAATAAAATGGCTGTCAGGGTTGTTATTATAAGTTTTCTCATCGGCTGTTTTTATAGAATAACGTGGCGTTGGTGCGGTTTCTTACTCCCTGCCAAGCAGTTTGTTTTCGGCGGTGGTGGCGGAGGCAAAGTCCATGGAGCCGTAGATGCTCTCCATGAGGGCGGCTATGCGGTCGTTGCACAGGTTGCCTATGCTTCCTTCGTGGGTGTGGCTTATATCCTTTTGTGCCACGAATGTGCCTTCCTCTATTTGCAAGCCCACTTTTTTGTAGGCATCGCGGAATGGCATGCCGGCGGCGGCAAGGCGGTTTACCTCCTCGACGCTGAACATGGCGTCGTAGCGTTTGTCGTCAAGGATGTTTTTGTTTACCTCTATGCGTTCTATTATGTATGTTGCCATGCGCAGACACTCCAACAGCTCGTCGAATGCAGGCAGGAATACCTCCTTTATTATTTGCAAGTCGCGGAAATAGCCGCAGGGCAGGTTGTTCATGATGAGTGTTATGTCGGTGGGGAGTGCTTGCAGACGGTTGCATCGCGCACGTAGCAGTTCGAACACGTCGGGGTTCTTTTTATGGGGCATGATGCTCGACCCTGTGGTACATTCGGCGGGCAGCTTGACAAATCCGAAATTCTGCGAATTGAACAGGCATGCGTCGAATGCCATCTTGGCAAGCGTGCCTGCAACGCCGGCAAGGGCATAGGCTACGTTACGTTCGCATTTGCCACGCCCCATTTGGGCATACACCACGTTGTAGTTCATGCTGTCGAAGCCCAACAGTTCGGTGGTCATGGTGCGGTTTAGGGGGAACGACGACCCATAGCCGGCTGCCGAGCCAAGGGGGTTGCGGTTGCACATGCGGTAGGCGGCTTGCAGGAACAGCATGTCGTCGGTGAGGCTTTCGGCGTATGCTCCAAACCATAGCCCGAACGACGAGGGCATGGCTACTTGCAGGTGGGTGTAGCCGGGCATAAGCACATCCTTGTGACGGTTGCTTTGCTCCAACAGGGTGTCGAAAAGGGTTTTTACAGCCTCGCACACCATGCTTAGACGGTGGCGGGTGAACAGTTTTAAATCGACAAGCACTTGGTCGTTGCGCGAACGGCCGCAGTGTATCTTCTTGCCTGTGTCGCCCAACTTGCGTGTGAGCATCAGCTCCACTTGCGAGTGTACATCCTCGACACCCTCTTCTATTACAAATTCATTGTTTTCGACTATGGCATATATGTTGCGCAACTCGTTGTGCAGCTGCTGTGTCTCATTGCTGTCGAGCATTCCTATGCTGTGCAGCATGGCACTGTGGGCTATGGAGCCTAAAATGTCGTAGCGTGCCAATTGCAGGTCGAGTTCGCGGTCCTTGCCCACCGTGAAACGCTCTATCTCGGGGTTTACGGTGCTGTTCTTATCCCATAGTTTTTTTGCCATAGTCTGTTGGTTGCTGTTTTTTAGTGGTTGTATGCTGTCTGTATGTGTGCGACGGCATCAGTATTTAATTAAGGATAGGGTGTCGGCTATTTTTTCCAATCCCTCTTTCAGTGGTTTCTCTATCATGCCGCGAAGCATGAAGTTTATATCGGCCTTGGCTACCACACGCATTTTTGAGGCTTCGTCGCCGTCGGGGATTATCTGTATCCACATGTTCATGGGTATGGGCGAGCCTGCCGCCTCGAATTTTATACATTTGGGCGATTCGCGCTCTACTACTTTTATTGTCACCTTGCCCACAGGGGGGACATCTACTGTCACTTGGTCGCGGTCGTAGCTGAACTCTTTTACTTTGTCCTCGGGCAGTTTGTCTTTGAGTGCTTCAAGGTTGTTCAGGTCCTCGAGCTTGGCATATACCCTCTCTTGTGAGTAGGGTATATGCTTTACGTTGCTTTCGTATTGGCTCATTGTGTTATTTTAAATCGTTTCTCCACTCCGAGGGGTTTGCTCGCCACTCTTTGAGTGTGGGCATTACATCCTCTGTTATATATCCTGTGGCTTTGGCTGCTTCGAGCACCGATTCGTAGTCGGTGAGTGTGATTAATTTCACTCCGGCTTTTTCGAATGCCTCTTGGGCAACAGAGAAACCGTATGTGAACGATGCCACCATGCCCACTACCTCGACGCCGGCTGCACGCAGAGCGTCAACGGCTTTCAGGCTGCTGAGGCCTGTCGATACAAGGTCCTCTACTACAATAACTTTTGCTCCGGGCTTAACATCGCCCTCGATGAGGTTGCCAAGGCCATGGTCCTTTGCCGATGAACGAACATATACAAAAGGCTTTGCAAGCTCCTCGGCAACCAAGGCACCTTGTGCTATGGCACCGGTGGCAACGCCTGCTACTGTGTCGGCTTCGGGGAATTCTTGCAGTATGAGGTTGGCAAGTCCCAATTTCACACGTGTGCGCAATTCGGGGAACGACAAGGTCTTGCGGTTGTCGCAATAGAATGGCGATTTCCATCCCGATGCCCATGTGAAGGGTTGCTCGGGTTGTAGTTTAACGGCTTTGATTTTTAATAGTTCTGCCGCCAGAACAATTTTCGATTTGTTTGTCATTGTATATTGGTTTTATAGGTTTATGAACGTTTCTTTCGGTGTTTTTATTGTTTTCGCTGCGAATATACTAACAAGCGAGCGAAAAAAACGAAGTTTACTTCGGTTTTTTTACAGCGAGCGCAGTAGTATATCTGTCATTTATGGCAAATAACTAACAAGCGAGCGAAAAAAACGAAGTTTACTTCGGTTTTTTTACAGCGAGCGCAGTGGTATATCTGTCATTTATGGCAAACATATAAAATATTCGGCGTTTTTTGTGTGCCGCACACAAATATTTGATGTTTTGCACAAATATTATCGGCTTCAAGGGCATGCAGGCTGCGCGGCTGCAAAAAAGTGCTCCACCGGCATCGTTGAATGAAAAAACAGTGCAGCAACCGCTTGTCGGCGCCCTCTTATTTGGTTTGGCTGTATCCCTCTTTTTTCAGAATTTCAATAACTTTCTCCTTTATGTCGCCTTGTATTATTATTTCGCCATCCTTTGCACTGCCGCCGACACCGCATTTTGTTTTCAGCAGTCGGGCAAGCTCGCCAAGGTCGCTGCCGGTGCCAATGAAATTCCTTACTATGGTGGCTGTTTTCCCGCCGCGATGATGCTTCTCGATGCTCACTCTTAGCTTCTGCTGTTGCTTGGGCAATGTATCATTTTCCTCCTTTTCATCGGTAAAATATTCGAAATCGGGGTTAGTGGAATAGACTATGTTAAGCCTCTCCTTCCAGTCGTTTTTTTTCATGTCGTAAACAGCTATGGGGTTTGTGCAAAAGTAATTATTTTCTTTTGAAAAACATATATAAACCACATTCCTGCATACTCTTTTTTTTGTTTTTAACGTATAAATTTTCTACTCTTGCAAAATAAGGTTAAATTTGTCGCGTTATTATATATGCGCGCATTACGCGATTATACTATGTTGTTGCCGCCTGTCGGTGGCATGTGATTTTGAAAAATGGATACGCTGTCAAATACTTACCGAGTTCCCGAACCTACCCTGCGACGCCTTCCATGGTATCTGTCGGTGTGTCGCCTGTTAAAGGCACAGGGCGAGATGTTTGTCTCCTCGACAAGGCTGTCGAAAGAGACCAATATAGTGGCATCGCAAATCGCCAAGGACTTGTCGTGTGTGAATATTGTGGGGCGCACCCGTGTGGGCTACGATATAGACAACCTATTGGAGGTGCTCGAAGATTTTTTGGGATTTAAAAAAATACACAAGGCGTTTCTCTTTGGCGCAGGACGACTTGGCGGTGCCTTGCTGAAAGACACCGGACTGAAACAATTTGGTTTGGAGGTGGTGGCAGCCTTTGACAACAACCCTAAACTCGTGGGGCGCATCATATCGGGGGTTCCGGTGTATCACATAAGCGAAATAGGTGCCAAGATGAGCCGCCACAATGTGAAGATAGGCGTTCTGACTGTGCCCATAGACAATGCACAGGAGGTTGCCGACAGAATGGTGGTGTGGGGCATAAAGGCCATTTGGAATTTCACCCCCTTGCGCATACGTGTCCCCGACGATATCGTGGTGCAGAACACATCGCTCTATGCCCATCTGTCGCTTATGTTTAATCGTTTGGACAGCATGGTCGATGAAAACCCGCAAACAGATAAAACGACAAAAAAATGAAAATAATAGCAGTTGGCAAAAACTATGCGGCTCATGCCTTGGAATTTGACGGCACGGTTGGGACACCGGCCGAGCCTATGATATTCATGAAACCCGATTCGGCTATTCTGAAAAACGGCAAGCATTTTTATCTTCCCGATTGGTTGGGACAGGTCGATTACGAATGTGAGGTCGTGGTGCGCATAAACAAATTGGGACGTAGCATACCGGCACGCTTTGCGCATCGCTACTACGACGCTGTGACGGTGGGCATCGACTTCACCGCTCGCGACTTGCAACGCCGTTTCATTGCCGAGGGTGCGCCTTGGGAACTGTCCAAAGGCTTCGACTGCTCGGCTGTGCTTGGCGAGTTCAAGCCCATAGAGAATTACAACCTTGCGGCATTGGATTTCTCGCTCACCATAAACGACAAGGTGGTGCAGCAGGCCAACACATCGCAGATGCTCTTCGGCGTGGACAAGATAGTGGAATATGTGAGCCGTTTTTGCACACTGAAAACGGGCGACCTCATATTCACCGGTACGCCGGCAGGAGTGGCCCCGGTTGCCATAGGCGACCATTTGAAAGGTTTTTTGGGAGAGGAAAAAGTTCTTGATTTTCATGTACGATGATGAAAAATTTTAGATATATGTTATTGGTGCTTGCCGCTCTATGTGTGCAGGCCAAAGCACAATTTACCGAAATCGATTGGTCGATATTCGAACACGACAGTGTGCTGCCGCGCTACTCCGTCTCTTTGGCGTTGGGCGACGACTATCAGTTGTACGACTATAAAGTACATGTGGAGTATCCCGAGTTTGAACGCATGAGCAATGCCGAAATTCGTCGATATGCCTTGAAGTCTATGCGCGATAGTTTGCCCGAATATCCTCGCGTGGAATACTCGGTCGGTGTGTCGGCAAAAAAAGGCTATCTGGATGTGGCATTTATACCGGTGGTGTGTGTCGAGAACGTGTTCTACAAGATAAATTCGTTCAAATTGGTTGTCGATAGCGGCTTCGACATTGCATCGTCGATGTCGCGCATAGCATCGCGGGCAACATCCTCGTCACGATATACCCAAAATTCCCGATTATCGCAGGGGAAATGGGTAAAAATTAAAGTAGAAAAGGATGGCGTACATAAAATAACCCGTTCCGAGCTTTCGAGAATGGGTTTCAGAAATCCCGAGAAAGTGCGTCTGTTTGGTTATGGTGGTCATGTGCTGCCCGAGAAAAATATACACGAACTGCCCGACGACCTGCCCGAAGTGCCACTGTGGCGCGAGCAAGACTATCTGCTGTTCTATGCCGACGGAGTG
The DNA here is from genome assembly GCA_017416705.1 of Bacteroidaceae bacterium. GTDB lineage: Bacteria > Bacteroidota > Bacteroidia > Bacteroidales > Bacteroidaceae > HGM04593. Next base: position 192,799 of record JAFQBG010000003.1, read on the forward strand.
GAAAAATGGGAATATAAATCGGGACGTTTTGTGCATTACCGAAACCAATACTCGGAGTATGGCTGTTACTTCCTGACCGAGAGCGACGAGGCACCGGCAACCTTCCCCAAGGAGACTATGGAGGCTACAATGGAGCGGGTGTACGACACCTATCCCGCATACGCGCTGCACGAAAAAGACGAAAAATCGCTATCGACATACGGTCGTGTGATGCTCGAAAACTATAATTATGCCGGTGGACGCAGTGTCAGCTATCGGTTCGACATACAAGGGGTGGCCGAGCCGCGTGCAACCCTCGATGTGGCCTTTGGCAGCAACGCAACGTCGGAAAGCAGCGTGGCTGTGGAGTTGAACGGCAATTCGGCGGGCTCGCTCAGAGTATCCAAAGCCTCCTCGACCGAACATGGCCGTATAGCGCAGACTACAATTGCCATAACAGAGGGCTTTGCCGACGACCCAACGGTGAAACTGACACACAAGGTCAATGAGGCTTCGTTGTCGGGACACCTCGACTATATACGTCTGAACTACACCCGTCGTCTTGCCCTGTATGGCTCGAACACCCTGTTCAGGGGTTCAGGCACATACGGCAACGCCCGGTTCGACATATCAAAAGCCAATGCAACAACCCACGTGTGGCGGGTTACCGACCCTTCGGCAACAACAGAACTCGTGGGAACGCTGTCGGGCGATTGCTACTCGGTGGTGGCGCCTGCATCGCGCAACGAAAAACTTGTGGCAGTGGACGTGAAAGGCACATTCCCCTCGGTGACGGTGGTGGGCGACGTTGTCAACCAAAATCTGCATGCCATGGAACAGGTCGATATGGTTATCATAGTGCCATCGAACGGCAAGTTCCTGCCGGCAGCCGAAAAACTTGCGCAGGCACACACAGACAACGATGGACTGAAAGTGTATGTGGTTACTGCCGAACAGGTATATAACGAATTCTCCTCGGGAACACCCGATGCCACAGCCTATCGCCGTTTGATGAAAATGTTGTACGACAGGGCTGCTTCGGCCGACGATGCACCCAAATATCTGCTGCTGTTCGGCGACGGACTCACCGACAATCGTCTTATAGGCTATCCGCGATACAAGCAGGAGGATATGCTCCTCACCTACCAGTCGGAAAACTCGGTCAGTACGGTCGATTCGTATGTGCTGGAAGACTACTATGGCTTTTTGGACGACGGCGAGGGGGGCGATTTCCTGCGTAACAAGATAGATATATCGGTGGGTCGTATTCCGGCGCAAAGTGTCGTGGAGGCCGATGGTGTCGTGAATAAACTCGTCACATACATGCGCAACGAGCATCCGGGCCCTTGGCAGAATGTAATAACGCTTATGGCCGACGATGGCGATAAGGATGTGCCCAATGTGCACATGAAGGATGCCGATAGAATAGCAAAAATGCTCACCGAGGAGTTCCCGTCGTATGTACTCGACATAATATATTGGGATAACTATCCGTTGGAGGTTCTGACAACAGGTAACAGCTACCCGCTTGTGAACGAGGCTATATACAACCGCATGGAGCAGGGCGCGCTCATCATGAACTACTCGGGACACGGTAGTGCCAACCTGTTATCGCACGAAATGTCGTGGCAGGTGTCCGACATGGCAAATGTGTCGTCGGTGCGCACACCGTTCTGGGTGACAGCCTCGTGCGACATATCGCCGTTCGACTTGGGTAACGGCTCGTTGGGCGAAACGGCTATCCTGAACCCCAACGGCGCCGCAATAGGATTGTTCACCAGCACACGTACAGTGTACCAAAGCTATAACAACGTAATAAACAGAGCCTTCATGAGGGCGTTGCTGACATTGAACGCAGACGGCTCGTTGCCCTCGGTGGGTGATGCCATAAGAATAGCAAAATGTAACATGGTGAACCAAAATCTGGACCTTTCCACAAACAAACTGCAATTTATATTGCTGGGCGACCCTGCACTGCGCCTGAATATGCCGCAATACAAGGTGGTATTGGAAAAATTCAACGATGCGCCTGTGACAACAACCGGACAGGTGTCGGCAGGAGGAAATATTCTTGTCGAGGGCTACGTGGCAAAAATGGATGGCACACCGGCTACCGACTTTACAGGATTGGTATTTCCCACGCTCTACGACTGTATCGAGGATATTACCACACTCGATAACACCGGCTTAGGGGCATTTAACTACACTGCATATACAAACAGACTGTTCACAGGCAGCGACTCGGTGAAAAACGGCCGTTTCAAATTGAGCATGCCTGTGCCACTCGATATAAGTTATAGGAACGAGCAAGGCCTGTTGAATATTTTTGCAATAGACACGCTGGGAGTGTCGGCACAAGGCTATTTCGATAATTTCAACGTGGGCGGTACGGCGTCGGAGATACTTGACGACGGCAAGGGCCCCGAAATAAAAATGTATCTGAACACACCCGATTTTGCCGATGGCGACGAGGTGAACGCTACCCCCTATCTATATGCCGAACTATATGACGAGAATGGTATAAACACCGTGGGTACGGGTATAGGACACGATATTATGGTGATTGTGAACAATGATAAGAAACATACTTATAACTTAAATAATATGTTCACCCCCGTCGAGGGTAATTATAAACGTGGCACATTGGAACTGTTGCTGAACGAATTGCCCGCCGGCGAGCATACGCTCATTCTGCGTGCATGGGATTTGTTCAATAACTCCTCCACCGACACGCTGCGTTTCACAGTGTCTCCTTCGCTGGCCCCCGAGCTTGTCGATGTGACGCTGTCGTCTAATCCGCTTCATTCGGGGCGCACCATGTATTTTGCGGTTACGCATAACAGGCCATACAGTGAACTCGATATCACATTGGAGATATTTAACTTCCAAGGACAGATGCTGTGGAAACATACCGAGAAATCGGTGGCGACAGGAATAGTATCTACCATAGAATGGAATGTGGCAGGCCAAGGAGGGCAACCGCTGTCGGCAGGTGTCTATCTGTACCGGATATATCTGTCGTCGGGCGGTGGCAGTGAGCGGTCGAAAACAGGAAAAATTTTGGTATTGAACAATAAATAGGCGAAAAATAAGTTTTAATATATACGCAGTGTTTTTAACGAAATAAAATAGTATTTATATAATATGAAAAGTAGATTAATAATAATATTCGCTGTTATGTTGTGTGCCTATTCGGCGCACGCCCAGAAAGACCAGTTCAATCCGGTGCACACAGGTGTGACATCCTTGTCGATTGCTCCCGATGCACGCGCAGGTGCCATGGGTGACGTGGGTGTGGCTACCGAGCCCGATGTCAATTCGCAATATTGGAATCCGGCGAAATATCCGTTCTGTATAGCTCGTGCCGGCTTGTCCATGTCATATACTCCTTGGCTGCGTCAGTTGGTGAGCGATATCGACCTTGCATACGTGGCAGGCTTCTATCGCATTGGAGAGTATTCGGCAGTCAGCGGTTCGCTTACCTATTTCTCGTTGGGCGAGGTGTTTGCCGATGAATATACCATAAAACCCTATGAGTTTGCTGTGGATGTAGCCTATTCGCGCATGTTGTCCGAAACTTTTTCGGCTGCCGTTGCACTGCGTTATATTCACTCCGACCTGCAATATGACTATGCCGAGGATATGGAGCCTGCTTCGGCTTTTGCTGCCGACATTGCCCTGTATTACAATAACTACATAATGATAGGCAACAGGGAGTGTTTGTTGGGCTTGGGTGCAAATATTTCGAACATAGGTAGCAAAATATCGTATGACGGGGGCAATACCAATGAGTTTATCCCTACCAATTTGCGTATAGGTGGCTCTATACTTATCCCCATAGACGAATACAATACAATAGCCATCAGCGCCGACCTGAACAAACTGCTTGTGCCTACTCGTCCCACCTATGAGCAGTTCCTCGAAGAAATGCAATATGAGTCGGGCGATAACTCGCACTATTCTGAGTATCAGGATTGGCTTACATCGGAGGGCTACAACGATATATCTTCAATATCGGGTATATTCAAATCGTTTAACGATGCTCCCGGCGGTTTTGGCGAGGAATTGAAGGAGATATATGGCGGTATAGGTGTGGAATATTGCTATAATCAGCAATTTACATTGCGTGGCGGTTACCACTACGAGCATGAATTCAAAGGCAATAGAAAATACTATACACTTGGAGCCGGTTTCAAGATGAGCGTATTCTCGCTGGATGCGGCATATCTTATATCGGCGGCACAAAGCAATCCGCTCGACCAGACACTGCGTTTCTCGCTCTCGTTCGACATGGATGGGCTAAGGGATATGTTCGGACGTCGATAAATAGATAGAATACAATATGATACGTGTCGGTTTTGGTATGGATGTCCATAGGTTCGCCGCAGGACGCGAATTGTGGATAGGCGGGGTGAAAATCCCATACGAATATGGTCTTGACGGGCATTCCGATGCCGATGTCTTGATACATGCTATATGCGATGCTTTGTTGGGGGCTGCCAATTTGCGCGACATAGGTTTCCAGTTTCCCGATAATTCCGATGAATTCCTGAATATCGACAGCAAAATATTGCTCAGCCGCACCTGCAAGCTGTTGACGGAAAAGGGCTATCGCATAGGAAATATCGATGCTACGGTGGCGGCACAGGCTCCCAAACTGAACCCGCATATCCCGTCGATGCAACAGGCTATGGCTGCTGTTATGGGTGTAGATGCCGATATGGTGTCGATAAAGGCTACCACAACCGAAAAACTTGGCTACGAGGGTCGGAAGGAGGGTATAACAGCCTATGCCGTTGTGCTTATAGAAAAATGATAGATAAAAAACCACAAGAAATATCCAAAATCATTGCCGTCATGCTTGTGTCGGTGATGATTTTTTCGTCATGCGCCTCGCTCTCCCCGACAGGGGTGGGGCGTGTAAAACGCTATACGTTGCATAGCGACAGACTGCCCGAGGCGTTCGATGGTTTGAGCATCGCATATATGTCGGATATTCATTATCCAAGTAAGTTTACACGAAAAAGGTTGGGCAAGGTTGTGGCTTGCCTAAGCGGCTTGCAGCCGGAACTGTTGTTGTTGGGCGGCGACTATGTGACCATGACGGCACATGCCGACGAACTGTTCGACTCCCTTGCATCGGTGAAAACGCGCTATGGCATATTCGCGGTGTGGGGTAATCACGAAAACAAAAGACGCGATGCGGTGGCTCGTGCAATGGCACAGCATGGGGTGCGTCTGCTTGCCGACGAAGAACATTTTGTTGTTTGCGAGGGCGATACCTTGCGCCTGCTTGGCATTGCCGACTCCTTCGATGCCGACAAGGTGCCGCAATCCTCTTGTGCCACCGACCTGTTTACGATACTCTTGGCACATACCCCCGATTATGCGCAGGACACCAATGCGGCTGCCGACCTTGTCCTCTCGGGGCATACTCATGGAGGGCAGGTGAGCCTCTTGGGGCTATACACCCCTATTAAAAACACGCACTACGGCACGCGCTTCCTTCGTGGGTTGAACCATACCGACAAAGGGGTGCCGGTGATAACGACAAACGGAGTGGGCACGTCGCGCCGCAAGATACGTTGGTGCGTGCCAAGCGAAATTGTCTTGGTGACACTGCGTGCAACGGATGAAAAAACGAAAAACGAATAGGCAAGTTATATAGAAAAATATTTACAATGAACAGTATGAAACAATGTGACGATATATATATGCGACGTTGTTTGCAGCTTGCCGCCAACGGGGCAGGCAGCACATCGCCCAATCCCATGGTGGGTGCGGTGATAGTGTGCGACGGACGTATAATAGGCGAGGGCTATCATATACGTGCAGGCGAGCCTCATGCCGAAGTGAACGCTGTGCGCTCCGTAGCAGAATGTGACAAGCATCTGCTGAAAAAATCCACAATGTATGTCAGTTTGGAGCCCTGCTCCCATTTTGGCAAAACACCCCCATGCTGCGACCTCATAATATCGTGTGGAATACCGCGTGTGGTTATAGGAACCACCGATAGCAATTCGCAGGTGAACGGCAATGGCATAAAACGCATGAAGGCTGCCGGAATAGATGTTACGGTGGGCCTGCTGAGTGACGAATTATTTCGATTAAATCGTAGTTTTTTTACTTTGCATGGCTCCTCGCGCCCCTATATAACACTGAAATGGGCCGAGACACAGGATGGGTTCATAGACACCCTCCGCACCGAAGGCGATGCGCTTAAAATATCCAATAGCGGCTCTATGCTTGCGGTGCATAAATTGCGTGCCGAACACGATGCCATATTGGTGGGCACGCGAACAGCCTTGTCGGACAATCCGTCGCTAACCCTCAGGCATTGGGCCGGCAGAACCCCCTTGCGGCTTGTGATAGACCGAAAAAACGTTCTGCCAACAACCGTTAAATTGTTCGATGGAAGCGCACCGACTGTGGTATATACGATGAACCCCGTAAATGGTAAATTCAGTGAAAATATTGAACAAGTGCGCATAACAGGCGAGCGTTCGGTGGCACTGCAAATTGTGGAGCATTTGGCTTCGAGGAACATAAACAGCCTGCTTGTCGAGGGTGGGGCATACACCTTGCAACGTTTTATAGATGAGGCCCTTTGGGATGAGATACGCGTGGAACGAAATCCGCGCCTGACAGTGGGCGACGGTGTTAAATCGCCTATACTGCCCGAAGGAGTGAAAATGGAGCGTTCGCTCTGTTTTGGTAACGAAATATTCTGTTTTACCCCGTTAAAATAGCTAAATAATTATAAATAACGCGCGAAATGTAGGTATATACCAAAAAATGTTGCTAATTTTGTAGGTTGAAATCGAATAATAATATTTACGGATTTAAAAATCTATGAAAAAACAGTTGGCAATATATCTGGCAATGTGCGCAATGGCGTTAGCCTGCGTCTCTTGCTTGGGCGATGATAACGAAGATTCTGTAATAGTATATCCCTATGCTTCGCTGCTATCGTTCTCGGTAGGTAATATGGAGCTTCCTGTCTCTACGGTTACCGATGAGGGCAAGGATACTACGATAATAAAATTAGTTGCAGGCAGCGCATATAGCTTTGTAATCGACGACAAGAATATGCAGGTGTACAACCGCGACTCGTTGCCCAAGGGGTGCAACGTGTCGAAAGTAATCACCTATGTGTCGTGCGACGGCATTCCCTATTTTTACCAGCCCGAGAGCGATACGTTTGAACCGGTCTCTTCGTCGGACAGCATAGATTTTACATCACCTCGCAGGTTGCTCATAGCCTCGACCGACGGTACATATATGCGCGAATACACAGTGACGCTGAATGTACATAGCGTTGACCCCGAGGAGATGTCTTGGTATTCGCTTGCCACTCCCGCAGTGGACAAACCGGTGCGTGCTATTCCTTTCAAAGACAAATTGTTGCTTTATGGCTGTAACGCCGCCGGCGAGGCTGTCGTTGCTGCTTCGACGCTGTCGGGCGACCCTTCGTGGGGTGCACCCGCTGCCATATCGGCCGGGCTCGATGAAAAAGCGTTGAACACCGTAACGTTGTTCAACGAGACACTCTACATGGCGCAAGCCGACGGAAAATTGGCACAGTCGGCCGATGGATATGTGTGGGAGTATGCGACAGGAACAACTGCATACAGCGCGAATGCCGCAGGCTTTAACTTGAAAACATTGTTGGCGGCATCGCAACAAGATGGCAAAATGTGGGCTGTGGCAAGCATAGACGGAGCAGCGGCAGACTCCATTGTATATACCACCGACGGAATAAATTTTGTGACAACGACAGCCGTGGAGCAGGATTTCCCCTGCCACAAGGTGTCGTCGGCAGTCTATCCGCTCACTACCAACGCCGATATAACACGCTATGTGTTAGTTGGTTACGCTACATCGCAAACCGATGCCGCCCCGGTGGTGTGGAGCAAATTATCAACCGAGGACTATTGGATGCAGCTTGTTTCCGACGGCGATAAAAAATATAATTGTCCGGCACTCGAAAATCTTACCGTGCTGCACTACGACGGCATGTTGTATGCGTTTGGCGGCACCGGTGTTGTTGCCGACGAGGAAATAAAGCCCTTTGCCGCGTTATATATGTCGCGCGACAACGGACTGACATGGCTGCAAGCCGATGACGAGTATATGAAACTGCCCGAAGCATTGGCAGGCAGCGACGCACCCTATGCAGCAGTGGTGGATAATAACCATAGAATATGGATAATAACAGGCGGTGACACCCCACAGGTGTGGCGTGGCTCAATAAACCGTTTGCAATTTCAATAATCGAATAGTCGGCACAAATAAAACCCATGATAAAACGGTTCGGTAAAATATATGTAATATTGTCGGGCATATTTATGTGCTTGGCACTACCGTTGCACTCCGAGGAATTGGAGTACAAGTACGAACTTGGCGGAATGACGGGTGGCAGTTTCTATCTTGGCGATGCAAACTATTCGGGCATGTTCAAGAACATGAACATCATGGGCGGTGTCGTGTGGCGATACAATTTCAATCCGCGCATGGTGCTGAAAACAAATCTGGCAATGGCACGTATATCGGGCGACACAGCAGGGGGCGAAAACAAATTCCCGGGTGGCGACACCGACTTCTCGCGTACAATATACGACCTTGGCGTGCAATTCGAATACAATTTCTTTGCCTATGGCGAGGGTACGGGCTACAAACGCACACACAGGCTGACCCCCTACATAATGGGCGGAATAGGTGCCACATTCGCTCCCGAACCGTTGGAGAGCGTGTTTACCCCAAACATAGCTGTCGGGGTGGGTGCAAAATACAAATTGGCTCCACGCTTGAACCTTGGCTGCGAATTGTCGTTCCGCATGACATTCAGCGACAAACTCGACGTTACAAAATCGGATGCACCAATATTGGAGGACCCATACGACATAAAAAGCAGCGGAATGAAAAACAAAGACAGCTACTCATTCTTCGCTATATTTTTGACTTACGATTTATCCCCTAAATACAGGGAATGTAATAATTGATAGAACATCATGAACTACACAGAGAAAATAGATAAGAACAACATCCCGCAGCACATAGCTATAATAATGGATGGCAATGGACGCTGGGCAAAGCAACGCGGAAAAGAACGTAGCGAAGGGCATCAGGCAGGTGCCGCAACTGTGCGACAATTGGTCGAGAACGCCTTGAAATTGGGTGTACGCTACCTGACGCTTTATACCTTCTCTACCGAAAACTGGAACCGTCCGCAAGCCGAGGTGGCAGCCTTGATGGTACTTCTGTTCGAGAGCATCGAGGAGGAGATTTTCATGAAAAACAATGTGTCGTTCAGAGTAATAGGTGATATGTCCAAACTGCCCCCAAAAGTGTACGAGCGTTTACAGGCATGCGAACAACGCACCGCCTCGAACGACTCCATGACACTTGTCCTTGCGCTCAGCTACTCCTCGAAATGGGAAATAACCGAGGCTGTGCGTAACATAGCATCGAAAGTAGGCAACGGAACTTTGAAAATAGAGGATATTGACGATGCCACGATATCGTCGGAGCTTGCGACAAACTTCATGCCCGACCCCGACCTGCTCATACGCACAGGCAAGGAGCAACGTCTGAGTAATTTTCTATTGTGGCAATGCGCATACTCAGAATTTTATTTCACCGAGGTGCTATGGCCCGACTTTGACAACAACGAACTGTGCAAGGCTGTTTACGACTATCAACAACGCCAACGTCGTTATGGTAAAACAGGCGAACAAGTAGAACAGGCACAATAATATATAGAAAGACAAAAATGCAAAAAATGAGATATATATCCTTCCTACGGTCTATTGCCGCATTGTTGACATTGATGTTGTTTGCAACAGATATGTTGGCACAAGATGTGAAAGTGGTGAACCCCACTATATTGTATTCGGGTACTCCCCGTAAATACGAGATAGGCGGCATAAATCTATCGGGCGTGGACAATCACGAGCCCTATGTTATAATAGGTATATCGGGCTTGTCGGTGGGCGACGAGATAACAGTCCCCGGCGAGGATGTCACATCGGCTCTTAAACGCTATTGGAAATTCGGTCTATTCTCCGATGTCAGTATCACAGCCGACAGTATCATTGGCACCAAGATATATCTGGGCATCCATCTGAAACAGAGCCCCCGAGTGTCCGATATAAAAATAAAAGGAGTGAAAAAGAGCGAGCGCGAGGATCTTGAAACAAAGATAGGCTTGATAAAAGGCAACCAGATAACACCCGATATGGTGAGCCGTGCGCGTCGCGTCATAAAACGATACTTCGAGGAAAAAGGATACAAGAACGTCGAGATAAACATAATGCAACGTCCCGATGTAAACATCGAAAATCAGGTGATAGTAGATGTCAATATCGACAAAAAGGACAAGATAAAAGTACACAAGATATATATCGACGGCATAAAGGCCATGCCCGACAAAAAAGTGCGTTATGCCATGAAAAAGACACGCGAGAAAACCACTCTCAAAAACTTTTTCCACACATTCCTGCGCTCAAAAAAATATACCGATGAACGCTACGAGGGCGACAAAGACAATATAATATCGTTGTACAACGAACACGGTTTCCGCGATGCTATCATAGTGTCGGATAGCGTGGTGCCCTATAACGATAGCAGCGTCGATATATACCTTACATTGGACGAGGGCAATAAATACTATCTGAAAAGCATAAAATGGGTGGGCAACAGTGTCTATTCGACATCGCAGCTCGACTATTTGCTCAGCATGAAGCCGGGCGATGTGTACAACCAGAAACTGCTTGATGAACGTCTGAACATAGATGACAACTCGGTGAAGAATACCTACTTCGACAACGGATACGTGTTCCTGAATTTGCTGCCCATCGAAGTGAGCGTTGACAACGATTCTGTGGAATTGGAAATACGTATGCACGAGGGTAGTCAGGCCACAATAAATCGTGTGAAGATAAGTGGTAACGACCGACTCTACGAGGATGTGGTACGTCGCGAACTGCGCACCCTTCCCGGCAGCCTCTTCTCGATGGAGGCCGTTAAGCGTTCCTATCGCGAGATAGCCCAAATGGGACACTTCGATGCCGAAAAAATAAACCCCGACATTGTGCCGAACGACCAGACAGGAACGGTGGACATAAATTGGCAGCTGGCGTCGAAAAGCAGCGACCAGATAGAGGTTTCTGCCGGATGGGGACAAACCGGTGTCATAGGAAAACTATCGCTTAAATTTACAAACTTCTCCATGCGCAACCTGTTCCGCAAGGGAGGTAATCGTCGTGGAATAATACCGCAAGGCGACGGACAGACACTGACCATAAGTGCGCAATCGAACGGAAAGTACTATCAGGCATACAGCGTCTCATTCTTCGACCCATGGTTTGGACGCAAACGCCCCAATTCGTTGTCGGTGTCGGCATTTATGTCGGTGCAAACCGACGTTGCAAGCAGTTATTACAATTCGGCTTATTATAATAACTACTACAACTACATGTATGGCTATGGCAATTACAATAACTATGGCTACAATAATATGTCGTCGTATTACGACCCCGATAAATATATTAAAATGTACGGATTTTCCATCGGTTGGGGACGTCGTTTGCGTTGGCCCGATGATTTCTTTACATTCTCGGCCGAGCTGAACTACCAATTATATTCGCTAAAAGATTGGCAGTACTTCCTGATAACCGACGGTAACTGTAATAATATAAACCTGTCGCTGTCGCTGTCGCGTAACTCGGTTGACAACCCGCTATTCCCACGTCGCGGTTCGGAATTCTCGTTGACGACATCGTTCACACCCCCATACTCCATGTTCGACGGAAAGGACTACAAAAATCTTGCGTCGAACCCCAAAAGCCCCACCTACAAGGCCGAACTGCGCGAGAAACATAAATGGATAGAATACTACAAAATAAAATTCAAGAGCAAGACATATACATCGCTCACCGGCGGTAACTACAACCTTGTGCTGATGACACGCGCCGACTTTGGACTTTTGGGCAGTTACGACAGCTATAAAAAATCGCCATTCGAAACATTCTATATGGGTGGTGACGGTATGAGCGGCTACTCCTATAACTATGCAACCGATATGGTGGCACTGCGCGGATACGACAATGGTAGTCTGACACCCTATGGCTACGAAGGCTATGCCTATGCTCGTCTGGGCATGGAACTGCGCTTCCCATTCATGTTGCAGACATCGACAAATATATATGGTCTGGCATTTGTCGAGGCAGGTAATTCATGGACCGAGATGAGCCAATTCAACCTATTCGACTTGAAACGCAGTGCCGGTGTCGGTGTGCGTATATTCTTGCAAATGATAGGCCTTATAGGTATTGACTGGGCATACGGTTTCGACAAGCTATATGGCTCGTCGCAGTATGGCGGTAGTCAATTCCACTTTATCTTGGGACAAGAATTCTAACAATATATTAACCCGATACTTGGCGTGTCCCAAAGTATCATAAATAATAAGAATATGAAAAAAATATTGTTAATGACATTTTTTGCTGTTTTGGCAACAGTGGCTGTGCAAGCACAAAAATATGCTTTAATAGATATGGAATATATACTGAAAAATATTCCCGCCTATGAACGTGCAAATGAGCAGTTGAACCAACAGTCAAGACGTTGGCAAAGCGAAATAGATGTACTGACACAAGAGGCACAGACACTATACAAAAAATATCAGGGCGAGTCTATGTTCCTGAGCGACGAACAACGTAAAATGCGCGAGGAGGAGATACTTACAGCCGAAAAAAAAGCAAGCGAACTGAAACGCCTCTATTTTGGTCCCGACGGAGAACTATATAAGAAACGCGAGAGTCTGATATCGCCCATACAAGACGAAATATATAATGCCGTCAAGGATATATGCGACCGCAAAGGCTACTCCATGGTAATAGACCGCGCGTCGGCAATGAGCATCATTTATGCCTCGCCAAAAATAGATATAAGCAACGAAGTTTTAAGTAAACTTGGATATTCGAACTAAAAGCACTAACTTCGCACGGTTTTGTGTTTTAGCAGACACAACAAGGAATAACGGTGTGGATATTCCACTGTGCAAAAAAAGCATGGTAGTTGTCACAGCCGCGAACAAAAACGTTATACATTAATGAATGTAAGTATAGGAACTTACTGTTAGAGGCCTATAAAAAATAGAACAATTTAAAAATTAATATCATGAAGAAAATTTTAATCTTGATTTTGATGTTGGCTCCTTTGAGCCTTGTTGCACAAGCACAGAAATTTGGTTATGTAAACGCAAATGTGATAATGCAGCTGATGCCCGAATTTACAAAAGCACAAAACGACTTGCAGACACTGCAAAAACAATATGCCGATGAATTTGAGCGTCTGCGTACAGAATTGGAGAAAAAAGGAACAGAATTCGAGCAAGTAAAGGACTCGCTTCCTCAGAACATTCTGCAACGTCGTCAGAATGAGTTGCAGGAGCTATATGCCCGTATGCAACAATACGAGCAAGAGAGCTATCAGAACCTGCAACAGGCACAACAAGCAAAACTTACCGAGGTTAGCAAAGTGCTGAGCGATGCTATTCAGGTTGTAGGTCGCGAGGGTGGCTATATCTGTGTGTTCGACATTGCAAGCGGCATCCCCTATATAAGCGAGACACTTTGCGAGGATGTAACCGAGAAAGTAAAGTCTAAACTTGGTTTGACAGGTGTGGTTGCTCCTGTAAAATAAGTACGCGGCAAGTTCCAACTAATATACGGAGGGTGGCCGTTGCGGTCTCCCTCCTCTATGTTTTAAAAAACAATGATAGTCATGCGCAGATACATATTTTTAGTGATGTTTTTCCCATTGGCGGCAATGGCACAAGTAAGGTTTGGCTATTTCAATTATAGCGAACTCATGCAGAAACTGCCCGAATATGGACAGGTACAAGCCGATTTCGAGGAACTTAAAACACGTTGCAAAATGGAGATAGAACGCAACGAGCAGGAATTGACACGCAGCTATGTCTCTTTCCTCGACGGACAAAAAGATTTTCCCGAGCCCATACTCCGCAAACGCCAAAAAGAATTGCAGGACCTTGTAGATAAAAGTGTGAAATTCCGCGACGAACTAAAACAGTGGCTCGCTCAGGCGCGTGACTCACTATTTGCACCTATACATGCCAAAATAGACGATGCCGTAGCTCGCGTGTGTGTGCATAACAAACTTGCATATATAGTGGATACGGAACGTATCGGGTATATATTCGTGAACCCCGAGAATGGTTTCGATGTTACAGAAGCAGTGCTTGGAACTATTGCCTTGACAGGTGGTCCGCAGTCATTGCCTGTTGCCACCGATGTTGTTGCCACAGAACAATCGCCTGCCGACAGCAATAGCGCACAACAGACCGACGAGGCTGCAACAAACGACGCCACAGTAACAAACGACGATGTTGCTTTGCCCGCCGAAAACCAATAATAAAATAAATTATAGTATCAGTGTCCGAGATTATTAACTTGCCTCAAACTCCCGGCCCGATAGGTATATTCGATTCGGGTTATGGCGGCCTCACTATTTATAGCGAGATACATCGCTTGATGCCACAATACGACTATATGTATATAGGCGATAATGCACGCGCTCCTTATGGAACACGCTCCTTTGATGTGGTGTACGAGTTTACACGTCAGGCGGTGAATTTTCTTTTCCGCTCGGGTTGTCATCTTGTTATCTTGGCATGTAATACGGCATCGGCTAAGGCACTGAGAAACATACAACAGCTTGATTTGCCCGGCATGGACCCTTCGCGACGCGTGCTTGGCATAATACGTCCTACGGTGGAGAGTGTGGGCGACGTTACTAAGACCCGCCATGTCGGTGTTCTTGCCACCGAAGGAACAATCAGGTCCATGTCCTATCCGTTGGAGATAAAAAAACTTTTCCCCGACATACATGTCACCGGTAAGGCTTGTCCCATGTGGGCTTCGCTTGTGGAGGCCGACGAGCATCTGACACCGGGAGCCGACTATTTCGTGAAAAGGGATGTCGAGGCTTTATTGGCAAAGGATCCTATGATTGATACCATTATACTCGGTTGCACGCACTATCCTATGCTGCTGGAAAGGGTGAGACAGTTTGTGCCCGAAAACATACAACTGCTGACACAAGGCGAGGCGGTGGCAACGTCGTTGCAGGATTATCTGTCGCGCCATACGAGCTTGGAACAGCGTTGCACAAAAGGCGGCACAACAATATTCTATACCACCGAGTCGGATGAACGGTTCAGGGAACAGGCCTCGCGCTTTTTACGCCAGCCGGTATATACAAATAAAATTACCCTTATCTGATACCCTCCCTGAATATGCGTCGGGTGAGCATGCGTACAGGGATACCTACGGCTGTTACACCCACCAATATCACCGTAACAAAAACAAGTATTATATCTTGCGTCTCCACAGCTACGGGATAGCTGTCCACAAGAAGGTTCCCGCCACCGTTGCCCAATGCAAGTATTCCGAAATGTTCTTGCAGCAGGCAGGCAACCACACCCAATATGATGCCTGCAACAGCGCCTGTCGCCGAAATAAGAATACCCTCGATGACAAATATGTCGGTGATTAGCTTGTTGTTTGCTCCAAGGCTGCGCAGCGTGTTTATATCCTGTTTTTTGTCTATTATCAACATGGAGAGGCTGCCAATTATGTTAAAGCAGGCTATGAACAATATAAATGTAAGGAAAATATAGGAGATAAGTTTTTCTATTTTCATTATCCTGAAAATGTCCTCCTGCTGTTCGTATCGGTCGAGTACCAGATATTCGTCACCTAAAATGGCTTTTATCTTCTGTTTTACGTCGCTTACGGAGTGCCCATCGGCTATTTTCAATTCCAAACTGCTTGCCTCGTTGCTTCGACGTTCAAAAATATCCCTTGCAAAATCCAACGATGTCAGTATGTAGTTATTGTCATATTTTGTTTGGTTGACAACGAATATTGTCCCCGACGAGTATAGATGCCCCTTTTTGAAATTTACAAGCGGGTTTACCAAATTTATTTTTCTATCTCGTTTGGGAGCATATATCTCCAACGGTCTTATATGGTTTATACCACAATTCAGTGTCGATATAAGCTCGGCTCCGGCAACAGCATAATGTACGTCTGCATCGCTTAACAGCAATGTGTCGCCGCCTATCAGGGCTTTTTCTATGTCGGTGAGAACGGAAAAATTTTCTTCGACTCCTTTTATTGTCACCATGGCTTGACATCCGTCGTATTGCACCATGGCTTTCTCTTGAAAACAGGTGGTTGCAACGGCTATCTGCGGCAACGATTTTACAGCCTCTATTTTTTCGTTGTCGATATAGAAATTCTTACCCTCGGCTGCAACTATTTTCAGCTGTGGGTCGAACGCGGTAAACTGAAAAGCAACAAGCTCCTTGAAACCGTTGAACACCGACATTGTACATATCATAGCCATTGTGGCTAATGTCACGCCTGCCACTGCTACACCCGAAATTATATTTATTACGCGATGGCTTTTTTTTGACAGCAGATAACGCTTGGCAATGTACAACGCAAGGTTCATGTGTGCTTAGTCTTTCAGCAGATTGTCAATGTGCTCTATGTAGTCGAGCGAGTCGTCTTGGTAGAAACGCAGTTCGGGGATGATACGAAGCTGGTGTCTCACCCTGTTGCCAAGTTCAAAACGTATGGCTTTTGTGTTTTTTGTAAGATGCTCAATGACTTCGTTGCCTTTTTCCGAGGGGAATACGCTCAAATATGCTTTGGCTATTCCAAGGTCGGGGCTTACTCGGACAACGCTCACTGTGACCATGATGCCACGTGTCTCTTTTGCCATTTTAAGAAATATATCGCTTAGTTCTTTCTGTATCAGACGCGATATCTTATTTTGTCTTGTACTGTCCATGGTATGTTGTTTTTATTTTTTTCTAATAATAGTAAGGCCGTCGCGCAGTGGCAGTATGACCTCTTCCACTCGCTCGTCGGCGCGTACATGGGCGTTGAAGGCCCTTACTCCGTTTGTTTGTGCGTCTTTGTATGAGGGGTCGATGACATGGCCGTCCCACAGGGTATTGTCGGCTATAATCCAACCATTCTCGCTTAGGTGACGCAGGCCCATTTCGTAATATTCTATATACTCGCGTTTGTTGCCGTCGATAAATATCATATCGAACTTTATTCCCAACGAGGGGACTTTTTCTATTGCGCTGCCTATTGTGAATACAATCTTGTCGCCAACGGGGGAGTTTTCGAGCCAACGGCGTGTGAAATCCTCCAATTCATCGTCTATTTCGTATGTGTATAGCTTGCCGTCTTCGTCGAGCCCCTCGGCCATACATATAGCCGAATAGCCTGTGTATGTTCCTATCTCCAAAATGTTTTTTGGACGAATCATCTTGACCAACAGTTTTAGGAAACGCCCTTGAACGTGTCCCGAAGCCATGTGAGGGTTTAAAATCTCGACATTCGTGGCACGATAAAGACGGTATAGGTAATCGCCCTCGGGCGAACTGTGTCGGGCTATGTATTCGTCTAAATTATTGTCTATACTCATTCTTGGCATCTATTACGCCTGCGAAGATAACTAAAAAAAGCAGAAAAACAGTAATCAATCGTTGTAAAGAACTTTATTTGAAACTTTTTTGTACCTTTACATGCGTAAAAAATGTGTTGATGGCTGCAAAAAAAACAGATAATCCGTTGGAGCGTTACCGTGTGTTCCTGAGGCTCGAAAAGGGGCTCTCGTCGAATACTATCGAGGCCTATATGCAGGATATAGCCAAACTCGATACATACCTGAAATCCGAGGGCAAGCATGTCCTCGATGCAACCATAAACGAACTCAGGGATTTCCTTGCTGCGCTCACCGATGTAGGCATCCATCCTCGCACGCAGGCGCGTCTGTTGTCTTCGCTGCGCTCCTTCTATGGTTTTTTGAATATCGACGGGTATATGGATAATAATCCTGCCGATATGCTTAAATCGCCAAAGATAGGCATGCATCTGCCCGATGTGCTCACCCCCGACGAAATAGACAAAATAATAGAAGCCGTCGATACGTCGATGCTCGAAGCGCAACGCAACCGCGCCATCGTGGAACTGCTATACAGCTGTGGGCTGCGCGTGTCGGAACTGTGTAATTTGCGTTTGTCCGACCTGTACCTCGACGAGGAATTCATAAAAGTAACAGGCAAAGGAAACAAACAACGCCTTGTCCCCATTTCGGAGCGGGCTATCGAGGAGTTAAACTACTATTTCTACGACAGGGAACGCATTGATATAAAGCCCGGCTATCAGGACTATGTTTTTGTGAGCGAAAGACGTCGGAAACCATTGTCGCGAATAACAGTTTTTTGCATAATAAAAGAATTGGTGGCAGCGGCAGAGATAAATAAAAATGTCAGCCCGCATACCTTCCGACATTCCTTTGCAACCCATCTGCTCGAAGGGGGTGCCAATCTGCGTATAATACAAGCCATGCTTGGGCATGAAAGCATTGCCACAACCGAAATCTACACACATATCGACCGAAAAAGATTGCGCGAGGAGATTATGGAGCACCATCCTCGCAGCGTGTGCAATAAGAAAAATTAAAAAGCAAAATTATAGTTGGAATATTTGACAAAAGTATGTTCCGGGTGTTTTATGCTTTCTTTTAAAATGAGGAAAAACAGGCCTGTCATTTATTTTTATTATTTCGTGTCGAACATTGCAAAATATGTGCTATCTTTGTAAATAGTTTGTAACACTTAAATAAACCTAATAGTTATATTATTATATGTTGAAGAAACTATCCTATTTCATTTATGCAGCAGCGTTGATGCTCGTATGTTCATGTAGTTCCAAAATGCAACCAATGTTGGCCGAGCATTTTACAGTGACACCCAAAGTTCTGGAAGTGGTGGGCAGTGAAATACCGGTTACAATTGATGGCCGTTTCCCAAAAGAATTTTTTAATAAAAAGGCGGTCCTGACCATAACCCCCGTTTTGCGTTACGAGGGTGGTGAAGCCACTGCCGAGCCTGTGACATTCCAAGGCGAGAAGGTACAAGGAAACAACCGCGTGATATCCTACCAACGTGGTGGTAATTTTACCATAAAAATGACATTCGATTATGTTCCTGCCATGGAAAAATCGGCACTATATTTAAAATTCATGGTGTCAAAAGGAAATAAAAGCTATGTGTTACCCGATGTAAAAGTGGCCGATGGCTGCATTTCCACATCGCAACTATACAAAACGACTGTATCGAGCGCGAACACCGCTGTTGGCGAGGATGCTTTTCAGCGTGTGATAAAGCAGGCGCAACAAGCAAATATAATGTTCCTTATACAGCAGACAAATTTGCGTAGCAGCGAGCTTAATACTCAGCAGATGACCGCACTCGAAGACTCAATGAAGGCTGTTGCCGAGGATGTGGAGCGCAAGGTGCTCAACAATGTGGAGGTAGCTGCATACGCTTCGCCCGACGGCGGCATGTTGCTCAATGTCGATGTGGCAAACGGACGCGAGGAGAACACCCTTAAATTTGTTAAAAAACAGATGGACAATGCAAAACTCGAAGGATATTTGGACAGCGACTACACTGCCGAGGATTGGGAAGGCTTCCAAGAACTCGTTTCCAAGTCCGATTTGCCCGACAAAGACCTTATTCTTCGCGTGCTGTCAATGTATAACGAACCCGAGGAGCGCGAAGCACAGATAAAAAACATATCATCGGTGTACAGCGACCTTGCCGACGAGATACTCCCCTTGTTGCGTCGTGCGCGTATTACGCTGAACTACCAGCTGATAGGTAGAAGCGACGACGAGATAATGGCACAATTTGCCGAGGACCCCTCGAAATTGTCGCTCGAAGAGATACTATACGCTTCCATAGTGAGCGAGGACGCCGCAGAGCAAGAAAAAATATTCAAAACAACCATACGACTTCACCCCAACGACTATCGCGCATACAATAACTTGGGCGTGCTTGCATACAAGAGAGGCGACTATAATACCGCGGCAGAATACTTTGCAAAAGCCGCTTCGCTCACTCCGTCGGCTCCCGAGGTTAATGTCAATTTGGGATATATGTCGCTCCTCGACGGCAATGTCGTAGATGCCGAGACATATATGGCAAAAGGCTTGTCATCGAAAGTAGGTGAAGAGGCTTTGGGCAATTTATATATAGCACAAGGACAGTATGCACGTGCAACGGAAATGTTTGGCGACAAAGCAACCAACAGCGCAGTGCTGGCTCAATTGTTGAACAAGGATTATAGCACAGCAAAAGCAACCTTGGAGGCTATAAAAACCCCCGATGCCTACACCCACTACCTGAAAGCAATCTTGGGCGCACGTACACAAAACGCAGCGTTGCTATACGAAGGGCTCAAAGAGGCTGTCAAAATGGATGCTTCACTGGCCGAAAAAGCCGCAGTTGACCTTGAATTTGCAAAATATGCAAATAACGAATCGTTCCGTTCAATCTTGAATAAGTAATATCTTATTTTCGTGAAGGAAGCAAATATAAACGAGCAACTTTCAATCCTTGCACTCACAAAGGTACAAGGGTTGAAAGTTGCGGCTCTTTCTCAGATATTATCGGTGGTGGGCAGCGCTTCGGAATTGTTTGCAAACCTATCCGATATACATAACATATTCCCGGGTATCAGCCCCGCGTTGGTGGCTGCGTTGTCCTCAAAAACCATTTTCGAGGATGCCAACCGCGAGATGGATTTCATTCAGTCCAAGGGTATTAAAATACATTGTATTACCGATGATAGCTACCCCTATCGCTTGCGCGAATGTTGCGATGCCCCCATCGTTGTGTACACGTTGGGAAATATCGACCTGAACCC
This sequence comes from Bacteroidaceae bacterium, assembly GCA_017416705.1. GTDB lineage: Bacteria > Bacteroidota > Bacteroidia > Bacteroidales > Bacteroidaceae > HGM04593. Next base: position 213,603 of record JAFQBG010000003.1, read on the forward strand.
CAAGCATGTGGTGGCAATAGTAGGAACACGCCATGCCACCGAATATGGCAAGGACGTATGTACCTCGTTTGTGAACGATTTGGCATGCAGCCTCCCCGGTACTCTTGTGGTGAGCGGCCTTGCCTATGGGATAGACGTATGCGCCCATCGGGCAGCGGTGGCGTCGGGGTTGCCCACGATAGGCGTGTTGGCACATGGGCTCGACCGCATATATCCCGGTGTGCATCGCAATATAGCCAAGGAAATGCTCTCCAATGGCGGCCTGCTCACAGAATTCATGAGCGGAACCGATTCCTTGCCGGCATATTTTGTTCAACGCAACAGAATAGTGGCAGGAATGGCCGATGCAACCATCGTCGTGGAGTCGGCGGCAAGCGGAGGCTCACTCATTACGGCATCGTTGGCGCAAGGCTATGGGCGCGACTGTTTTGCTTTTCCGGGCAGGGTGAACGATAAATATTCCATTGGCTGCAACGAGCTGGTTGCCAAAAACAGAGCCGCGTTGGTGACATCGGCACACGATTTCATGGCAGCAATGAACTGGAAACCCATATCGCGCAAAAAGCAACCGGCCCAGCCCGAACTGTTCCCCGAACTGAGCGACGATGAAAACCGTATAATAGAACTACTTAGAACCGACAGCGAAGGTTTGCAAGTAAATCAAATGGTTATAGAGCTGGATATGCCGGTAAATCGCCTAATGCCATTGCTATTCCAATTGGAAATGAAAAATATAATTCGTTCGGTAGCCGGCGGACGCTATCGTGTGGTTTTTTCCACATAACGGGCGCGAATATCTGAAAAATAGCTTATCTTCGCAATAAATATAGATGAATATAGAAATTAATGAAAGAATTTGTTATATCCACCTCAAAGAAAGAGACTGCTATACTTGTGGGTCTGATAACCTCGACCCAGAACGAGCGTAAGACCAACGAATATCTCGATGAATTGGAGTTTCTTGCGCAGACCGCAGGTGCCGATGTCGTAAAGCGTTTTACACAGCGAATAGACCATCCGCACCCTGTGACCTATGTGGGCAGCGGTAAACTGAAAGAACTATCCGAATATGTCGAAATGCGCAAGGATACCGACGACGAGATAGGTATGGTCATTTTCGACGACGAACTATCGGCCAAGCAATTGCGTAACATCGAGAAGGAATTGAAAGTGAAAATTCTTGACAGAACATCGCTCATACTCGATATATTTGCTATGCGTGCACAGACAGCACATGCCAAAGTGCAAGTGGAGCTTGCTCAATATAAATATATGCTTCCTCGCTTGCAACGCTTGTGGACACACCTTGAACGTCAGGGTGGCGGCTCGGGCAGCGGTAGCGGTAAGGGCGGTAGTGTGGGTCTGCGCGGTCCCGGTGAGACACAGCTCGAAATGGACCGACGTATAATCCTTGGACGCATGTCGCTGCTTAAAGAGCAGTTGTCGCAGATAGACAAGCAAAAATCCATACAGCGAAAAAATCGCGGACGACTTATTCGTGTGGCACTTGTGGGATATACCAACGTGGGGAAATCCACCCTTATGAATTTGTTGGCCAAGAGCGAAGTATTTGCCGAAAACAAACTGTTTGCAACGCTCGATACCACAGTGCGCAAAGTCATAATAGAAAACTTGCCCTTCCTCCTGTCGGACACAGTCGGGTTCATACGAAAATTACCCACCGACCTTGTAGAATCCTTCAAATCGACACTTGACGAAGTGCGCGAGGCCGACCTTTTGCTGCACGTGGTGGATGTATCGCATCCCGACTTCGAGGAGCAGATAGAGGTCGTAAACAAGACACTTGCCGATTTAAAATGTGGCGACAAACCTATGATGGTGGTGTTTAACAAGGTCGATGCGTTTACATACATTCCCAAGGACGAGGACGACCTAACCCCAAAAACACGCGAGAATATAACGCTCGACGAGCTAAAATCGACATGGATGGGCAAACTATCCGAAAACTGTATATTCATATCGGCACGCGAGAAACAAAACATAGACTCGTTAAAGAACATCATATACAAGAAAGTTTGCGAATTGCATGTGCAAAAATACCCATACAACGATTTTCTCTATCCTACAACCGACGAAGAAACAGAACAATAAAATATTAAACCTAAAATAAAAAAACTATGGCAACAATTCCTGAATTCAAGTATGCACACATGTTCCAGCATGGAAAAGACACCACCGAGTATTATCTTCTGACAAAAGAGCATGTATCGGTTGGCGATTTTGAAGGTAAGCCCATTCTTAAAGTAGCCCCCGAGGCACTTACATTGCTCTCGCGCACAGCCTTCCGCGATGTATCGTTCCTGTTGCGTCGTGAGCACAATATGCAGGTGGCAAAAATCCTCGACGACCCCGAAGCAAGCGAGAACGACAAATACGTGGCTCTTACATTCTTGCGCAATGCCGAAGTATCGGCAAAGGGTAAATTGCCGCTATGTCAGGATACCGGTACAGCCATTATACATGGCGAAAAAGGTCAGCAGGTGTGGACAGGATTCTGCGACGAGGAGGCTCTGTCGCGCGGTGTGTACGATGTCTATACGCAAGAAAACCTGCGTTACAGCCAGAATGCCCCGCTTAACATGTATGACGAGATAAATACAAAATGTAACCTGCCCGCGCAAATCGACATCGAGGCTACCGAAGGCATGGAATATAAATTCCTCATGGTGACAAAAGGCGGTGGCTCGGCAAATAAAACATACCTGTTTCAGGAGACAAAAGCCTTGCTGAACCCGGCAACCCTCATCCCCTTCCTTGTAGAAAAAATGAAAAGCCTTGGAACAGCGGCTTGTCCTCCCTATCATATAGCATTTGTAATAGGTGGCACATCGGCCGAGAAAAACCTTCTCACCGTTAAATTGGCATCTACACACTACTACGACAATCTGCCCACTACGGGCGACGAGACAGGTCGTGCCTTCCGCGATGTGGAATTGGAAAAACAGTTGCTTGACGAGGCACACCGCATAGGCCTTGGTGCGCAGTTCGGTGGTAAATACCTTGCACACGATGTTCGCGTAATACGTCTGCCGCGTCACGGAGCCAGCTGTCCTGTCGGCATGGGCGTGAGCTGTTCGGCCGACCGTAACATAAAAGCAAAAATAAACCAAGACGGAATTTGGATAGAAAAACTCGATGACAGCCCCGCAACCCTCATACCCGAGCATCTGCGTAACGCAGGCGAGGGCGAGGTAGTACGTGTCGATTTGAACCGCCCCATGAGCGAGGTTTGTAAACAGTTGTCGCAGTATCCCATAGCCACACGTCTTTCGTTGAACGGCACAATCATCGTTGGTCGCGACATAGCACATGCAAAACTCAAAGAGCGTCTCGACCGTGGCGAGGAACTGCCCGAATATATAAAGAACCACCCCATATACTATGCAGGCCCCGCAAAAACACCCGAAGGCATGCCTTGTGGCTCCATGGGACCCACCACAGCTGCCCGCATGGACCCCTATGTCGATTTATTCCAGTCACATGGCGGCAGCATGATAATGCTTGCAAAGGGTAATCGTACACAACAAGTTACCGACGCATGCAAGAAACATGGCGGTTTCTACTTGGGCTCGATAGGTGGTCCGGCAGCTATACTTGCACAGAACAACATAAAAAGCATTGAGTGCGTAGAGTATCCCGAGCTTGGCATGGAGGCCATATGGAAAATAGAGGTAGTGGACTTCCCCGCCTTCATCCTTGTAGATGACAAAGGCAACGATTTCTTTAAGCAAATTAAGCCTGTTTGTCCCGGTAACTGCAAGAAATAACCCCGCCTTGGCTGTTTTAACATTGTTTAAATCCAAAAAATCTTTTTAGGATTTAAATTTAGAGGCAAAAATTTGCAATTTTCGCAAAAAATTGCGAAAATTGCATTACAGAAAAATATGATTGATACTTTTTTAAATTGATGAAAAATTAAAATTATTGAACTATGGAAAAATCATTGAAAGGAACAAAAACCGAAGCTAATCTTTGGAAGGCCTTTGCAGGCGAGAGCCAAGCGCGCAACAAATATACATACTATGCAAGTAAAGCCAAAAAAGATGGTTACGAGCAAATAGCAGCCTTGTTCCAAGAGACAGCCGACCAAGAAAAAGAGCATGCCAAAATTTGGTTCAAATTGGTTCATGGCATAGAGGGTACAGCCGAGAACCTTGTTGATGCCGCTGCCGGTGAGAACGAAGAGTGGACCGATATGTATCCCACAATGGCTAACGAGGCTCGTGAGGAGGGCTTTGTCGAGATAGCTGCTCTGTTCGACATGGTTGCTAAGGTAGAAAAAGCACACGAGGACCGTTATAACAGGCTGCTTGCAAATGTAAAAGGCAATCTCGTATTCAGCCGCGACGGCGACTGCATCTGGCAATGCCGCAACTGCGGTCACTTGCATTTTGGAAAGGCTGCTCCCGAGATGTGCCCCGTATGTGCTCATCCCAAGGCTCACTTCCAATTGAAACCCGAAAACTATTAAGAAACAGGACTTTGGCGGCAGTAATAATGCCGAGAATAAAAACATCGACGGTTCACATGAACCGTCGATGTTTTTTATGTAAACAGGGTTATGTATAAAAGATATACCGCAATCCCAACAATGGTAAGCACAATGCTTTTTACTATTATATGTATCAGTCCTTTGTAATTCATGGCTCCCAAATATAAGAAGTTATTTAAATATTCTTATAACTTTATGAGGGCGTATCAACGATACACCCTCATAATTAATCTTAAACTGTCGGCGTTGCCGGAAGACTGTTGTTATCCCTCTACAATTGCCTCGGAAGGACAAACTGCTGCGCACGAACCGCAGTCGATGCACAACTCGGGGTTAATAGAATATTTCTCGCCTTCTGAAATAGCACCCTGAGGACATTCGTCGATACAAGTGCCACATGCAACACAGTTGTCTGTAATTACGTAAGCCATAGTTATAAATATTTAGGTTTGTATTATCCGATGCGAAGATACCACTTTTTATATTGATGCCTATCTTTTATGGCTATTTTAACATAATTTTACAATTCGCTGTCGTTGAACTATTTTTTTACCTCGCATGGCAATAACTTTGCCTGCGCGACGTTATAATTATCAATGAAGAGAAAAATTCTATATATAATAATGTTGCTCATGCTGCCATGTATGTTGGTGGTGGCACAGGAGCGCAAGGTGCAGAACAAACCATACATAGACTATCGTCGTCTGCACTATGGTTTCTTTTTCGGTGTGCATGCACAGGATTTGGAATTTACCAACAACGGGTATGTCACCGAGAATGGCGAGCAGTGGTATGCCGATGTAGCATCGTACAGCCCGGGATTTAGCGTGGGTGTGCTTGCCGATCTTCGTATAAACAGCATATTGTCGCTAAGGGTTGTGCCTTCATTGCATTTTGGTAGTAAAACGGTTATTTTCAGGGAGCATAACAGCGGCGAGCAAGAGAGGCAGCAGATGAAGACAACCTACCTTTCTGTCCCCTTCGAGGTTAAATTCACTGCCGAGCGTTTCAATAACTATCGTCCATATATCATTGCAGGCATAAGCCCCATGGTCGATTTGACAGTGAAAAAACAGCGTCCTTTGCTTGTGAAAAGTTTCGACACTATGCTCGAAGTAGGTTTGGGCTGCGATTTCTATCTGCCATTCTTCAAGCTAAATCCCGAGATTAAATTTGCGTTCAGCTTGATGGATATATTGGAGAAAGACCGTAGCGACCTCTTGGACAAAAACTATGAGAAATTTACAAAGTCAATAGACAAAACCGTAGCAAAAATGATAGTACTTTCGTTCTATTTCGAGTAAAAAAGTGACTAATCATTTGAATTAATAATATTTTTGTTTAGATTTGCATTCGTAAAACAGTGAATAATATGAGAAAAGAGTTAAGTATATATTGGTGGTGGCATTGCTCGGGAATTAATTCGTGAGCTGTCTTGTTGTATATGCGTTTCTCTTTGTAAGTAAGAATATCGGATAACAAAGGCTTGCCTCACAAAGGCAAGCCTTTGTTATCAAAATAAACAGTACTATTATGGCAATCAAACAAAAGCGTTTTATGCTCGCCGAGAGCGACATACCCACACGTTGGTATAATATTCAGGCCGAGATGTTGAACAAGCCGGCTCCTATGCTTAACCCAAAGACAAAGGAACCGGTGACGGTCGAGGAACTGTCGAAACTGATATCGTTGCAGGCGGCACGTCAGGAATTGAATTTCACCGATGCGTGGATAGATATCCCCGAGCCCGTATTGGATATGTATCGCTATTATCGTTCTACGCCGCTGGTGCGTGCATACGGTCTTGAAAAAGCGTTAGGAACACCGGCGCATATCTATTTCAAAAACGAGAGTGCCAGCCCCATAGGCTCGCACAAACTCAATTCGGCTCTTCCGCAGGCATATTATTGCAAGGAGGAGGGAGCCACAAACATCACCACCGAGACGGGTGCCGGTCAGTGGGGGTGCGCATTGTCCTATGCCTCAAAGGTTTTTGGCTTGGAGTGCGCAGTGTATCAGGTGAAGATAAGCTATGAGCAAAAACCATATCGACGCAGTGTCATGCAGGCGTTTGGAGCACAGGTGACACCCTCGCCATCCATGTCCACGCGTGCCGGCAAGGATATATTGACAAAATACCCCAATCATCAGGGCTCCTTGGGTACGGCCATATCCGAGGCGGTGGAATTGGCATTGACAACGCCCGGTTGCAAGTATTCATTAGGCTCGGTGATGAGCCATGTCAGCCTGCATCAGACAATCATAGGGCTTGAAGCTGAATTGCAAATGCAAATGGCGGGGGAGTATCCCGATGTGGTGATAGGCTGCTTTGGCGGTGGCTCTAATTTTTCGGGAATAGCATTCCCATTTATGCGTCATAACATAGCCGGTGAGCGTGCAACGCGTTTCGTGGCAGCCGAGCCCGAGTCGTGCCCCAAACTGACACGCGGTAAATTCTGCTACGATTTTGGCGACGAAAGCGGCTATACCCCTTTGATGCCAATGTATTCCCTTGGACACAATTTTAAACCGGCAAATATTCATGCAGGCGGGTTGCGCTATCATGGGGCAGGTGTTGTGGTGTCGCAATTGTTAAAAGACAAACTGATGGAGGCGGTGGATGTCAGCCAGCTTTCTTCGTTCGAGGCGGGCTTGCTGTTTGCCAAATCCGAGGGCATCGTACCCGCTCCCGAGTCGTGCCATGCCATTGCCGCAGCCATAGAGGAGGCAAAACAATGCATACCGACAGGCGAGGAAAAAGTTATATTGTTCTGTCTGTCGGGTCACGGGCTCATGGATATGTCGGCCTACGACCAATTTATCTCGGGCAGCTTGGGTAATTATACCATAAGCGATGCCGATATCATGAAAAATGTAGCGAACCTATAAAAACGGTAAAATGGACAGAAAAACCATAATGTATGTGCATGGCTTTGCCTCGTCGGGTAGTTCAGGCACGGTGATGGCACTGCGTAGGTATCTTCCCGAATTTCGCATTGTGGCACCCGACCTGCCTGTCGATCCATTCGAAAGCATGGAACTGCTACGCGCCATGGTGGAGCAGGAAAAACCCTTGATGGTTATAGGGACATCCATGGGTGGAATGTACACGCAACAGCTATGGGGCGTGCCTCGTATAGTGGTAAACCCCTCGTTCCAAATGTCGCGCTTGTTGCTGTTTGGAAAAATGGGACGCAATAAATATACATCGAAAAGAAAAGACGGCGCAACAGAATTTCGCATAGACAAAAATGTGGTGGAGCGTTTTCGCCAATTAGAGAAAACCCAGTTCGATGGTATCTGCGAGGATGAGAAAAAGCTGGTGGTGGGGCTGTTCGGCGATAAAGACAAAATGGTCGATTTCAGACAGCAGATGCAGGAGCTTTATGGAGCCGACCGCTGCCTTTTATTCGATGGTGGACATAGGCTTAACGATACCGTTGTGAAAAAAATAATAATACCCATTATTCAGCGTTTGGTCCGGCAAAACGGCCCTTGCAATCTTGTTTTGTAAACATAAAAAAACAACAAACAGAATATAATTTTGATTTTTCCATATTTATCTGTAATTTTGCCGTAAACGTCGAAAACAGACTGCATTTGCCGGTTTGGAATAGAACAAATAAAGTACAAATATGTCAAAAAAAGTTTTTGTATCAGGCTGTTACGATATGTTGCACTCGGGACATGTCGCATTTTTTAAGGAAGCCGCCTCGTATGGCGACCTATACGTCGGGATAGGCTCCGATGCAACCATTCGTGAACTGAAAGACCGTAAAACGATAAACACCGAGCGCGAGCGTCTGTATATGGTCAAGGCCATACGATATGTCAAGGATGCTTTTGTGAACTCGGGCAGCGGCATAATGGACTTTGCCGAGGATGTCAAGCGTCTGAAACCCGATATCTTCTTCGTAAACAGCGATGGATATACCCCCGGTAAAAAACGTTTTTGCGAAGAGAACGGAATAGAACTTGTCGTCAGCACCAGAATACCCGAAGCTGGGTTGCCAAAACGCTCAACCACCGCGCTTCGACAGGAGTGTAATATCCCTTATAGAATAGACCTTGCCGGTGGTTGGCTCGACCAGCCCTATGTGAGCAAATATTATCCGGGACCGGTGCTTACAATATGTATAGAGCCCGATTACGATTTTAACAATCGCGGTGGCATGAGTACCTCGTCGCGAAAGGCTGCAATAGAAATGTGGCACGTGGATATTCCCGAGGGCGACCGTGAAACGTTGGCAAAAATACTTTTCCGTTTCGAAAACCCGCCGGGCAGCCCCTATGTGAGCGGTTCGCAAGACTCCATAGGTATTGTAATGCCTTGTCTTAATAAACTCAACTACGACGGCGATTATTGGCCTAAAAATATCGAAAGCATAAAGGATGCCGATGTAATGGATTTTATCGAGAAAAATCTGTGGCTCATCCCGCTTGCTCCGCGAAATCAGGAGTACGATGTGTTGGCCGACACGCATATAGACGAAGAGGGCGCAAAGCGTTTGGCACAGGCTGCCGAGGATTGCTGGCGTGCATTGCAATCCAAGGATATTGATGCTTGGGGCAAGGCTTGCACCGCGTCGTTTGAGGCGCAGACAGCAATGTTCCCCAATATGATAACAGAGCATGTGCAAAAGGCTATCGACGAGTACAAGGGGAGCGTAAAAGGCTACAAAATAACAGGTGCTGGCGGTGGCGGATACTTTGTCATAGTCAACGACAAACCCATAAAAAATGCCATACAGATAAGAATCAGACGTAACTGATAAATTCCTGTTCCGTAATACAGCATAAACACCCTTCCCCGAAGGGTGTTTATGCTTATTTTATATGCAGAATTTTTGCTCTATATTTTAACGGCAACAGGGGAATATCATCCATATAATTTGTGTAAACAGGCTTTTTTGATTATCTTCGCCGAACTAATGAAAAACATTTATTGTGAACCTTATATATCTGATATTTTTTCTTGGTTTGTTGCCGGTGGACGAGCCTGCCGATACAATAATGCTTAGCGGGGTGGATATCGTTGCATCCATGAAAATAGACGATGAAGATGCCGCTAATGCTTTTTCGTGCACTACGGTGGGGCGTGCGCAAATAGAAAATCGTCATTATAATTCGTTGAAAGAGATATCCTCCATTGCCCCCAATTTCTATCAACCCGATTATGGCTCCCGAATGACCTCGTCCATATATGTGCGTGGCTTTGGTTCGCGAATAGACCAGCCCGTCGTGGGTTTAAGTATCGACGAAGTGCCGGTTCTCAATAAAAACTGTTACGATTTCGATTTTTTCGACATAGACAAGGTATCTGTCATGCGCGGTGCTCAAAGCTCGTTGTATGGACGAAACACAGCGGCAGGTGCAGTGAACATAAAAACGCTCTCGCCGTTGAATTTTCAGGGGAAACGTTTGGCTGTTGAATATGCCAATGAAAACAGCCTGCGCGTGAAGGCCTCGCACTATGCCGCACCAACAACCCAATTCGGTTGGTCGGCAACCCTGTTTTATGCGCACACAGACGGCTATTTCGAAAACACCGAGCGTGCCGAACAGTGCGACGAGGGCGATAACATATCAATGCGTTTGCGGGCACAGTATCTTGCTTCGGGGCGTTGGAGCGTCGATAATTCATTCTCCATGGGTTATGTGGACGAGGGCGGGTATGCCTATCGTTCGTACAACGCCGCTACGGGCGTGTTGGCACCCGTTGCCTATAACGACAAATCGGGCTATCGTCGTTTTAATATCGGCGATGGACTTGTCTTTAAATTCTATTTCGATAATTTTACGTTGTCCTCTACAACTGCATACAATTATCTTGACGATTGCATGCGAATGGATAATGATTTCCTGCCAATGGACTATTTTACGTTGCGTCAGGCGCAAAAGGAACATTCGTTCACGCAGGAATTGGTTGCAAAATCCACAAAAGAGGGTGGCGTGGAGTGGCTTGCAGGAGTGTTTGCCATGTACAAGCACATTGATATGGATGCACCGGTGCATTTTAAAAAATATGGAATAGACAATCTTATTTTGAAAAACGCCAATCAATATTATTATTGGAATTTAGGCCCCGACAGGGAACTTAGTTTCAGGGAGAACGATTTTGTTATAAACGACGAGTTCGATATTCCGGTATGCAACGTAGCCGCATACGCGCAAGCGGGCTATAAATGGCGGTCGTTTAATTTTCAGGTGGGGCTGCGTGCCGACTATGAATACTCCATGATGGACTACGACAGCTACTCCCTTGTGCACTACAAAACATATAAAAATATTGATTTTTACATGCCTTTGGAGACAACGCTCGCAGGCGATAAGTCTGTCGATGCCTTCGAACTGTTGCCCCACGTGTCGTTGTCCTACGAGTTTAAGAGAGGAAACGTCTATGCGGCCCTGCGTCGCGGCTTTAAATCGGGCGGTTTCAATACACAACTGTTCTCGGATATCCTGCAAAACAAAATGACAGGCGATATTATCGGTAATAAACAAGATACCGACGCTGCATCCACTGTCTATAAGCCGGAGACCACATGGAACTATGAGCTTGGCACCCATTTATCGCCGTTGAGCGACGGCAGCCTTAATATATCGGCGGCACTGTTCTACATCGACTGTCGCGACCAGCAACTGACTGTATTCCCCAAAAATGGCACCGGGCGCATGATGTCCAATGCGGGCAGGTCGCATAGCTATGGCGTCGAAGTGAGTGCAAACTACAAAATAGGACGTATGAGGCTCGATGCTTCATACGGATATGCCCATGCCGAGTTCGACGAGTTTCTGAGCAACGGCGTGGACTATGCCGGGAACATCCTGCCCCTTGCCCCTCGCGAGACATATTCCTTGAATTTGGAGTATAACATACCCGTGTCGCATGATTTTGCCAATTATCTGTTGCTCCATGTGGGTTACAGCGCGGTAGGGCGCATATATTGGAACGAGGAAAACAGTTTGTCGCAATCGGGCTATGGATTATTATCGGCATCGTTGTCGTGGGAAAAAGGCCATTTTGGAGCCTCGTTGTGGGGCAAAAATCTGCTCGACAAGGAGTATAATACATTCTATTTCAGTTCCATAGGAAACAATTTTTTTGCACAAGGAAAGCCCTTGCAAGCAGGTATATCACTATATTTGAATTTATAATTATATAATTGAAAAAAATTATGAAAAACTATTTTTTATTTATGCTTTTTGCAACAGCGTCGTTGCTTGTTTCTTGTTCCGATGACGATAACAGCGGTGCATATACCCCCGATGATGCGTCATATACCGGCATGTTGAAGGTAGGCGATTTCGGAAAAGAGTCATCGGTGGACGTAACCATAAACGAGGAAAACTCCACGCTCACACTTTTTATAAACGATGCCAAGTTTGCGCCCAATATGCCTGTTGTCATAGATATAACAGTGAAGGATATTAACTACACTGTTTACGGTGGCAACAATATGAGGTTCGAAGCTTCCAATGTGGTGCCCTACGTGAATACCGAAACCGAGCCTTCGCCGGCATATACATTTGCAACAGTTCAAGGTACCATAGACGGTAGTGAAGGCTCGTTGCTGTTATATGCAAGAATGGCCGATAATCTTGCCGGCTATTTGGCAGGTAAGGTATTTGAATTTGAAGGAGTAAAATCCTCGAACTGATAAATAAGGAATATATCCTCCTCGTCTGTTCGCAATGCTTTTTCTTTGAAAACAGTTTCTAAATGAACCCTTGTAGTAAAAAATTATGAAAAGCAGGTTTTTTATATTCGTAATGCTCTCCTTGCTTGCAATGCCGACGGTGGCGCAAGATGCCAAAAAGGTTGCATGTATAGGCAACAGTGTCACCTATGGCTATGGGCATGCCAATCCCTCGGAAACGTCGTACCCTGTATGCTTGGGACGTCTTTTGGGCGATGGTTACGAGGTTCATAATTTCGGACACTCGGGGGCGACACTGCTGAATAAAGGCCATAGGCCTTATACAAAGCAGGAAGTATATACCAAGGCACTCGACTTAAAGCCCGATGTGGCTGTGATACATTTGGGCCTCAATGATACCGACCCACGAAATTGGCCAAATTATCGCGATGAATTCATACCCGACTATATGGCCCTCATAGATATCTTGCGTGCCGTAAACGCCGATGTGAAAATATGGATATGCCGCATGACACCCATATTCGACCGTCACCGACGTTTTAAATCGGGTACACGCGATTGGTTCTGGCAGATACAAGAGGCCATAGAGACTGTTGCAAAATTGTCGAACGTGAGGCTTATTGATTTGCACGAGCCCCTCTATGACCGTCCCGACCTTTTTGCCGATGCGTTGCATCCCGATGCCGAAGGAGCGCAAATAATTGCAAATACGGTATATTCGGCTATAACAGGCGATTATGGCGGTTTGTCGTTGCCGAGCATCTATTCGAGTGGCATGGTGGTGCAACGTGATGCTCCCTTCGTGTTGCAAGGAAAAGCCAATGCCGGCGATGTGGTGAAGGCACGAATAGCAAAACAAAAACAGAGTGCCGTAGCCAATGAAAACGGCGATTGGCGCATTGAATTTGCTCCCCTTGCAATGGGCAAGGAACATATTTTGAACGTGGAGTGCGGCAGTGAGAAAATAGTCCTCGAAGATATCGTGGCAGGCGAGGTGTGGCTATGTTCGGGGCAATCGAATATGGCATGGCTGCTTAAAAATTCCATAGGAGCCGATGAGGCTGCATCCACGATAGCAGAAAAAAATATTCGCGTGTACGACATGAAGCCCCGGGTATATACCGATAACATAAATTGGGATTCCATCGACCTTGTCGCACTTAACAGGCACGAATACACGCTGCCAACATCGTGGCAACGTTTGAATGTCGCAAATGCAAAAGAATTCTCGGCCATCGCATGCCATTTCGCAGCGGTGCTATCCGACTCCCTGAACGTACCCATAGGGCTCATCTGTAATGCGGTGGGTGGCGCCCCCATAGAGTCGTTTATCGACCGCAAGACAATGGAGCATCATCCCGTCCTTGTGGACATACTTGACAATTGGACACAAAACGATTTTGTTCAAGAGTGGGTGCGAGGGCGTGCAATGTTCAATATAAAAAACAGTAAAAACAAACTGCAACGCCATCCCTACGAGCCATGCTATCTGTTCGAGACATCGGTGGCTCCCATTGCAGGCTATCCGTTGAAGGGCGTCATCTGGTATCAAGGCGAGTCCAATGCTCACAACGTGGAGCTGTTCGCAGTGCAATTCCCTGCGTTCGTGGATAGCTGGCGTAAGGCATGGGACAATCTCCAAATGCCCTTCTACGTGGTGCAGTTGTCCGGTATCAACCGCCCGTCGTGGCCTCACTTCCGCGATGTGCAACGTCGTCTTTCCTATACAGAACCCAATTCCTATATTGCAGTGTCAAGCGATAAGGGTGACGAGTACGATGTGCATCCGCGCGACAAAAAACCAATAGGCGAGCGTTTGGCGCGTCAGGCGTTGTATCATAGCTATGGCAAAAATAACGTAACCCCCTCGGGGCCCATGATACATAAAGCCGAATGTCGTGACGGAGCATTGCTCTTGTATTTTGAGTACGGTCGCGGACTAAGAAGCTCGGACGGCGGGCCCTTGCTCACATTCGAAGTGGCCGACGAGTCGGGGCTGTTCCATGCCGCCGACGAAGTAACAGTAGGCGATGGCACTATCCTGATAAGTTCCAAAAAAGTAGAAAATCCTGTGAAGGCGCGTTATGGGTGGCAGCCATATACGCGTGCCAACCTTGTCAATTCCGAGGGGTTGCCTGCAAGCACATTCCAAATAACAGTAGGCGAAGTATTTACCATAAAATAAACCAAGAATATGAAAAGAGGTCTGTCAATATTATTTTTCTTATCGGCTGTTCTATGCTGTTCGGTAGCACAAATATCGGTGCAATGGGGTAACATAGATACTCGTTATCCGGTCGAGGAGTGTACAAATATTAAAACAGCATCGGTGAGCAGTGCCACCGCATGGCGTGGCGAGCGTGTTAATTTTCAACTGCTCGTTGGAAATAAAAATGTGGAAACACAGGTGAGCTACTCATTCGGCGAACTAAAATGTGGCAATAAAACCATAGCATCGGAAAATGTGGCAGGCGGTTTTGTGCAACCTGTCATAACCGATAAATTCACCGGTTGCGGACACCACGACATAGAGGCCTACGGTTGCAATCTGTCTGCCGATAGGATAACAGACGACGCCACCACGGTGTTGTCGGCAAATACCTATCGCGGTTTGTGGCTCACAGTGGCCATCCCTGCCGACGTACAAGCAGGAACATACACAGGCAGCGTCACAGTGACAGCCGATGGCAAGGAGTATAAACGACAATACAAAGTGAAAGTACTCGACAGGGTGCTGCCGGCCCCTGCGGAGTGGCGTTTCCATCTCGATTTTTGGCAAAACCCCTACGCTGTGGCACGAGTACACAATGTGGAACTATGGTCGTCCAAACACTTTGAACTGCTCCGCCCCTATATGAAAAAACTTGCCTCGGCAGGGCAAAAGGTCATAACAGCCACGCTCACACACAAACCATGGAACGGACAGACATACGACCCCTTCGGGAGCATGGTTACATGGGTGAAAAAAGCCGACGGCACATGGTGGTACGATTTCACAATCTTCGACCGATGGGTGGAGTTTATGATGGAATGTGGAATAGACAAGGAGATAACATGCTTCTCCATGATACCATGGAATTTATCGTTCCGCTACTACGACCAAGCAACCGACTCGCATAAGGAAATGAAATGCGCTCCGGGCGAGGAACAATACTCGCTCTTTTGGGGCGGGATGTTAAAGGCATTCGCCGCGCATCTGAAAGAAAAAGGATGGTTCGAAAAAACATTCATTTCGATGGACGAACGTAGTTTGCAGCAGATGCAGGCAGCCATAAAAGTGATAAAGGAGTATGCACCGGGCATGAAAATTTCCATGGCAGGGTTGTATCATCCCGAAATAGAGTCGGATATAACCGATTATTGTCTCGACATAGAGACCTATAAATCGTACACCCCCGAACTGTTGGCACGTCGTCGCAGCGAGGGCAAGATTTCGACCTATTACACCTGCTGTTCGGCCGAATATCCCAATCTGTTTACATTCACAGCACCTGCCGACGCCGAGTTCATTGCCCTTGAAGCGTTGGCAAGGGACCTCGACGGCTATCTGCGTTGGGCCTATAACAGTTGGACTGCCGACGCCGAAAAAGATTCGCGCTTTACAGCATGGCCCGCAGGCGACACCTATGTCGTTTATCCGTTCAGCATAAGCTCGGTGCGCTGGGAGCGTCTGGTACAGGGCATCCAACAGTTCGAAAAATATAAAATCCTATATAACGAGGCACTCGAAAATAATAACCGTACGGCGGTCAGGAAACTCGAAAAATTGCTTCGCGGTGTGGATATAACAAAAATAGCAACCCGGAGCAATAAAATGGTAAATGAATTCCGTAACGGGTTGAACAGTTTTTAAATCATATTCACAACATAGTTTGTTTATTTATATATAATAATTTTAATTCTATGAATATATATCCTTCAATAAAATACATAGGTGTTGACGATAACGACATCGATTTGTTTGAGTCGCAGTACAAAGTGCCGAATGGCATATCCTATAATTCGTATTTGCTCCTTGACGAAAAAATTGCAATAATAGACACTGCCGATGCACGTAAGGCGCAGGAGTGGTGGAATAATCTGTCGGCTGCACTCGACGGACGTACTCCCCACTATTTGGTATCCCTGCACATGGAGCCCGACCACTCGTCGCTCATAGCGCAGGTGATGGAGCGTTACCCCGAACTAAAATTGGTGGCAAGCCCCAAGGCCATACAGATGTTGCCGCAATTTTTTGGCGACGTGGATATCGAAAATCGCTGCATAGCCATGAAAGAGGGCGACATATTGTCCCTTGGGAAGCATACACTGACTTTTATGAACGCCCCCATGGTACATTGGCCCGAGGTGCTCGTGTGCTACGATACATATAGCAAGACGCTCTTCTCGGCCGATGCTTTTGGTAAGTTCGGTTCGCTGTCGCACGATGAACCTTGGGACGACGAAGCACGTCGTTACTATCTGAATATTTGCGGTAAATATGGCATGCAGGTGCAGGCGCTTCTAAAAAAGGCCGCTGCTTTGGATATCGCAAGAATATGTCCTTTGCATGGCCCTATGTTGTCCGAAAATCTGGCACATTATGTCGGGCTATACGATAAATGGAGCAGTTACACTCCCGAGACTGACGGAGTACTTGTGGCATACGCGTCAATCTATGGTGGCACAACCGAGGCTGCCATTTACTTGGCAAATCTGTTGCAAGCAGCAGGCAAGCAGGTTGTTACAATAGATTTGTGTCGTTGCGATATGTCCCATGCCCTTAGCGAGGCTTTCCGAATGAGTCATCTGGCAGTGTGTGCAGCCTCCTACGATGCCGGATTGTTTCCTCCCATGCACGATTTTCTCTACCATCTGAAAATAAAGAACTATCAATCACGCAAAGTCGGCATTATTGAAAACGGCTCGTGGGCACCCACCGCAGGACGAGTTATGCGCACTATGTTAGAGGAGATGAAAAACATAGAGATAGCAGAACCGATGGTTACAATACGTTCGCGAATGAAAAAAGAGGACACTGTTGCTATTGAGCAGTTGGCCAAAGCCTTATTATCATAAATAATTTGCCGAGGGATGTAAAATAGAAACAGAACATACCTGACAAATGAAACAGTCTGACAAGGTGATTTCTGCGTTACGCTCGCTCTAAAAATGCTCATTTACGTTTGGTAAACTCCGCTTTTTCGGGCATCGCAAGCCTTAAAATCCCTCTTGTTATACAATTTCGAATAAAAGGGGTTGTCCTTCAAACTTGTTGGACAACCCTTTTATTCTTCGGCAAAACTTCCATTCTTCGTTGGGAAATATTTTGGAAATATTTTTTTGGTTTATACCAATTTGTTGGTGTTGTAGGCATATCCCGCAGAAAAATGAAGAATAGTTAAGAATATTCCTTTATCTGTTTTTTTATCATACTAAATGCCTTGTTTACAGCAAGTTATTCTCTTGAAAATTAATATATCTCTTAATAAGAGATATTTGCAAGGCTCAATGGCTTGATTTTCAGCAATGTAATGTTTGCGCTTTTGAAACAATCCAAACATTCGGCAAACTTCGGATGCAAAATTATTCATTGATGACTTTTTTCGGATATTCAATATAAATCGCGAATATATCCTGCGCTCGCGCTAAAAAATATTGAAATAAATTTTATGTATTTTGCTCGCTTATGACTATATTTGCAAAATTAATATATCTCTTATTAAAAGATATTTAATTATTAAATAATAATTCATATAAATCAAACTATATTAACTAACCTGAAAAATCAAAAAATGAAAAAGATTACTATGTTTCTTGCCTCATTGTTCATAACAATGGGAGTTTTGGCGCAAATTGACACTAGTAAGGAGTATCGTTTGAAGGATTCTTCGACAGGATACTATCTGAACGCAGCAAACCACGATGAGCACGCAGGCGGTACTCATGGCGGTGTTAACGTGGTGCCTTATGCCGAGAGCGACGAACAGATTTTTACTTTCGAGCAATCGGGTAGTGGCTATTATCTTAAAACAAAGAGTGGCTATTACATTTTCTGTCAGTCGTGGAATGTCGATGCTCTTTCAAAGAAAAGCCTTCTGACATTTAGCGATGCGGGTAATGGCATGTACTACATTCTAAACGGTTCCAACTATTTCAAGGTAGAATATGTGGCGAATGGCAGTGGTTACTATCCATTCGGCGATGCCGCTTTGTCGGCTGCTGCAAAATGGGTTTTGGAACCCACTGTGAGCGGTCCTGTGACATATACAGTGGAGGTTCTTGGTACCACCGATGCAGCCGCTGCTGTAACCTACAACGGAACGTCGTATGCCGACGGTGCAACATTCGAAACCGAGGACGCAATTAAGAAATCGGATTTCACACCCGCAGAAATATCGGGTATGACACCTGTTGTCAGTATCGACGGTACTACAATATATGTAAGCTACTTCGATGCAAATACGCAGTTCTATACAATCAGAAACGGTCTTGGTGGTTATGTAAGCCTTAACTCCGAATACATGAGTAACGGTTATATGACATTGAGCAACAGCAATACACCGCAAGACAATAAAGGACTTTGGGCTTTTGTAGAGCAGAGCACCGGTGTGTACAAGGTATATAACTACTCGACAGGACTTTCGAAAGTATTGGGTATAAGCGGTTCCGAGGCAAGTGCCCGTGCTGCCATGGTTGCTCCTAACTCCACATCGTATAGCACAAGTTTCTCGGGTCATTTCGATTTCGATGGTTCCGATCCTTCGTACATAAAGATTGACGGCACATCAAGCAATCACTGGAACAAACGTGGCGACTATTTCGCTCTTTGGAACAGTTCGGGTGCCATAGGTGACAACGGTAGTAAGTTCTTCTTGTTGCCTATGGAGGCAGCCGACTACCCCGATGAGTATTTCTACGAGGTATCCGACATAGAGGGTGTCAGCACCTATTTACCCAAAAACCCCAATACATTGTGGTACACAACATCGGCCGAGGCTGCCGGAGTAAGCTATCCTTGGATGGAATATGCGTTGCCTTTGGGTAATGGTGAGCTTGGTTGCATGGTGTTTGGCGGTGTGCATAACGAGGAATTGCAATTCAACGAAAAAACATTGTGGAGCGGTGCTGCCAATGTAGTTGGCGCGGGAAGCGGCAGTCGTACATACATGAACTTTGGTTCTTTGTTCATCACCAACCTTAACAAAGGCATTTGGGATGGAGTAACCGACTACGTACGTTATCTTGACATAGAAGAGGGTATTGCCGGCGTCGAGTATAAGAACGCCAATGGCACAAAATTCATCCGTAAATTTTTAAGCTCGGCACCCGACCAAGTGATAGCAGGACAATATACAATAGAAGGTGACGAGAAACTCGACCTTCTCTTTAAATTGGAGCCCGGAACAGGTATCGGTGCAGGCACTGTGACATACTCCGACGGCACAGCAGTCTTTACAGGTGCCATGACAGCGGTGAACTACGCTGCTCGTTTGCACGTTGTTGTCGATAACGGTGCAACAGTGACATCATCGGCACGAGGTATTACAGTAAACGACGCTACCGAGGTTACATTCTATCTTAAAGGAGCCACCAACTTCAATGGCGACATGGATGTGTATGACAACTATTTTACAAGCGAGTCGCCTGCCGAGGTAGATGCACGTGTTAAAACAGAAATAGAGAAAGCAGTTGCCAAGGGATATGCCGCAGTAGAAGAGGCTCACATTGCCGACTTTACAGCTATAACCAAGCGCATGACATTCGACCTTGGATTGCAAACTCCTGCCGTAGATACAAAGACACTTGTTGACAACTACTATCCCAACAACCCCAACGCAAATAGTACACAGAACGACCACCTGTTCTTGGAGCAATTGTATTTCCACTATGGACGCTATTTGGCAATAAGCTCGAACCGTAAGCCCATAGCTGCTCCCAACAACCTTCAAGGTATATGGAACGACCGTGGAGCAGACTCGCCTTGGAACTCCGATATCCACACCAATATCAACATCCAGATGAACTACTGGCCCACCGAAATTACCAACCTGTCAGATTTGCACAAGCCTTTTGTGAACTTCATTATCCGTGGTGCACAGAGCGAGGGTTGGAAAAAGGTTGGTAAAACATATAACGACGGTTATGGTTGGAGCGTTCTTACAGAGTCATCGCTCTACAACAGTATGAGTACATGGGGCGACAACTACCTTGTAGCCAACGTATGGTACACAAGCCACTTGTGGACTCACTATCGTTATACACAGGACAAGGAGTTCCTTAAAAAAGCCTTCCCCGTAATGTGGAGTGCAGCTGAATTCTGGTTCCACCGCCTAATAGAGGATCGTACAGTATATGATGGTACATTCGTCGCTCCTAATGAATATAGTGCAGAGCAACCTTTGCAGAGCGAGGACGGTACAGCCCACGCTCAGCAGATGATAAGCTATCTGTTTGAAAACATCAGCGAGGCCATCGAGATACTTGGTGCAAGCGAGTTGGGTCTTTCGGCTGCCGATGTTGCTAAACTTAATACATATCTCGAAAACACCGATAAAGGTCTGCATACAGAAACCTATACAGGCTCATGGGGTAGTACATTCAATGGTGTTAAAACCGGCGATGAGTTATTGCGCGAGTGGAAATACTCTACATACACAGCCGGTGAGAGAAACCACCGTCATATGTCGCACTTGATGGCTCTATTCCCAATGGACCAGATTACACCCGAGAGTGAATATTTTGTGCCCGCTGTTAATGCTCTTAAACATCGTGGCGACGCTGCCACCGGTTGGTCTATGGGCTGGAAAGTCAATCTGTGGGCGCGTGCTCAGGATGGCGACCATGCTCACCTGATAATAAAGAATGCCTTGAAGCACTCTACCACATACGGAACAGACCAAAGTCAAGGTGGTATATACTACAACCTGTTCGATAGCCACGCTCCATTCCAGATAGATGGTAACTTTGGTGTATGCTCGGGTATAGCCGAAATGCTTATGCAAAGTGCACATGGCTATATCAACATAATGCCGGCTGTTCCTACTGCATGGGAAAGCAAGGGAACCGTTAAAGGTATGAAAGCCATTGGAAACTTCACAGTTGATTTCAATTGGTTAGATGGCAAATGCCAGAGCGCATCCATCGTAAGCAATGCAGGAGCAGAACTTCGTGTAGCTTGCAAGCGCGGTGCAATGGAGTTGGCAAAGGCCAGCATCAAGGTTAATGGCAGCGAAGTAGAGGTTGCAGTCGATGAGCATGGCATTGTTTCAATACCTTGTGCCAAGGATGATGTCATCGACATTGACTTTACAACTGAAACCGCTATCGAGGCTGTTGTAGCAGATGGTAAGGCTAATGCCGCAGGTAGTGCCATATACGATTTGAGTGGTCGTCGCGTAAGCGAGAAAGCCGGCGGTATATACATTCAGGATGGAGTAAAAACTTATAATAAGTAATTATTTATAAAACAGCGCGGTACGTACCGCGCTGTTTTATTTTAGAATTCTATTGTGAAATTTGCATCGTCTTCTGATGCTATATAAAACCGATAAGCCCCCATGAAGGGGGCTTATCGGTTTTATATAGCCGTATATATCTGCTATCCCTATTTAATTATGGCATCGAGCATGGGTGTTAGTTGCCTCCATACAATGTCGGGTGTTATGCTATCGAATTGCTCTTGTATGGTCAACGATGCCTTTTCATCATTGGTTAATACATCGGAAACGCATATACCTTGTGCCGGTGTGCTGTTTTGTGGCAACCATTTATATTTGGCTGCTCCGGGTGAGAATATGGCGTAGGATGGAATGTCTAATGCCTGCACCAAATGGCGGCCGCCGCCCTCATTGCCAAAGTAGAACGAGCTGTTGCTGCATAGTGCCATGAATTCGCGTACACTGCCTGCGCGTATATCTATTTTTATGGTGTCGGGGTTCCCAAGTTCCTTATATAATTGACGACACTCCTCCTCCTCGCGACCGGGTGCATAGTTGAATATCAGTTGCAGTTTTTTGTCATTGTACCGGTGTAATATCCTCCTTACAACCTCCTTCATGTACTCTATGTTCCACCTTTTTTCCGGTATTTTTGTGGTTATGCCAAGCAGTATTACAGGATGGGAAAAGTCTATTCCTTTGCTTTGCATGTAGCTGCGATATTGTTCCTTCTCCTCGTTTGTTACGTAGAGTCTGAAATTGCGTTCCGGAATTATCTCGGCTATATCGCTTAGTTCGTTGGCAAATAGCTGATTGTCATGAACCATGTCCGTTAATCCTTTTTGCGGTGCTACGGTGCGGTTCAACAAAAAAGTATATTTCTTCTTTTTTCCTATTCTTATGGGTGTGCCAAGCGAGAATAACGAGAATATCAATGTTCTTATTGTGGAACGCATGTCGATTATTACATCGTATTTCTCGGCTCGCACGACGTTCCATATTTTCCCGAGGTATAAAAAGAATTTTTCGTTTTCTTTGGGTGTAAATGAAATTATTTTATCTATATCGGGGTGATTGTGGAATATAGGGGATATCCTTTCATTTAACACTATGTGTATTTGTGCGTTGGGGAAACTGCGTTTTAGGCTTGAACACATTGCGGCTGCAAGTATTGAGTCTCCAATTTGTCGGAAACGGATAATTAAAATTTTCTTTATATCTTGTTTTTCCATTTTGCACCGCTTTTGTGTGGGGGATTTGTTTCGACGATGCAAATATAAGCAATATTTATCTATTTGCATTATAAAATACTACAAATAGAACATATTCTGTTTTTTTATTCGATGTTTTTATATTATACGATTACGTTATGCTATGCCCATTGGGTTTCTATGTTATGCGGTGTCTTCGGTTTTTTATTATACGTCGCCCTTTGGTCTTTACGTTATGTGACGCCCTTTGGACTTTACGTTATGCTATGCCCCTTGGGCTTTTACGTTATGCAATGCCCTTTGGTCTTTATGTTATGCAATGCTTCTCGGGTTTTTACGTTATCCGCCGCCTTCTGTTTTTACATTATGCGCCGCCCCCCACTATGCTCCAATGCGCTCTTTTATGTAGGCATAGGCAAAGTGGCAGTCTTGGCATTTTGCCTTGTTGCAGTAGGCTTTTTGTAGTTGTATTATAGCCTGAGAGTCGGCAGCGCAGTTGGTTGTCACTCCCATCATAGCCCATTTACGTGTTATGCTGTTGTTCTCGCCGTTAATGTTGTGTAGGTAGTTTTCGGCTTTTTCGCATATAGCGATGTCTTTTCGGTGTTTCCCGTACAGATATAGAATTGGTACTACTGTGTTTATGATGAGCAAGTCGAGTTGTGTGTCGCGTTGTTGACTGTTTCCGGCTGTTTCTGTGCTGCCAAACTGAATATGGTTGTGCCAATACCCGTTTAGATTACTCCTGAGTACGTCGCGTAGTTCTGTTATGGTGTTCAGCGATGCCATTGTGGATATGTTTATTTTTTCGCTGTGGAACAGCGCTGCCAACCGCGCTATACGTATGTGTGGCGTGCTGTTGCCGCAATTCCATTTCCTGCCATCCATGGTTGCCAAATTAAATTTGCCTGCAAGGAACCTATATTCCCGTAGCAGTTCGTTGTAGTAGTCCGATTTCAGTGCGTCGTTGCGATAGTACAGGGGTATGCACTCTTCGTTCAGCAGCCCTGCCTGTCCAAAAAACATAGCCTCTATTTGTGTCAAGTTGTTGCGGTGTTTGCATAATGCGCCATAGTCCAACAGCGATGCCCATTGTCGGAATGTTTCGCCTTGAATACCGAAACCGAAGTTACGGCTCAGTTGCTTGAACAGTGTCTCGTCCCATTTTTGGTTACATTCCTGATGCAGGCTATATATCTGTCGGGCCTTTTCTTCTACGCGCTCTATCATCAGCCTCGACATGAAGTTATGCAGTTGCACAATGGGCATGTTACCTATTGCGCCGTTGCATGGCAGCAATCTGTTGTTTTCGAGTGTACTGTTGTATTCGTCGGCCAAGTCGTGAGGATAGCGCAGACGCAGCTGCGGCACACTCTCGCCATGTGGGTGGAGTGTCTCTATGTCGTCATTGCCTGTTACATGAAGAATGGCATTTGTATATGCTATTTTGCCTTTTTCTTTTATATCCTTCTCCCAATCGCTGCTTTTGTCGTGGATGACCACATTCCCCGACCATGTGCATCCGTCAATCTTAATACGTGCATTGCAAAATACATTCTCCTCGCCCGCGTTGTTCTCGCCTGTATATATCACTTGCAGTTTCTTGCCACCTGTTGTGTATATCCCATCCTTGGGGAAAAGCCTGTTGCTCCAAATGTAGTTTAGAATGTTTCCCATAGCCTCTTGCTTTTTGCAAATATTACAATAGCGAAGCCCCAAATGTGAAAAATTGGGGCTTCGCTATAAATTCTTTTAATATTTTTTTACAATTACGCCTGTTTTTTGCTCTTGTCGGTGGGGTAGCTAATGCGTGTGTGATATATTGCTTTTAGTCGCTCCTTGAATGTGGCCTTTATTGTTTCTATATCTTGGAATGTGAGCGGGCTGAATTTCAGTTCACCCTCTTGTACCTTCCCGTTTACGATTTTTTCGACAAGCGTGTCGATATTCTCCTCGGTGTACTCCTTTATGCTATGCGATGCAGCCTCTACGCAGTCGGCAAGCATCAGTACGGCTTGCTCGCGTGTTGTAGGCATTGGTCCGGGGTATGTGAATTTGCTTTCATCAATATCCTCGCCGTTGTGTTGGTTTTTATATGTGATATAGAAATACCCCGTCTTCGACAAGCCATGATGCGTGGCAATGAAATTTTTTATGGAGCGTGGCAGGTGGTATTTATCGGCCAAGGATAGTCCGTCGGTAACGTGTTTTATTATTATCTCGGCACTTTTTTCGGGGGTCAGTTCGTCGTGTGGGTTTATGCCGCCGCTTTGGTTCTCGGTGAAATATATGGGGTTAAGCGTTTTGCCTATGTCATGGAACAATGCACCCGTTCTTACTTCGAGACTGTTTGCATTGATGTTTCGTGCGGCATCTGCTGCCAAATTGCCCACTTGCATTGAGTGTTGGAATGTTCCCGGTGCCTCTTGTGAGAGTCGTCGCAACAGTTCGCTGTTTATGTTTGAAATTTCTATCAGGGTAACGTTTGAAACAAATCCAAAAAGTTTCTCTATGATGAACATAAGAGGGTAGGCAAATAAAAGCAGGGCTGCATTTATTAAAAAGTATATGTACATCGAGTAATTCAGTTTGTTAATATCGTTCTCCACTATAAGCTCGTAGCAAAAATAGGTCAATGCGTATGTCAGGAACACAAAAAGAACGCATCGCAGCATCTGGGAACGCGATGAGAGCTCTTTCATACAGAGCATTGCAATATGTCCGGCAGGAATTTGCAATAATATAAATTCGTAGGGCGAATTAAGCATTATGGAGCAGATGAGCACATTTATGCTGTGGGTAATGACAGCTATGCGCTTGCCGCTGAAAAGACACAGAAGCATTGGGACCATTGCGAGTGGCAACATCGATACATTGCCTATTCGCATCTCCATCATCATTCCCACTATTATAGGAAATATGGTTGTCAAAAGCATTACAAGCAGGAACATATTGTTGTTTTCGGCAACTTCTGTGGCGTATATATAAATATAGGACAAAAGGACGCCTATACATATTGTGACAAACAGTATTTGTCCTATGAGCATGAGCGTTGTCTTGCTATTTATGTTCTGTCGTTTGTCCACCTCGTAATTGTATGATTGCAGAACCTGATATGTCCTTTCGTCAACAATTTCTCCTCGGCTGATTATTTTTTGTCCTTTCTGTACAATGCCGTTGCTGGTGGATATTGCGTCGTATTCCTGTTGCAGGGAATTTGCCGAAAGGATGGAGTCGTAGTGTATGTTGGGCAGTAACAAATCGTTTAGTTTCAGCCTGTTCAGAATATCCTTGGGCGTTGTGTCGTTTCGTGTCAATAGGGTGTATGCCTGAGGCGTTTTCAGAAGCTCCTCGACGTTTTTTGTGTCGGAAATGTTGTTTGTTATTAATTTTATATTGTTGTGGTACGCGCCATTGGCTTTTTCCAATTCCTCGGACGATATGATGCCCCTGTCGTATATATCTGTCAATTTATTACAGTAGGCTATATATGTGCTGTGCGGCAGTATGCCATGCAATGTGTCGTAATATCTGTCTTTTAGAATGTTCAAAGCCTTGTGGACCGCAGTCGTGTCCTTTACAAAGTAGGGTACAAAGTTTTTATATACACTGTCTTTCTCCCATTCTATTTGTTCGGCACTTTTGTATATGGGAAAATCGAATGTAGCTATCAGTTGACCATAGCTCCATGGGGTGTTTATGTAAAATTGGTAATTGAACACTCTGTCGCGTGGCATGAAATATACAATTAACCCAATGCACAGAATAGCAGTCAGAATTTGGTGTGTTCGGCGAAATTTTTTTCCAAACAGCCCTTTTATCCTATTTTTCATAAAGTTCGTTTTTTTGTTCTGTTCATAATGAATGTCCAAAAGTAACAAAAAATATGATAATGTAGCCAATCTTTTTGCGATACTGTTCGTTTTTTTCGTAAAAGATACTCCGAGCCCTTTGTGTGGTTTGGCTGTTCGCTGTTTTTGCGGTGGTTCGCCGAGTCGTCGTCGTGCTTGCGCACATGAAATAGGTTGCTTGGCTCATACGGCTGTTTCATGAGAATTTGTTTGAATTCCTGAATATTGTTTTCTTGCTTTGCTCCATAAAAAACTTGGCGATATAAATTTAAACAACTTCTAACAATTATACATCTTTTATTGTTTTTTAAATTTTTGTACTATCTTTGTAGCTAATTTATTATTGAAGGGAAAGCCTTTTGGTGTCGGCTATGTTAATAGAATAGAGAACCTTTGCTTTCCCTATAAATATCAGAATGTTATGACAGACAGAAAAGTTAGAGTGCGTTTTGCTCCCAGTCCGACGGGGCCTCTGCATATTGGCGGTGTAAGAACCGCTTTGTATAATTATCTTTTTGCCAAGCAGCATGGTGGCGAATTTATATTCCGTATAGAAGACACCGATTCAAATCGTTTTGTCGAAGGTGCCGAGGAGTATATTTTGGAGTCGTTTCGTTGGTTGGGAATAGATTTCGACGAGGGTGTTTCGTTTGGTGGAAACTATGGTCCCTATCGACAGTCGGAGCGTCGTGATATATACAAAAAATATGTCAAGATTTTGCTCGATGCAGGCAAGGCATATATGGCATTCGACACCCCCGAGGAGTTGGATAGGAAACGTAACGAGATAGAAAATTTCCAATACGACGCTACCACCCGCATGGCTATGCGCAACTCGTTGTCCCTTTCGGCCGACGAGGTAGAATCGTTGTTGCAGAGCGGCCATCAATATGTGGTTCGTTTCAAGGTGGAGCCGGGCGAAAAAGTCGTTGTGAACGATATTATTCGTGGTGTTGTGACAATAGACTCGTCTATTCTGGACGATAAAGTCCTGTACAAGTCGGCCGATGAACTGCCCACCTATCACTTGGCAAATATTGTCGATGACCACCTTATGGAGGTGTCGCACGTTATACGTGGCGAGGAGTGGTTGCCGTCGGCGCCCCTTCACGTATTGCTCTATCGTGCATTTGGCTGGCAGGATACAATGCCGCAATTTGCCCACCTGTCGCTTTTGCTAAAACCCGAGGGTAATGGCAAGTTGAGCAAGCGCGATGGCGACCGTCTTGGCTTCCCGGTGTTCCCGCTGGAATGGCACGACCCCAAGAGCGGTTCGGTGTCATCGGGCTTCCGCGAGTCCGACTATCTGCCCGAGGCTGTTATAAATTTCTTGGCGTTGCTTGGATGGAACCCCGGTGACGATGTCGAGATAATGTCAATGTCGGAGCTCGTGTCAAAATTCGACCTTGCAAAATGCAGTAAGGCGGGTGCGCGTTTCGATTATAAAAAAATGATATGGTTCAACCATGAATACATACTCAGAAAATCGGATAGCGAGATAGCAAAAATATTCATGCCGGTTGTTAAGGCCCATGGTGTGGATGTAGCCGAGCCGTTACTCGAAAAAATAGTCTCTTTGATGAAAGGTCGTGTGAACTTCGTGCATGAATTGTGGGATGCTTGCAGTTTCTATTTCATAGCACCGACACAGTACGACGAAAAAACGGTGAAAAAACGTTGGAAAAGCGATTCGGCACAAAAAATGGAGGAGCTTGCCACATTGCTGCAAGGCCTCGAAGATTTCTCGATAGAAAATCAGGACAAGGCAGTACATGCGTGGATTGAGGAGAAAGGCTATGGCATGGGCGAAATAATGAATGCATTCCGCTTGGCACTTGTGGGCGAGGGTAAAGGCCCGCAGATGTTCGATATTTCGGGACTTATCGGCAAGGAAGAGACACTGGCTCGTCTGCGTCGTGCAATTATGGTATTGGGATAAGCTATGTACACAATAGGAATATACATATATATAGCATTGGTCAAAATAGCGGCGCTTTTCGGACACAAAAAAGCGAAGCAGATGCTGCAAGGGCATAAAGAGACTTTTGCCAAACTGAAAGAGGGGCTTTCGAGCGAGAACACCTATATATGGTTTCATGTATCCTCGTTAGGGGAATTTGAGCAAGGACGTCCGCTCATGGAGCGCATACGTGCCAAGCATCCCGAATACAGAATAGTCTTGACATTTTTTTCACCCTCGGGTTATAGGTCGGCAAAACAATATCCGTATGCCGATGTTGTCTGCTATCTTCCTTTCGACACAAAGCTCAACGCCCGTCGTTTTGTGAATATGGTAAACCCTAAAATGGCATTCTTTGTGAAATATGAGTATTGGTTGAATTTCCTATACACGCTTAAACGCAAAAACATACCCACATACAGCGTCTCGTCTATATTCCGCAAGGAGCAGGTGTTCTTTCGCGCATGGGGCGGAATGTATCGCAGGGTGTTGAGCTGTTTTACACACCTGTTTGTGCAGAACGAAGAGTCGCGACAACTGCTGTCGGGCATAGGCGTTAAATGCGTCAGCGTCGTTGGCGACACCCGTTTCGACCGAGTTATACAAATATGCGAGGCAGCAAAGCAGCTGCCGCTTGTCGAGGCTTTTGTCGAGGGAGAAAGACCGGTCTTTGTGGTCGGTAGCTCATGGGGTGCCGACGAGGCCGTTTATATGCCCTATTTCAACACCAAGCCCGCGTGGAAACTGATAATAGCATCGCACGAAGTGAACGAAGCGCGTTTGAAACATATCGAAAGCGTGTATAATGGCGTGTGCGTCAGGTACACGCAAGCCACAATGGACGAAGTACGTGCAGCCGACTGTCTGCTCATAGACTGTTTCGGCCTGTTGTCGTCCATTTACAGATACGGCGATATAGCATACGTCGGCGGGGGATTTGGCGTGGGAATACATAATATATTAGAGGCTGCCGTGTATGGCATGCCGGTATTCTTCGGGCCGAATAACGCAAAATTCCAAGAAGCCACCCGATTGAAAGAGTGTGGTGGCGGAATAGAAATCCATGGCACCGATGACTTTACAAAAAAAATGCAATTGTTCGACGAGGATAAATCGGCATTAAAGTTAGCCGGGGATGCAGCCGGCGGATATGTGTCGGGTAATTCAGGAGCCTCGGATAAAATCCTCGAAGCCTTGGGCCTGAATTAATGACAATAAAACATTGTTAATAGTGATGGGAAAATCCATATTTTTAGTATTTTCGCAAAAAACAGGTAAATAACTTTTAAATATTTTAGATTATGCAGTATTTGACAAATGAAAAATTAGTGATTGTGGGTGCAGCCGGTATGATAGGCTCGAACATGGCACAATCGGCGTTAATGATGGGTTTGACAACAAACTTGTGTCTCTACGATGTGTTCTCGCCCGAAGGCGTGGCCGAGGAGATGCGTCAAAGCGGTTTCGATGATGTAAATATTACAGCTACAACCGATGTTGCCGAGGCATTCAAAGACGCAAAGTATATAATATCATCGGGTGGCGCTCCCCGCAAAGAGGGTATGACACGCGAGGATTTGCTCGCAGGCAACTGTAAAATTGCCGAGGAGTTGGGTAAAAACATCAAGACATATTGCCCCGATGTAAAACACGTTGTTATCATCTTCAACCCCGCCGATTTGACCGGTTTGGTGACATTGCTCTATTCGGGCTTGAAACCCGGACAAGTGACTACACTTGCAGGCTTGGATTCAACTCGTTTGCAAAGTGCTTTGGCAAAGAAATTCGGCGTTATGCAAAACCAAGTTACAGGATGCGCTACATACGGCGGTCATGGTGAGCAAATGGCAGTGTTCGGCAGCGCAGTGAAGATTGCCGGTCGTCCCTTGACCGAAATAATCGGCACAGCCGAGTTCCCCGAAGAGGAGTGGGAGCAGATGAAGAAAGATGTTACACAAGGTGGTGCCGCTATCATAAAATTGCGCGGTCGTTCATCGTTCCAAAGCCCCTCATACCTTTCTGTCGAGATGATACGTTCGGCAATGGGTGGCGAGACATTCCGTTATCCCGCAGGTACATATGTATCGAATGAAAAATACAACCACATAATGATGGCTATGGACACTGTGCTCGACACAAACGGCTGTTCATACAAAATGCCCGTAGGTACTCCCGAGGAGCTCGCTAAGCTCGATGCAAGCTACGAGCACTTGTGCAAGATGCGCGACGAACTTGTGACACTGAACATCGTTCCCGCCATTTCGGAGTGGAGCAAAATCAACCCCAACCTTTAATATATTAAGGTATAATATCATACCTGTGATTTTTTAACAATAAATGGTGCCGCGGAATTCCGCGGCACCATTTATTGTTAAAAGTAACTATGTTCCCACTATTGTTTTTGCCCTACTTTTCTTATTTATGTAAAAAAACAGTAGAAATATTTTGCCAATAGGAAATTTGTGCCTATTTTTGCGCCACATTTTGTACAAAGTAGATAATATAAACTAAATAATATAATAGGAAATGATAGTTGTAACTGTTAAAGAGGGCGAAAACATAGAAAGAGCTCTTAAAAAATTTAAAAGAAAATTTGAAAAAACAGGTGTGGTAAAAGAATTGCGCGCACGTCAGCAGTTTGACAAACCTTCTGTTCTGAAAAGACTTAAAAAAGAACACGCGGTTTACGTACAAAAACTTCGCGCTGCCGAGGAATAAAAAAATCGGACAGTTTCTTGTTTTTTTATTTTATCTTAATTATATTCGTTGCCGAAATATCTTTCGGCAACGAATTATGTTTATAGACCACTTTATTGACTATTTGCGGGTAGAGCGTAAATATTCGGCGCATACGCTCAGGTCCTATTCAAAGGATTTGAGACAATTTGAGGAATATTTGGGTTCCTTGGGCGAAAATATCGGGTTGAACGAAGCCGACTCCGATATTATCAGAACATGGATAGCCATGCTCATGGAGCAGGGACTCGCTCCAACAACTGTGAATAGGAAAATGAGTGCCTTGCGTTCTTTTTATATATATCTTCGTGGTGAAGGGTGTGTGGATATTTCTCCCATTGCGGGGTTGCATGGCCCGAAATTGCCAAAACGGCTCCCGGCATTTGTGAAAGAACAAGAAATGGCCGACGTGGTCGATAAGGCCGAGTATGGCGATGATTTCTCGGCGTGCAGGGATAGAGCCATTATTACATGCTTCTACGAAACCGGCATGCGTCTGTCGGAATTGGTGGGGCTGAATATGGGCGATGTGGATTTCTCGGCATCTGTTATAAAAGTGCTGGGCAAGCGTAATCGGCATAGGGTGATTCCTGTAATTGCGGAGCTCGGCGAACTGTTGAAGGAATACATCGCCATGCGTGCTATGGTGGCAGCCGAAAACGAGTGTGCGCTTTTTGTAACGCAAAAAGGCGTCAGAATAAATGCCTCGGCGGTGTATCGGCTTGTGCGTAAACGCTTAAACGGCAAGGTGTCGGTAGGAAAGCATAGCCCCCATGTGCTCAGACATACCTTTGCGACGGCAATGTTGAACAACGACGCCGAGCTTGGTGCCGTAAAGGAACTGTTAGGTCACCGGCGATTGGCAACCACCGAGATATATACGCATTTGACATTCGAGGAACTAAAACGTTTTTATAAAAAGGCTCACCCAAGAGCCGGTAACAATTAAATATAGGAGGTAAAATTATGGTAACAAGAGTTCAGACGATTCATTTTGATGCATCGAAACAGTTAATGGAGTTTGTCGAGAAGAAAGTGTCGAAATTAGAGAAGTTGTGTGAGGATGCTACTGCTCTTGATGTGGCAATGAAACTTATTAAGCCCGAAACAGCCATGAATAAAGAGGTTAGTCTGCGTCTTTCCTCGGGTGCTGGCGAGTTGTTTGCCTCTAAGATTAGCGATACTTTTGAAGACGCTTTACTTGAATCGATAGATGCTTTAAAGGCACAAATCGAAAAAAAACGCGAAAAAAATAGGTAAAATCGAAAAAAAAGTCCGAAAATGTTTTTGGATTAAAAAAAAACTCGTACATTTGCACTCGCATTACGAAAGTAACGCGCTGCAAATGTTACGACGCCTCTTTAGCTCAGTTGGCCAGAGCACGTGATTTGTAATCTCGGGGTCGTTGGTTCGAATCCGACAAGAGGCTCTAACAGCGGCAAGTACAAACGGTCGCAAATGCGTTTTCTGAAATAATGACAAGGTAAGGGCAAATTCCAGAGTGGCCAAATGGGGCAGACTGTAAATCTGCTGGCTTTCGCCTTCGGTGGTTCGAATCCATCTTTGCCCACGAATGTGTTGAAAAAGAGAATGCAAACCAGCCTTGATGGTGTTCAAAAGAATTTGGAACTGTCTCAGTTTGTTTGCAAATTCTTTGTGTAAACGTATTGCGGAAGTAGCTCAGTTGATAGAGCATTAGCCTTCCAAGCTGAGGGTCGCGGGTTTGAGTCCCGTCTTCCGCTCTTTTTCAACGCTGTTATAGCTCAGTGGTAGAGC
>JAFQBG010000004.1 GCA_017416705.1 Bacteroidaceae bacterium
CTTTATTGATACGCTTTGAACGTTAAGAAACAATAAAGATGTTAAATCTTCACCTTTTAGAATGCACCCTTAAAGGTTATGACCATATTTCTGACTTATTACTCGCAAAATATTGAGTAATAACTGGTTGTAAATACTTTGCTTGTAAAATTACAAGTGTAACAATACCTAATAGCGTTACTATAATACACGAAGCATTCGACGAATGCGAGAGCCTTACCGCAGTACATATAAGTGACCTTTCTGCTTGGTGCAAAATTGATTTTATACCCAATGCCGCAGGTTACTTAAGCACTCCATTGGGTTATGCAAAAAAACTATATTTAAATGGAGAATTGGTAACCAACCTTGTTATTCCTGATGATGTCACAGAAATAAAAAGAGGTAATTTCTCAGGCTGTACAAGTATTACAAGCGTTACCATACCAAACAGTATTACTACAATAGGAGAAAAAGTATTCAGAGGTTGCAGCGGCCTTACAAGCATAACAATACCAAATAGCGTTACTACAATAGAAGAAGATGCTTTCAAGGGTTGCGATGGCCTTACAAGCATAGACATACCTAATAGCGTTACTAAAATAGGATACGGTGCGTTCCAAGATTGTACCGGACTTACAAGCGTAACAATTGGCAATAGCGTTACTACAATAGGAGGCAGTGCGTTCTATGGTTGCGACGGACTTACAAACGTAACAATTGGCAATAGCGTTACTACAATAGGAAACAGTGCGTTCAATGGTTGCACCGGCCTTACAAGCATAACAATACCTAATAGCGTTACCACAATAGGAAGCAGTGCGTTCCATGATTGCGACGGACTTACAAGCATGACGATTCCCAATAGCGTTACTACAATAAAAGAACATGCGTTCAGTTATTGCAGTGGACTTACAACCGCAGTAATAGGCGAGGGAGTTAAAACTATTAATTATGAAGCCTTTGCAAGTTGCGGAAATCTTACCGATATATATTGCCTTGCAACAAGTGTACCAAGCACAAATAGCATAACCTTTTACGATAGCAATGTAGCATCTGCCACATTGCATGTACCCGAGGAATCCATCGACAGTTACAAGAGCACCGAGCCTTGGAGCAGTTTCGGCACAATCAAGGCTATTGCGAACGAGGTTGCAAGTATTAATGGAATAACTTATAAATTTGACATGACAAAAAGCGCAACGGTAATAGCAAGCGCGAATGGCAAATACACAGGTAATATCGTAATCCCCGAAATGGTGGAGTATAACGGTGTGATGTACAATGTAACGACAATAGGAGAAGAAGCGTTCAGTGGTTGCACCGGCCTTACAAGCATTACAATAGGCAATAGCGTTACTACAATAGGAGCACAGGCGTTCAATAATTGCCGTGGACTTACAAGCGTAACAATAGGCAATAGCGTTACTAAAATAGGAGCAAATGCATTCTATAACTGCTACGGCCTTACAAGCATAATCGTAGAGAGCGGCAACGCAAAATACGATAGCCGCGAGGGGTGCAATGCCATTATAGAAACTGCAACAAATACACTCGTAGCAGGCTGCAAAAATACAGTAATCCCAAAAAGCGTTACAACAATAGGAAACAATGCGTTTTATAATTGCAGAAACCTTACAAACATAACCATACCTAACAGCGTTACTACAATAGGAAGCAGTGCGTTCTATGATTGCTACGGCCTTACAAACATAACCATACCCAATAGCGTTACTAAAATAGGAGCACAGGCGTTCAATAACTGCTACGGCCTTACAAGCATAACAATACCAAATAGCGTTACTACAATAGGAGACAATGCGTTCAATGGTTGCTATGGCCTTACAAGCATAGACATACCTAATAGCGTTACTAAAATAGGATACGGTGCGTTCAGTGGTTGTAGCGGACTTACAAGCATAGTAGTAGAAAGCGGAAATACCAAATACGATAGCCGCGAGGGCTGCAATGCCATTATAGAAACTGCTACAAACACACTCATTGCTGGATGCAAAAATACAGTAATTCCAAACAGCATTACTACAATTGGATACCTTGCGTTCCATTATTGCACCGGCTTTACAAATATTGAAATTCCAAATAGCGTTACTACAATAGTAAACAATGCGTTCAGTTATTGCAGTGGACTTACAACCGTAGTAATAGGCGAGGGTGTTAAAACCATTAATGCTCGAGCCTTTGCAAATTGCGGAAATCTTGCCGATGTATATTGCTATGCAACAAGTGTACCAAGCACAGAAAGCGACGCCTTTAACAATTCTTATATAGAATATACCACGCTGCATGTGCCCGAGGAATCCATCGACAGCTACAAAAGCACCGCACCTTGGAGTGGCTTCGGCACAATAAAGGCTATTGAGAACGCGGTTGAACTAACCTACGAATTTGATGCAACAGAAAAAACAGCTAAGGTAGTAGCAAGCAAGGGCGACAGTTACACAGGCAATATTACAATCCCCGAAACGGTGGAACATAACGGCGCAGTGTATAGCGTCACCGCAATAGGGGACTTTGCGTTCCTGCGTTGCAGTGGCCTTGAAAGCGTAACAATACCAAGCAGTGTTACTACAATAGGAGAAGGAGCTTTCTACGACTGCACCGACCTTACAAGTGTAACAATAGGCAATGGAGTTAATACAATAGGAAACAGTGCGTTCAATGGTTGCACCGGCCTTGAAAGCGTTACAATACCAAGCAACGTTACAACATTGGGAGCAGATGCGTTCAATAATTGCAGCGGACTTACAAGCATAGTAGTAGAGAGCGGTAACACCAGATACGATAGCCGAGAGGGCTGCAATGCCATTATAGAAACTGCTACAAACACACTCATTACCGGCTGCAAAAACACTGTTATTCCCGAGAGCGTCACCGAAATAGGTGCATATGCATTCTGTAATTGCACAGGCTTAACAAGCATTTCCATGCCAAATAGCGTAACTAAATTAGGTAACAATGCGTTCATGAATTGCACCGGGCTTACAAGCGTTACAATTGGCGAGGGCGTTACTACGATAAGTGACTATGCGTTCAATGGTTGCACCAACCTCGAAACCATATTAATCGGCAAGGGTGTTGCGACAATAACATATAGAGCTTTCTATAATTGCACCGGCCTT
Organism: Bacteroidaceae bacterium; assembly: GCA_017416705.1. Classification (GTDB taxonomy): domain Bacteria; phylum Bacteroidota; class Bacteroidia; order Bacteroidales; family Bacteroidaceae; genus HGM04593. Next base: position 3,120 of record JAFQBG010000004.1, read on the forward strand.
GCAAGCATTTATCTAACGGGCGATGTACCCCCGACTGTTTTATCCGGTTTTACAACCACACAATACGAAAACGCGGTACTTTATGTTCCCAAAGGTACCCTTGCCACATACCAAGCAGCCGATGTATGGAAAGAATTTAAGAATATACGCGAATTCGATACCACAGGCATAGAGGATGTGTACGACAATAACGACACACACCGCTCGAACCGATATTACGACCTGCAAGGACGCATTGTGGAGCACCCCACACGCGGCATATACATACACAATGGCAAAAAGGTATTTATAAAATAAGGAGCAATTTTGTTTCTTATAACCCTGCATAAAATAGATGTAAATAGCGACTGCCGGCAGTCGCTATTTCTTTTTTGTGCTACACGAGCACTGTTCCCATCCAATTATGAATGCTACAAAACTCCACAAAAAAAAAGAAACTAAAAAATGTTAATTAATTTGCAAGTCAAAAAAGTATTATTACTTTTGTATTATACAAGTTGCATAATATAATTAAATCTATAAAATTATGAGTGACAAATCTATTGTATCGGAATTACTAAGCGCATGGGAAGAGACATACAAAAAGGGCCAACTGACATTTTGGGTTCTACTTGCACTGAAAGAGAGTAGCAAGTGTGTGGAGGATATAAAGGATTTTGTCGAAAATATGTCCGACGGTTCCATGTCGTGCGAGGAACAAAGCCTGTACAGAAATCTGCGCAAGTTCCAACACCTTGAAATAGTGTCGTACGAATGTAAAAAAGTGAGCAAAGGGCCCGACAGAAAATACTATCATCTGACGGAAATAGGAAAGGAACTATTCAGGCGTTTTACAGAACGTAACATATTGATATTCACAAAAAAATCTATTAATAACCTTTTAATTGATTGAACTATGAAAATATTAACATTCCGATTGGGACAATTTGCAGTGGCTGCATTGTTTATAACAGTTTTATTCCGATATGCTTTGCACATATCCATTGGAGCAGGAAATTGGGTGGGTAATTCATTGTGTTCCATTGTCTATTTTGTGTTAATGTTCTTTATTGGCTGGTATTTTGGCAAAAAAGATTATGCCGATAATGGAATACACGATATAGGTTTCAGATTTCATATAACTACTTATATCGTATGTATAGGATTGGGATTCCTATTATATTATGTCGGTTGGAATACAGAAACACCCGGCTCCATGGCAATTACAGCGTTGTCTTGGGGAATAGGTTTGTTGGTACATTTTATATTATTCCTCATGGAGCAGAAAAGAACAATTAAAGGATATGCAAAGGATGAAATTTTTGAATAATTGAATTAACTTTGCAATATGTTACCAATATATTTTGCACCGTTACAGGGATACACCGACGATGTGTATCGACGCACGCACCATGACCTTGTTGGTGGGGTAGCTGCCTATTATACTCCATTTGTGAGAATGGAGGCGGGTAGCATACGCTCCAAGGATATGCGCGATATTAACCCCGAAAACAATGTCAGAACCCCGGTGATACCACAGATAATTTTCAATAGTCGCAAGGAATTTGAATACCTTGTGAATAGGGTAGAAGCATTGGGCTACAAGCAAATGGACCTGAATATGGGTTGCCCGTTTCCATTGCAGGCAAAACATGGCAGGGGTGTGGGTATTCTTGCCAACGAGCAGGTGATGAACGATATCATCGAAGGTATAAAAGCTCATTCTAATATAAAGTTTTCGGTGAAAATGCGCCTTGGATGGGACGATAACACTCATGCTTTGAACGTCGTCAGGAAACTAAATAGCGTTGAAATAGAACACGTTACAATTCATCCACGTACGGGGGAACAGCAATACAAAGGTTGTGTCGATTTAGATTCATTCGCTGCGCTATACCAAGTATGTGAGAATCCTATAATATACAATGGCGATTTGCGTACAGCAGATGATATTCACAAAATAGAGGAATTGTTTCCAAAAATCAGTGGCATAATGATTGGGCGTGGCCTGCTTGGCCGACCATCGCTTGCAAAGGAATACAACGAAAACCGAGAAATTAATCCGCTGCCGCTGTTAATTGATATTCACGACGCGCTAATGCAAGAGTATTCGAGAATTCTTAAAGGCGATACACAGATGCTAAATAAAATGCACACATTCTGGGATTTTTCACAAGATTTAATGGACCGCAAAACCTATAAGAAAATAGTCAAGAGTGGCAATATGAAAAATTATCTTGCAGCGGTAAATGCTATTCGCATTGCCAAGTGATAAGACCATACATTTTTTTATTAATAACTGTTTATCAATTAACGACTTCCTTTTGGCAAACAAGGTGGTCGTTAATTTTCAAAATCTACCAAGCATAAATAGAATTCCTGAATTTTGCTATCAACAAAAAGCATCAACAGAAGCATTGCATAATTCCTGTATTTGCCACCAACGGAAGAGGCAGATTATTTTTATTAAAATCCTACCAAACATAATATTCATTATCATTCATTCGCTGTTATAATTAAGAAAAAGGGTATTGGAATATATTAAACAGATACTAAAAAGGATAAATATGAAGAAACGCACAAAAAATATGCAGCCTGTTCCAATATTTTTGCTATGGGTAAGGCATATATTCTATGTTTACATAAAATATAAAAGAAAATATTCATAAATTTGCACATAATTTGTAATTAACAAAATATGCCTAATTTATCGGAACGCGCAATATTAATGCCTTCGTCGCCAATTAGAAAATTGGCCCCATTTGCAAACGAAGCAAAAAAACGTGGAATACACGTTTATCATCTGAACATCGGTCAGCCCGATCTTGAATCACCCGAGGTTGCTATTGAAGCTATAAAAAACATAGACCGTAAAATTCTGGAATATTCTCCAAGTGACGGTTTTTTGTCGTTGCGCGAGAAACTTGTGGGATACTACGACCAATATCAAATAAAACTCAAAGCCGATGATATTATTGTCACCACCGGAGGCTCCGAGGCTGTTTTGTTTGCTTTCATGTCGTGTCTAAATCCCGGCGATGAAATCATAGTACCCGAGCCTGCTTATGCCAATTATATGGCTTTTGCCATATCTGCCGGTGCTGTAATTCGCCCCATACGTTCTACCATCGAGGAGTCGTTCTCGTTACCGCCCATGGAACGTTTCGAGGAACTTATCAACGAACGAACAAGAGGTATTCTTATATGCAACCCCAATAACCCCACAGGTTATTTATATACTCGCAAGGAGATGAATTGCATACGCGACCTTGTGAAAAAACACGATTTATTTCTATTCTCCGACGAGGTTTATAGGGAATTTATCTATACCGGTTCACCCTATATTTCGGCATGCCATTTAGAGGGAATAGAAGAAAATGTAGTGCTAATTGACTCTGTTTCAAAGAGATATTCGGAGTGCGGTATAAGAATTGGTGCGCTCATAACAAAGAACAAGACGTTGCGTCAGGCTGTAATGAAATTCTGCCAAGCGCGCCTGAGCCCACCCTTGTTGGGACAAATTGCTGCCGAGGCATCACTGGATGCACCACGCTCATACGCTATAAATACTTACGAAAAATATATAGAACGACGTAACTGTCTTATAGACGAATTAAATAAGATACCCGGCGTTTACTCCCCTATTCCCATGGGCGCATTCTACACTGTTGCACGCCTTCCCATTGACGATAGCGACAAATTCTGCGAATGGTGCTTATCGGAGTTTCAGTATGAGGGCGAAACTATTATGATGGCACCTGCATCGGGTTTTTACTCCGAGGAGGGATATGGCAAAAACGAAGTACGTATAGCCTATGCGCTTGACAAAGCCGACCTGAAACGCGCGGTATTCCTGCTGGGCAAGGCACTTGAACAATACCCCGGAAGGGTTTGATAATTAAATAATTCCCCCCAAAAAAATAGCCCCCAAAGCAGTTTGGGGGCTATTTTTTTAATCAGGAATTTTTATTTGAAGTATCTGTCGGATAAAATATTACTCCTCGTCTTTGGGAAGCAGTGACTCTATCTCGTTCAGTTTATCCTCCATGTTCAAACCATAATAACACTGATAAAGACCATTCAACCAAAGATTTGTCTTGTCGGGAGCTATCTCGCGAAGTTTCTCATAGTAAGGAAGTGCCTCGCTGAAAAATCCTTGAAGTATCTCCTTGTCTTTCTTCAACTGTGCTCTGTCGGTTATTTTGCTTGATGACTGGCTGTTGCTATATGCCTGAGCTTTTTGAATGTAGCAAAGACCAAGGTTACCCATTGCGTTTTCGTAATTGGGATCTACTTCGAGTGTTTTCTTGTACCACTCTATCGCCTCGTCTGTTTTTTCGCTTTGTTGTGCCAAATATCCTTTAACATACACAAATAGCGGGTTCTTGGGGTCGGATGCTATCATTTCGTCGGCAAATGCAATAAGCTCGTCTTGCTTGCCTTTTGAATCGTAGTACTGTATGAGCGATTGATAGAAATATACGTTCGAGGGATATTTTGCCGAACATTCTTTCAATGTATTGATCCATGCAACAGTGTCGCCTAAGTTAACATAGGCTTCGGCTTTGAATTGATAGGCCGACTCGGCATTTGCAGAGTCTTTTACTGCTAAATCGACATAGTCAAGAACGAGTTTGTAGTCCTCCAAACGCATGGCACAGAGTGTAGCGTAGTATGCTGCAATATTGTTGTACTCGCTTTCTACAAGACCAAACTCGGCCAAACGGGGCGAGCTTGCCGATGATATGAAGGTGTCGAATTGGTTATATGCCGATTTGAAATCTTCTTGGTTGTAGAAGTATGCACCGCCATTGAACAATTGGTTGCGGTTCTCGTAGAGTACTTTTTTGATTTGCTCTGCGTATGCAGGCTTAACGCGACCTTTCTCATCGGGAAGGTTGTCCAAGGAGTCGCAGATGGCCAAATCTTGGAATATCTCGTAGCAATATTTGTAAACCAAGGCCTCGTTCATGGGTTGTCCCTCTTGGCTTTTCAGTAGTTCTTGGTTCATAATGCCTTGTTTGGCCATTGCACATACATACCACAATTGGGGTTCATTTGCTACAAGCGCCTTGTGCTCACCCTCCAATGCCGGTGCAAGTGCATCGAGTGCCGCTTGGGGATTGTCAAGCAAGGCTTTTTCGGCGTCGGCTATTACTCCCATTAATGCTTTTTTCGCTTTTTTCTGAGCTTTGAGCTCCTCTTTTGATAGTCCTTGTCCGAATACTACTGCTACGGCAAGCATCATTGTAACTGATAACAATAATTTTTTCATCATAGTTTTTAAATTTAAATTATTAGTCAATCATCTGTTTTTAATTATTCTTTTACAATATCGTCGTTTGAGATATCATTGTTGGTTGTGGCATCGTCTTGTGCATCGGGAAGTTCTTGTTCTTCTTCGCGTGTTACCTTGCACACCGAGCCTATGCAGTCGTTTTTCTTTCCAAGGTTGATGACACGAACTCCTTGTGTGGCACGGCCTTGTACCGGTATTTGATCGACGCCTGTACGTATGGTTATTCCCGATTTATTTATTATCATCAGGTCGTTGTCGTCATTAACGTCCATGATGGCTACCAAAGAACCGGTCTTTTCTGTTACTTGCAGTGTCTTAACGCCCTTGCATCCACGACCTACTGTGGGGTAATCGTCGCTCTTTGAACGCTTTCCGTAGCCTTGCTCCGAAAGGACTAACAGGCTGTGTTCGGCTGCGTCGTCTTTGGGAATAATTACCATGCCCACTATTTCGTCGTTTTCGTCGAGTGTCATACCTTTAACACCGGTGGCGGTGCGGCCCATGGCACGAACTGTCGATTCGTTGAAACGTACGGCACGACCATTTCTGTTGGCCAAGATTATGTCACTGTTTCCATCGGTGAGGGCAACGGATATAACTCGGTCGTCTTCGCGTATGGTTATTGCTATTATTCCATTGGCGCGTGGACGCGAATATTGTTCCAAGCTGGTTTTCTTGATTACTCCTTGCTTGGTACAGAATACAAGATTGTGACTCTCGATGAAGTTTTTGTCTGCTAATGTCTTTACACGCACAAATGCGTTAACGGCATCGTCGGGAGCAATATTCAGCATGTTCTGTATGGCGCGACCTTTGGAGTTTTTGTTTCCTTCGGGGATTTCATATACTTTAAGCCAATAGCATTTACCCAACTGGGTGAAGAACAGCATGGTATTGTGCATTGTGGCTGTGTATATGTACTCTATGAAGTCGGAGTCGCGGGTGTCGCTTCCTTTTGAACCTACTCCGCCTCTGTTCTGACTGCGATATTCTGTGAGCGGAGTACGTTTTATATATCCTAAATGCGAAATTGTTATCACCATTTCGTCGTCGGCATAGAAATCTTCGGGATTGAAATCTTCCGATGCGGTATAGTCTATGCGACAGCGTCTTGCATCGCCATATTTTTCTTTTACCTCGATGAGTTCGTCTTTTATAACAGATTTACACAATTCATCGTTGGTGAGGATTTCGTTGTAGTATGCTATTTTGCGTTGAAGTTCCTCGAACTCGGCATGCAGTTTGTCTTGTTGTATGCCTGTTAATTGTCCCAGACGCATATCGACAATAGCGGTTGCCTGTATCTCGCTCAGTGCAAAACGCTCCATTAGCGCGGCTCTTGCATCGGCCGGCGATTTGGCTGCTTTTATTATACGTACAACCTCGTCTATATTATCCGAAGCTATTATAAGGCCTTCGATGATATGTGCACGCTCTTGTGCCTTACGCAAGTCGTACCGGGTGCGACGGATTACTACGTCGTGACGATGCTCTATGAAATTGGCTATACAATCTTTTAGCGACAACAAGCGGGGACGTCCATGCACCAATGCAATACAGTTTACGCTGAACGATGTTTGCAACGCACTCATTTTGTATAGTTTGTTGAGTATTACGTTTGCATTTGCATCGCGTTTTACGTCTATCACTATGCGCATACCCGATTGGTCCGACTCGTCGTTGATGTTTGATATTCCTTCGATTCGTTTTTCGTTAACCATCGAAGCTATATCTTTTATCAGCTCCTCTTTATTTACGTTGTATGGTATTGCAGTAACAACTATTTTGTCGTGCAATGCTCCTGTTTCTATTTCGGCTACTGCACGCATGATAACACGTCCGCGACCTGTTTCGTAGGCATCGCGCACACCACCCAAACCAAAGATATCGCATCCTGTGGGGAAATCGGGGGCTTTTACATACTGCATCAGGCCGTCTGTGTCTATGTCGGGATTATCAATGTATGCAATGCCGGCATCGATGACTTCGCTCAAATTATGGGTGGGGATATTTGTTGCCATACCCACAGCTATACCCGAGGAGCCATTGACCAATAGATTGGGGATGCGTGTAGGCATCACAGTGGGCTCCACAAACTCATCGTTGTAGTTGGGTTGGAAATCTACTGTCTCTTTGTATAGGTCCTCGGCCATCTCCTCGCCTATTTTTTTCAGACGCGCCTCGGTGTAACGCATGGCAGCGGGAGAATCTCCGTCGATAGAACCGAAGTTACCCTGACCATCTATAAGAGGATAACGCATAACCCAATCCTGTGCCATACGCACAAGAGCACCATATACCGATGAATCGCCATGGGGGTGATACTTACCAAGTACATCACCCACTGTACGAGCCGACTTTTTATATGGTTTGTCCGATGTATTGCCAAGCTCCATCATACCATATAAAATACGACGCTGAACAGGCTTCAAACCGTCACGCACATCGGGTAAGGCACGTGCTACTATAACAGACATCGAATAATCGATGTATGCAGTACGCATTTCCTCTTCCACATTGACCTTTATAATTCTGTCATTGTCAATCATTTAATTAAAATTTTTGTAGTTTATAAACCTCTTGTGTTTTTCACATTCACAAAACTTCTTTAAAACAATGTAAAATTACAAAAAAAGAGAAAGTCTGACAAATTTTTTAAGGTTTATTACTCCTTAAATAATATTAAATACCCTTTATTTCGCAATTAAACGGCCGTAGAGAGGAGATTGCCTCTGAACGCTTATTATTTCATTGGTTTCATATCGCTCATTATAACAAGCATCGAGTTGTAACAACCAAATAAAAATCTTATCTTCGCGGCATGAAAGTTTTTTTATAAAAAATACTGTTTACAAAAATATACAAGCATGAGAATTGACATAATAACCACATTCCCCGAGATGTTAGAAAGTTTTTTTAATACCTCGATTTTGGGACGCTCACAAAAGCATGGATACACCGAAATTTGTTTACATAATTTACGAGATTATACAACCGACAAGCACCGCAGAACAGACGATTATCCGTTTGGCGGATGCGCCGGGCTTGTTATGAAGATTGAGCCAATTGACAATTGCATATCGGCATTAAAAGCGCAACGTCAGTACGATGAGGTCATTTATACATCGCCCGACGGAGAGGTTTTTGACCAACCTATGGCAAATTCGCTCTCGATGAACCAAAATTTGATATTTTTGTGCGGTCATTACAAAGGAATTGATTACAGAATACGCGAACACTTGATTACCAAGGAAATAAGCATAGGCGACTATGTTCTGACGGGCGGCGAATTGGCAGTAGCAGTAATATGCGATGCTATCATTCGCCTAATTCCGGGGGTAATTTCGGACGAAACATCGGCACTTTCGGACTCTTTTCAGGACAATTTGCTTGCTCCACCCGTTTACACCCGTCCTGCCGAGTATAAGGGATGGAAAGTACCCGAAATTCTACTGTCGGGACACGAAGCCAAAATACGTCAATGGGAATTGGAGCAATCTATTGAACGCACAAAAAGACTGCGTCCCGATTTGCTGTGATTTACCATTGTAACAAAGAAAAATATTTACAAAACAAATGTAAACACACCGACAATATATTTGTAAAACCCCAAAAAAAAGAAATGACCTATACCTGAAACAGTATAGGTCATTTTTATACAACCATGCCACCCGGCTTACACCTGCAATGCTCCTATAAGTTCATGCACAGAACTCATATTATGACGCACAAGATAATCTTGTATATAGTCCACAATTTCCCCTGTTACGGCAGGGTTCATGAAATTGGCAGTACCAACCTCTATTGCGCTGGCACCTGCAAGCAAAAATTCGATAGCATCGCTGCCGGTGGTTATGCCGCCAATTCCCACAACAGGAATTTTCACAGCCTTAGACACCTGCCACACCATGCGCAAAGCAATTGGTTTCACAGCCGGACCGCTCATTCCGCCGGTGATTGTGGAAAGCAAAGGACGTCTGCGCTCGGCATCTATTGCCATACCAAGCAACGTATTAATTAGCGATACGCTATCGGCACCGGCACCCTCCACCGCACGAGCTATCTCCGTAATATCCGTTACGTTTGGCGACAGTTTGACTATCAATGTTTTGGGATAGACCTTGCGCACCGCACTCACAACCTCGGCAGCTGAGGCAGGTTGCACGCCAAATGCCATACCGCCCTGTTTTACATTAGGACACGATATATTAAGCTCTATGGCAGGGATTTTATCCAGCGCGGCAACTTTTTCGGCACATGCCACATAGTCTTCGATGCAGGCTCCCGACACATTCACTAAGACATTTGTATCCATGTCCTTTAACAATGGATATATGTTCTGAGCAAAATAGTCAACGCCTTTATTTTGCAAACCAACGGCGTTCAACATGCCCATAGGGGTTTCGGCACTGCGAGGATAGGGATTTCCTTCACGAGCATTCAGCGTTGTGCCTTTCACAATGAAACCTCCAAGTTTATTCAAATCGACAAAATCGGCAAATTCAAGACCATAGCCAAATGTTCCCGACGCTGTCATGACCGGGTTTTTCAAAGTCAACCCGCCTATTTTTACTTCTGTTTTTACCATTTCAGTTCATCTATTGAAAATACCGGACCATCTGTACACACACATTTATGCCCTTCTGTGGTGTTCTCGACACAACAGAGGCATGCACCCAAGCCACAAGCCATTTTATTTTCGAGCGAGGCCTCGCAAGGAATTGAGTTTTCACGCGCGTAGCGTGCCACAGCCATCATCATGGGCTTGGGACCACAGGTGTATATATAATCGAATTTTTCGCTTAACAGCGAGTGGTTTGTAACGTATCCTTTTTGTCCCAAGGAGCCATCCTCGGTTGTATATTCCACACGTCCGAGTGCTTCGAATTCGGAACGACGATACAAATCCTTGGCCGAGCGTGCACCTATCAGAATAGCGAAATCGACATTGCGCTGTTTCAATTCGCGAGCCAACCCATACAATGGAGCAGAACCAACACCGCCGCCAACAAGCAGCATGCGTTTACCGGCTTCGCCGGGCAGCGTGAAACCATTTCCAAGCGGCAACAGAACGTTAATTTTATCGCCTTCCTTCAACGATGCCAACCAACGCGTACCGTCGCCCACCACCTGAACAAGGAATTCTATGATATTTGCATCCTTGTCGAAACTATGTATAGATATAGGACGACGCAGCATGACGTTAGGCGTGGCATCGACACGCAATTCGGCAAATTGCCCCGGACGACTGTCGGGCAACGGTTTATCGTCGGTCATTGACAACAAGACACACGTCTCATTAAGCCTGACAACGCTTTTTACCGTCAAATCTACAAGGTATTTCTTCATAGTAAATTTGTTTTTATTTTTATTTTGTTGCCGCTAAGATAGCACAAATTCACCGACTAAGCAATAAAATACTATTTTTCGGGGTACAGAATTTCATAAGTGCCGTCGCTGTAAAACACCCTTATCTCCTTAATATATTTAGATGTGTCGGCAGGTGTACGCTGTGCGGTGTTTTTTTTCGCATTGCGTTCCGGTGTATTGGCTCGCGCTTGCACCGCCTTGGCGGCCTTTACAGCCTCGACACGCGAGGGTTTTACATTGCGCAATACCGCATCGGTTTTTTCCATTTTTTCCTCCTCGACAACAGTTTCGTATTCATTGGAAAAGAGTGTCTCATTTGCTTCCTGCGACGACACGACGTCTGCAACAGGCATATTACCCGGGAGCGCAGGAGGATTTCCCACACCCAGAACGAGCCAATTTAAATCGACATTTGGAAAAACCGTTGCCACTTTTTGCAATACATCCAAACTCGGTCGGTTTCTTCCGCTAAGGATATGCGACACCGATGCACGCGGTATTCCTGTTTTGTCGGCAAATTGAGACGGCGATAAACCATATACCGAAAGTATAAATTCTATTCGTTCCCGTTCATTCATATTTTATACATTTTACGATTTACATTGTTACAAACAATTTTCGAATTACAAATATATAAACAATATATTTACAAAACAAGGATTAAACAAAAACAAAATACCGCACACTGATTTACAAACATAACATCAAGCATCATTGACAAATATATACACCCCACATATACACATGAAAACAAACTGTCATCAATTTTTATACAATTTGCCGGCACATGGCAAAAATATAGAACTATAATTAAGTTTAATCAAATTTGATTATTTATTTATTTTCAATAACTTATATTAGTTAAACTAAACAAAAACACCCTAAACAGTATTGTTTTGCATAAAAATACAAGCTACCACCCCATTACACTATATTATACTTTAACAACAAGGATAAATAACACTTATTTTCAACGAATTACGATTAGCACAAACTAAATGCATACATACAAAGCATTGTGTATTTGACAAATGACAGAGCATTAGCTTTTATTAACAACTACCCCTATATAGAAAAGTAAAAGACGTCAGATACAATAATAAATAACGAGTCAAACAGCTATTAAAACCCATTATGCACATAAATAAAATATACAAACGTAAAAGAAAACAAAGCATCCCAAAATAACATATTCACCACAATTACAAATGTAAATACTGTATATTTTTCCCTAATCCCTATTTAGGGATAGGAAAAACAGTGAAATTCTACCCTATTCGATGTCAGGACGGCTGAAAATCGAAAAAAACCGAACAGATTATCGGGTTAAAATAAATTTTCAATTCTGAGAGAGAGAAAAATGGCTTAATAGGTTTAAATTCAACCTATTAAGCCATTTTTAAGTATATTAAGATTTTCCAAAAACAGAAAACAGCGGTTGGCAACGACAATAACACTGAATTTTAGTGCATGATTTTATATAGCAGTTCCCGCATAATTTCGCTATCGGTGGTAACCACCCCTTCTGCACCCTTTGATTGTGCATCGGCCATGCGAATCAGATGCAAAATCTCCAATACGTGCATGGCTCTGTAATTTTGCATTGCTTTCAAATAATCGGAAACACCCCACCTCACTCCCAAGAACTCACCAACACCGCGTTCGCTCTTTTCAGGCGCATAATAGGCCATCATCAGATTCGAGAAGAAGCTAAACAACAGAGCCAATGTCATCTGTATCGGGTTCTTCTTGGGGTTCTGCGCAAAATAGTTAATTATCTTATTTGCTTTATATACATCCTTATTTATAATTGCATTTTGCAGCTCGAAGTTATTGTATTCCTTGCTTATACCGATATGTTCTTCGACCATATCGGGGGTGATTTCGTTGGATTGTCCCGCCAAAGCAATTTCAAGTTTGTCTATCTCGCCGGCCATTCGACACAAATCCACACCCACCGATTCGGCCAACATTCTGATGGCTTTTTTATCGGCATCGAGGCCTTTATTGCGCAGGTACCCGGTGATGAAGAGGGGCAACTGGTCCTCACGCATTTTTTTGCTTTCGAGCAGCACCCCGTTGCATTCAAGCTCCGAGGCAACCTTTTTTCTTTTATCTAAACTACCGTTTTTGTGAGCAAATACCAGAATGGTGGATGGCTGTGGCATGCGCAAATAATTTATCAGAGCATCTATGTTTTTCATCATCTGCGCTTCCTTGACTATCACCACCTGTTTCTCGGCCATCATAGGATAGCGTCGTGCAGCGGAAATAACGGTCTCGATATTGGTTTCAAGCCCATAAAAGACAGTCAGGTTAAACTCCTTTTCTATCTCGGTAAGTACGTTGTCGGATATGTAATCTACAATTTGGTCGGTAAAATAGGATTCATCACCCATTAAATAATAAACAGGGTGATATACTCCTGTTTTCAATTGCGACATTATAGATTCATAAGTATATTTAGCCATATATTAAATTAGTTTCGCTATCTTTGATATAAACATCGAAGACTATACTGCACTCGCTGTAAAAAATATTGAAATAAACTTCATATTTTTCGCTCGTTTGTTACTATCTTTGTGACATTGGACAAAGATAGCGAAATGTTTTTGTTAAACCTACCACAATACGAAACAAAAATAGCAGAAAACGGTGACAGACGCACCATATTCGACATTCTGCGTCGATGCTATGTAGCACTCACTCCCGAAGAATGGGTGCGACAGCATTTTGTACATTTCCTGACAGAGCACAAGGGCTACCCTATTGCCTTGATGGCCAACGAAGTAAGCCTCACTCTCAACAACACGAAACGCCGTTGCGACACTGTGGTGTACGACAAAGGGCTAAATGCACGTATGATAATTGAATACAAGGCTCCGAACGTAAAAATCGACAAGAATGTATTTACACAAATTTACAGATACAACCTTGTACTGCGCGTTGACTACCTTGTTGTGAGCAATGGCATGCAGCACTATTGCTGCAAAATGGATTACGAGAACAACACATTCCGTTTTTTGTCGCAGCTACCCGACTACAAAACCCTTGTCGGGTAACAAGTTACAGCCACGTATAACGCTCCTGCATCAGCGGATAGGCCTTACGCATCTTCTGCACCATATCAAAATCTATTTCGCCTGTGGCACTACCTTGGCTTTTTGAACGACAACCTCCTAATTTCTCGCCATAGGGACTCAACACCACGCTATGCCCGACATAATTGCCATATTCATCGACACCTACCCTGTTTGAGGCTGCCACATAGCACTGGTTCTCGATAGCACGCGCACGCACCAACGTGTCCCACGCCAGAATACGACTTTCGGGAAAATTTGCCGATATTAAGAGTAAATCGTAATTCTGATTATTATGCAGGAACAATGGGAAACGCAGGTCGTAGCATATTGCAGGACGTATTCTAAGCCCTTTCCACTCCCAAATTACGCGTTCCGTACCCGGGGTGTAAACAAGATTTTCGCCACTGTACTCGAACAGATGCACCTTGTCGTAATGCCCTAACACGCCTTCGGGGGTGACAAAATACATTCTATTATAGTATTTCCCATTATCAACCGTCATAACAGTGCCGGCTATTGCCGCATCGTACTTGACAGCCCACTCCTTCATTCGAGTAACAGTGGCCCCACATGGTTGTTCGGCTACATTTTCGGGTTGCATGCAGAAACCGGTGGAACACATTTCGGGAAAAAGATATATATCCGACTTTGGTGCTTTTTCCAGAAGTTCGCCCATGTGTCGCAGATTGGCTGGGATATTCTTCCACACTATATCTTGTTGCAGAACGGTTATTTTCATGGTTTTATAGAATTAAATTCGTAAAAGGATTGGACGATGCCATACCCTACAATGCTTTTTTATCTTATTTTACCACATAATTTATTCGGCTATCACGGACATTTCGCATTTTTTACAATCGAAGGAGAGGCGGAAACGACGCCCGTCGGCCGATAACAAAAAGAGCGGCTCGGCGTATGGAATTTTTTCGCCATTTTTACTGCACCAGCCCATGCTGTATTTTATACAATGCTTGCAGAACATCACCGGGACACCCGAACGGGTATCATGCTCATAGGCGGGTTCAAGCGATTGCACTCCATGTTGTTTGTAGAAAGCATGCGAAAGCATATTCGAGACGTTGCCTTTGTAGTCCAACGCATGCGATACATAGTCGTGGTTGGTTTTGTTTATTACAACCGCATCGCGTTTGTATGATAGTTTGATATTTTCTAACAACGCGCTACATAGACGACGACGCATGTCGGCCAATAACGACGATGGCAGGAACCATTCGGCCGACATATTTACATCGACTGCCATGGATTTAAAAGGGGTGTTTCCCCATTTCGACAGCTGGGTTATTATGTTCTCGCGCTGCGGTTTTTTTGCCAAATCCTTTGCAAAATCGGCAACGACGTTTGCCTCGACTCCGTTTTCGGTGGTTGCCGACAGTTTGAACCCTTGTTCGCACTCGCTGAACAGGATTTTTATTCTGATACATCGGGGTATATCGGGACGCGACATCTGACGCTCGAATTCAATGTCGTAGTTTCTGTATATTTCGGCCTCGGGAAACAAGGGAGGCATGGATGCCGGGAATATTCTACCTCCTTCGACCTTGTTTATTCTGAACCCATGCAGAACACCATCCGTTCCTATGAAACAGGCTCCGTCGCCGTTCGAAAACTCTTTTTGCCCTGTCATGGTGAAGAACGAACGGGCTGCGAACCTGACACGCCCCATGTATTCTCCTTTCGACTTTGGGGTGTCGAACGATGTCATGGCTGTCTTGTCGCCACAGAGCATGTAATCGGTGAAACCGCGGTTAAAACTTTTTTCGGGCGAGGGTTTAAACTGGGGCGTTGTCTCGCCATAGGAGGCGCGGGTATATTCGCTACGACGCTCCATCACCCTGTCCAACAGTGCCCTATAATAGGATGTGATATTTTTTACATATGATATATCTTTTAATCGTCCCTCTATTTTGAGCGAAGTAACACCGCTGTCGAGCAGTTGTTCCAGATGGTCGCTACGGTTCATATCCTTCAACGACAGCAGATGTTTATTCTTTATGATAATCTGTCCGTTTGCATCGGTCAACGAGAATGGCAGTCGGCAAAATTGTGCACATTCGCCTTTATTTGCACTCCTGCCAAAGCAATATTGCGACGCATAGCATTGTCCGCTATAACTGACGCATAATGCTCCATGCACAAAAACCTCTAACTCGGTTTCGGGTACCTCCTGATGGATGTTTTTTATCTGCTCCAATGAGAGTTCGCGTGCCAAGACAACGCGAGGGATACCCGCCTTGGCCAGAAAACGGACTTTTGCGGCATCGCGATTGTCCATTTGGGTGCTTGCGTGCAACGGTATGGGTGGTAAATTCATTTGAAGCAACGCCATATCCTGAACTATCAACGCATCGACACCGATTGCATGGAGCTCGATCACCAACTGCTCCACAGCCGGTATATCGGCATCCTCCAATATGGTATTAAGCGTCACATATACCTTTACTCCAAACAGATGGGCATACTCGACAAGTCGGGTTATATCGGCTATGGAATTGCCTGCTGCCTGACGCGCCCCAAACTGCAACGCTCCTATATACACTGCATCGGCACCATGATTAATAGCTGCCACTCCGGTTTCGTAATCCTTGGCAGGAGCAAGCAGTTCTATTTTTATTTTCTGTTGTGACATCGTTGTTTTTATTACAAAGCGAAGATACAACAATTTATTTCAACGTGCAATATACCCCACCGACGAATGGACAAAATAATAAATTTGCGCGTTGAGCAATATATCTTATTCAAAAAAAACATACGACAAGTGGATGTATTTATTTTATTTTTTAGTATCTTCGCGGTATCTTCGCTTGTATTCACATACATTGCGAAAACAAACGTTATTATAACGTCATAACACAAACAGATAAGTTTCAGAATGAAAAATTTGGAAAATCACATATTGCACCTCATTGCAACACACAATTGTGTCATACTGCCCGGCGTGGGTGCATTCTTGGCATATAATGTTCCTGCAAAATATAATGCAGAAGAACAAATATTCATGCCCCCTCATCGCACTTTGGGCTTCAACCCCCAAATAACCATAGACGACACATTGTTGGTTTCCGATTATATGACTTCCGGCAAACTCACTTACGACAAAGCAGCCGATGCAATGAAACACGACATCGACACCCTGCGCAATATACTATCGCGCAAAGGCACTGCAAGGTTTGGCGAGCTGGGAACATTCTTCATGGACATAAACGGCTGTATAACTTTTACACCCGAGGACAACTGCATAGACGATGCCTACAATTTTGGTTTAGAGCCGTTGAATATAAAGCAACTGCACAAACAACAAGAGAAAGACATCGTTATAAAAAGAAGAGACCTTCGCAAGTTTGTGGCAGCCGCCGCAGCCATCGTACTCACATTTTTGTTTGTAACGCCGGTAAGCGAACAGATGTTCAACAAAAACCTAAAAGCATCGTTAAGCGATTTTGCATCGTCGGAACAAATATCTTTAATGCAGCAACTGACAACATCGGCACCTGCACAGGTGGCCAACGATGCTCAATGCGAAATACAACCGGTTGATTTTTCGCAGACAGCCGCTCACAATAGTGCAACGACAGCAATAAAAGAGGAGCCGCTTGCAACAGCGGAAACCACAAACAACATTGCGGCCACACAACCCACACACTACATAATAGTTGCAAGCTGCCCCAATGCCGACAATGCACAATTGGCCATAAAGGAGCTAAGCGCAAAAATGACAGCCGAATACACCATAGTGCAATGCGGCAAACGTCATCGCATTGCAATAAGTAGCTACGCAACAGCCGGCGAGGCTCAAAGCAATCTTGCACAATATCAATCGACATTCCCCGACGCTTGGGTGCTTACATACTAACCACACGACAAAATGAAAAAAGTAACCTGTCCCAAATGCGACCATCCCATAGTATTCGACGACAGCGACTACCCCATCGGACAGTCATTAGTATTCGAATGTGAGCAATGTCGTAAAAGTTTTACAATAAGAATTGGAGAATGTGGCGAGGAAGTACAAGAAGAAGACTTCGGGCACATAGTGGTAATAGAAAACAAATTCTGCTACAAACAGACACTGCAACTCGCCGAGGGCGATAACATGATAGGACGATACAACAAAGGCACTGTTATTTCGCACCCCATAGAGACACGCGACCCCAGCATGGACCGACGTCACTGCATAATAAACGTGAAACGCAACGGGCAGGAACTTATATATACCGTTCGCGACAACCAAAGCATAACAGGCACATTTGTAATGAACCGCATATTGGGGAACAAAGAACGTCTGCGCATAGAGGATGGCGCCATCATAACTTTGGGCGCAACGACACTCATACTACACACCCCCGAAAGCGAAGAATAATTGCCAACAAAGGAATTCATTTTATGGGTACAGCTGCAAGTTCTTTACCTGCTCATCCAACCCCAAGCCCAAATGTAATTTGCTTGTAAACCGCTATAATTGTAGTTTACGGTGAACAGATACTACGCTTCTATATATATATTTGCACATCAAATAGACAGGTTGCACATATGAATAACGAAAAAATAGAGAAAGTACTTGCCTACTTGCAAGAAAGAGGGATTGCACACACATGGTACACCCACGACGAGGCTCCAACGATTGAGATTGCACGTACACAATGGCATGACGATGGTTCCAAGCATTGCAAGAACCTGTTTTTCCGCAATCATAAAGGCAACAGGCATTATCTTGTTATACTCGACTGCGAATATAATCTTGATATTCACGATTTGGAACAAAGGCTGCATCAAGGAAAATTATCCTTTGCATCGCCGCAGCGCATGGAGAAATATTTGGGGCTTACACCCGGCTCGGTGTCGCCGTTTGGGCTTATAAACGATGTCGGGAACCATGTACATTTGTTCATCGACAAGAATTTGCAAAAGCAAGAATCGCTGAGTTTTCACCCCAACGATAATCATGCAACGGTTGTAATTGCGCAGAATGAATTTATGCGTTACCTTGACGAGGTTGGCAACAGTTACGAATTCTTAGAACTTTATTAGAAACGGTTTAAATTTCTTTCGAAAAGGTTATTACTTTACCCGCGAGTCGTGCTTGCCTTTTTATGCCCTTTTTTTGCCCACGTAACCTATAATTATTTTCTTATATGCGGCGACTTGTTTTGCGTTGTAAAGAGCGATAGAACCGCGCACAATACCAAGGAGCGTTATATTACAGCGCAAAGAACGCTATAACCGGTATTGCGGCATATGTGGCATACAAAGCAACAAGCAACAAGTGTATATCGGCCAGCATATATCCGCTTTTTGTGTAGTTGCTCGACAGCCATTCCCTATTGCCTATGTTACGCATTCTGCCACACAGGTAATTGTATAGTTTATATACAAGTGCGCCCACTATAACACCTAAGACTATTCCTGCCACGATGTCGCCGGGATAATGTACCCCGAGGTATATTCTTGAATAGCAGTTTATCAATCCCCAGATAATAATTGATATTGTGAAAGTGCGGTTACGTATTAACAACAGTGCAAACGTTAACAGACCGAATGAGTTTGCCGCATGCCCCGACATGAAGCTATACGATGTCTCTCGATAGCCGTTGACAACATCTACAATATACATCAGTTCGGGGTCGAGCGATGGGCGAAAACGTTCTAATAATGGTTTAAATACAACGCCTGTCAGGGTGTTGGTTATGAGAAAGACTGTGAGGAACATTGCCACCAAGATAGTAAATGTTTTCATGTTGTTGTTTTTTAACAACACATACATCAACATGATGATGAGAGGCACCCATACCGACACTGTTGTATATACCGTCATGCAGCCGTCCCAAAATAGCGAGTCGCTACCATTCAATGAGAGCAACAGGTATTTATCGAAGTCTATTATTTCCTGAAAATTGAACATTATATCAACATTTTTCGGAATATCTTTTATTATTAACGTTATTACCCTGCTTTATATTGTTTCCAATGACAATGCGGGCACCCAACCCACTGTACCGTCTTCCAATTCTATCTCGGTCCAGTTTTTCATGCTGTCGTCGGTTATTTTTACTTTACGCCCCTCGTGGATGACAAACAAATTGGTACCCGACTCGTCGGGGGTGCTTTTTGCGGTGACGCTTGGAGCTATTATGACAGCCTCGACTCTGTTTGTCAGATTATCGTAGTGATGATAGGCTGCTATATTTGCAAACAGTGTCGCGACGAGCATAATAATGGCTATGGGGAAGGCTGTTTTGCGCACTGTGACGTTGCTGTTGAAGAATAGGAACAGGAGCGCTATCAATAACAAGATAAATGTCACTATGCCAAGAACGGCCCATGATGACATATTCAGAGTATTGACAAGGGATTTGTACCATTGCACAAAGAATATTTCATAGCCTTGGGACACTTTGTCTATTGTCTTGCTTTGTGCAAGTTCCAAATTGAAGCGTGTGTCGGTGTCACCGGAATTGAGCAACAGGGCGCGTTCGTAGTTTAATATAGCTTTGGCTATTTCGTTGTTTTTGTAATACGAATTACCTAAGTTATAGTATATGGCCGCCGCTTCGTCGCCACCTGCCAATATAGCCTCGTACAACGATATGGCCAACGGATAATTGCCTTTTGCGTATGCACTGTCGGCGTTTAGTTTTATTGATTGTATAGTCAATGCGTCACTGCCATTGCCGATGCTTGGAGCAACTATGGTGTCTTGTGCCACTGCAAACAAGTGCACAAACATAAAAAGTATATATATCGTTATTCTCATTGCTGTAATATGGTTATCGTTTAATAGAATTTTCCATTTTGCTTATTATAGTCATTGCCTTTTTGTAGATATTATCCATCGCGGCATTTGCATCGCCGGGAGCATAACGAGCAAATTCACTCTCGTTAAGCACGTTCTCTAATTCTGCCACAAGTTCGTCATCGACGCCTTTTTCTTTCAGTTCCACCGCAACGTTATCCTTTGTCAGACGCGACACCGGTATATTGAGCTTGTCGCCAAGATAGCCCCACAGTGTTTTTAGTATCTCGTCGTAGAATTCATTTTTTCTGTTCTCTTTCAGGAGTTTATTGGCCACCTTCAAACGTTTCACTGCCACTTTGTTTGCTTTCTTGGTGCGCATTTTTGCAATATTGGCATTCTCGGCAACCTGTTTGAAGTGCAATAATATATATGCAACGAAACAGAGCAACGGCACAATGTACCACAACCAATATTTCCACGAACCAAACAGATATTCGCCTTTTCTGTCGTATGTCACATTACCGTTTTTAATGTATCGTATATCCTGTCCCAGCAGTTTCAGTTCCTCTTTGCTGACAAACGATGCCACTGTTTGGTTGCTACCCTCTTTTCCTTTGGCAACGTTCAACGTATATGCCTCTGTTTGAATGGTTTTATATTGCTGCGTCGCTATGTCGAAGTATGAAAAACTGACCGACGGTATTTCGTACACGCCACCATGACGCGGCACAGCCAGATATTCTATAACCCTGTTTCCTTTGAAACCGTTTGAGGTTAGTTTTATGTTATTATCTATTTTGGGGTCGTATATTTCAAAATCCTCGGGGAAATTGACCTCGGGGGTTTTTATCAGTTTCATATTACCTGTACCCGATATAACCATGCGCAATGTAACCGCTTCGTTTGCTTCCACTTCGGTCTTGTTCAGGCTGCTTGTTATGTTAAATTCTCCTACTCCGCCCGAAAAGCCAAGGGGCTTGCCGCTTGGCAACCCTTTTACGTTAAGCGTTAGTTTTGGAGTGTGCAATGCCTTTTTCACTTCGGTATATCGCGGACCACCGTTCATAAAGAAATCGAACGGATCCATGCTTGCAGCTGTTTGCACTGCCACTACGCCTTCAAATGTCACCGATGGTATCTCTATTTCGCCACTACGCTGTGGGAAAAGCACAAACTGGCTCCATGTTATGACTCTGTAATTGCGTCCGTTGTAGTGTTCCAGTTGCCATTCCTTGCTTTGGGGCAGTTCTACCTCCTGAATTTGAAATCCTTTAAGGTCGGGCAGTTTTCCATTCAGATTGGTTAGATTGACCAATGAATAGACTTTGTAGGTGAGCAATACGGCTTCTTGCTCGAAGACGTTTTTTTTGTTCAGCGTGGCTGTCATGAACAGTTCGTCTTTGGCAATATTTGTCGATGAGGAGCGTCTGCTGCCACCTACTGCCGACGCACCCGAGGAGCGCGATGTTTTGTCGGCAGGCAGGACTTTTATGCTTATCGCATTCGATTTATATTGTTTTCCATCGACTTCGATTGTAGCTACCGGCAATTTGAAAACACCCTCTTTTGTTGGTATCAATGTGTAGTTGAATGTAACGGTGTGCGACTCTTCTCGTTTACCATTTGTTATATACATGTTCATCGATGTGGAACGATGTGGCCCCGAAAGGACATCGAACCCATCGAACGAGGGTATTATGGGCTCTCGCACATTTGCTCTGTTAATTGTATAGCTTACTCTGAAATTTCGTCCCATTTCCACAGCGTCGGGCGCCGATACCACAAATGATACTTCGTCGGCCGCGACAAACGAAATTGCAAACAATAGTATTATTATAGTCGATAATGCTCTTTTCATAACTGCCAAAAACTATATGACTGCTTTTATAATTCTTTTTTTACCAATCTTTTTCTAATTTACGCCCCTTGATACGATTCATCTTTTTCACTTTTTCTTGCACCTCTTTTTCATCTTGCATAGCCGATTCCAACAGCTGTTGAGCGTTTTCTTTTGACATTTCCTGCTCCTGTTGCTCTTGTTCTTGCTGTTGTTCCTGTTGTTGTTCCTGCTGTTGCTCTTGCTGTTGTTCCTGTTGCTGTTCCTGCTGTTGCTCTTGTTGCTGTTCCTGTTGTTCCTGCTGTTGCTCCTGTTGTTGTTCCTGCTGTTGCTTTTTAAGTTGATTCATTGCCAACGCAAGATTATATCGTGTTTCATTATCATCGGGGTTGTTACGCAACGACTCTTTATAGGCTGCCACTGCTCCGGCATAATCCTTGGCGGCATGCATCACAACGCCTGTGTTATGATATATATCGGCCTTGCGTTTTTTGTCCTTTGTATTCATTGCAGCAAGCTCATACTCTTTTACAGCCTCTTGTGCCTTGTTCTGAAATATTAAAGCATTGCCTAAATTAAAATGCGCATCGGCGTCTTTTGAGTTTTTCTCGATAGCCTTGCGATACTCCACTTCGGCTTTATCGTATATGCTGTCGGCATACATTTTATTGCCGTATCTTATATGCTCTCTGTATGTACGTTGTGCAACGGATGTCATAGTAGATATTGCACAAATTACAAGTAATATATATCTTATTTTCAGCATAATAAATCAGTCTCGTTTATCAAACAGTTTAATTCTTTTTGTCAATTTGCTCTTTCCGGGCAATATCAGTATATCTGCTATGAGCAACATCAATACCAACCATGCTACAAACTCGAATTGTTCGTTATATTCGCTGTACACTTCGGTTGTGACATCGGCTTTTGCCAATTTGTCTATTTCGTTTTCTAACAGGCGTTGGGCGCTGTTTGTATTATCGACCCTTATGTATGCTCCGTTTCCTGCGCCGGCTATGCTTTTGCTCATTTCCTCGTTGAGTTTTGTCATGACGACATTACCCTCTTTGTCTTTGCGAAAGTCATTGCTGTCGCCAATGGGAATGGGTGCTCCTTCTATTGTTCCTATACCCATGATATATACTGCCATACCTTTCTCCGAGGCTTGTCGGGCTGCCTCCTCGGCACCGCCTTCGTGGTTTTCTCCGTCGGTAATGACTATGATGGCTTTACCCACTTCCTCGTTAGGGGTAAAACTCTTCATGGCCAAGTTTATGGCTGCTCCGATGTCGGTTCCTTGTCGCGATATCAAGGTGGGCGATATGCTTTCCAAGAACATCTTGGCCGATATAAAGTCGTTTGTAATGGGTAGTTGCACAAAAGCGTCACCGGCAAATACTATAAGCCCTACCTTGTCGTTTTCGAATTTGTCTATCAGCTTGGATATCATATTCTTGGCCTTGTCCAAACGATTTGGTGCTATATCCTGTGCCATCATTGAGTTCGATATGTCCAATGCGATGACTGTCTCTATGCCCTGACGGGTGACTGTCTCTTTCTTGGAACCGAACTGAGGACGCGCAAGCACCACCACGATACATGCCAATGCTATGAACGATAGCCAGAATTTGATACCGGGACGATAATGCGATGCGTCGGGCATCAGTTTACTTATTAATTGAATATCGCCATACTCTTTTAGTCTTTTTGCTCGCTGATAGTTTGATAATATATACACAGCAAGCAAAATAACAAGAGCTATTAGCAGATAAAAATATTCAGGGTTGGCAAATTTCATATCCGTTTCTGTTTTTAAGGAATTCTCTTTAAAATAGTATTATTTAGCAATATTTCCAATAGCAATGCGACGAATGCCACTATTGCAAAAGGCAAATACTCCTCTTCGCGAGTAGAAAACTCCTTGACATTTAATTTTGTACGCTCCAATTTATCTATTTGTTCGTACACTTCTTTCAGTTTTGAATTGTTGGTGGCTCTGTAATAGCCTCCGTCGGTTATTTCGGCTATGCGACCAAGCGTGTTTTCGTCTATCTCGACGGGAACTTTTATAACCTGACCACCGTAGGGATATGGCGCTGTGCCATTTGTTCCCACGCCTATTGTGTAAACACGAATACCAAATTGTTTGGCTATTTCGGCTGCTGTCTCCGGGGCTATCTCGCCACGATTGTTGGAGCCATCGGTAAGCAATATTATTACTTTCGACTTGGCATTGCTCTCTTTCAGTCGAGTGACTGCGTTTGCTATACCCATGCCTATGGCCGTTCCATCCTCTATTATGCCCTCGGCGGCTATATCGCACTTAACAGAATTAAGCATGTTCAACATTACCGTATGGTCAACAGTCAGCGGACATTGGGTAAAACTCTCGCCGGCAAAAATTGTCAGGCCTATATTGTCGTTAGGCCTACCGTTTATGAATTCTGCGGCTACTTGTTTGGCTGCCTCCAAACGATTGGGCTGCAAGTCCATTGCAAGCATACTTGTGGAAACGTCCATTGCAAGCATTATATCAATGCCTTCTATCTCGGTGTTTTGCCAACGATTTGTCGATTGGGGACGTGCCAACACAAATATAATCATTGAAAAAACTATTACACGCAATATAAAAGGAACGTGTATGAGGTAGTTCTTATAGTTTTTTATATTGTTGCCATAGGGCAATGTGGTGGAGACTTTTAATGCGGGTGTCATGCGACAACCACGAAGAATATACCACAATACATAACCTATGAGCGGTATGAACAAAAGCAGATATCCAATTTTAGCAAATACCATGTTTTAATATCAACTTAAAAGGTAGTACAAATCTAAAATAAACATAACAAGCAACCCTACTGCCACCACCGATAACAATATTATGGATAGGAGCAATATGAGTTTTTCTCTTTCGGTACGTTTGTTTACGACTTTTTTCTCGGTAGGCTGAGGATTTTCGTCCAATCCGTCTATTTTTGTTTCGTTTATGAACTCTATTGCGTTCACAAGGTTACGATCGTTCTCGTTCATTGGCGGGTTGAACTTTGCAAATTTCACAAGGTCGGCTGTGAGCAATATCTCATGAAGTTCGGCTATACTCTCTTTGTCTTTTATTTTAAGTAGATTTTCGACTATTTCCGAGGTTGTCATTTCGGTGGCATTGAAACCAAAACGCTCTCCGAAATAGACACGCAACGCATCGGTCAGTGCGGTGTAATAGTCCTTGCTACTGCCCGATGTGCGCCAGCTGTTATCCTCCTTGATTTTATTTATTTGATTTAGCGCAACCACATGGGCCGGCAGTTTTGGCTTTATCTTGACAATTCTTATTATGGGCTTATTGTTTACATAGCGCACTATAACCCATGCCAACAGCAGCCCCAATAGCAATAATAATACAAAATATATGACACTGCTGCGAACATCGCTCCATGTCAGTTTTATCTGCCAATTATCTTTGGGACCAAAAAATTGGTCGATGTTTGTTGTGTCCACAGGGAATGTGTACACCGCCATTGCCAATTCCTGAGAATAGTATGGCTCGCCCTCTACAAGGACTTCGAACGGTGGTATAACATATAGTGCCGTATCGAAGGAGGTAACGACATACTCGTGTGTCAAGGTTTCTCTTTTTCCGTCGTTCAGGTATTGGGTATCGGAATTCATTTCCAAAATTTCGATACCTTCGAGCAATTCATCGCTGTACGCAGGCATTACGACACGTTTTCCGGCGTCGCAACTTACCTTTAATTTAATTCTGGCCTGTTGCCCTATAAGACGCTGCACTGAGTCTATTTCGGCATTCACGACAACACTCTGTGCATTTGCCCGATGTGCAAACAATGAAATTGCAAATAAACAAATATATAATATTGTACGTCTCATTATTGTTTTAGCATATATCACAATACTCTTCACTCGGCACATTTGTTATGCACGTTGCGAAAACAAAGCCATAAGGGCTTTTACATAATCTTGGTCGGTACGTACCGAAACGGAATCGACCTTGCTTTTATTGAAAATCTCTTTCAAGGCTTGCGATTGCGCGTTCCACCACTCGCGTTGCGCTTTCTGAACTTTGTCCGAGGATGTATCTATGTACATCTCGCCTCCGGTCTCGGCATCACGCACTTTGAGCAATCCTATTTTTGGCAGTTCCACCAAACGTCGGTCATACACTTGTATAGCCACCATATCGTGTTTTCGGTTGGCTATTGTAAGAGCATTTTTAAAATTGTTTTTGGCAATAAAGTCGCTGATAACAAACGCTGTGCATCGTTTCTTTAAAGCATTGGTTAAATATTCAAGCGGCACTTTTATGTCGGTCTTACTGCTTTTTGGTTCAAAGTTCAACAGTTCTCTTATTATATATAGTATATGCTTACGTCCTTTCTGCGGTGGTATAAATTTTTCCACTACATCCGAGAAGAATATGACACCTATCTTATCGTTGTTTTGGATTGCGGCGAATGCCAATGTGGCTGCAATTTCGGTGAGCATGTCGCGCTTTGTCTGTTTTATTGTACCAAAATCAAGGCTGTGCGAGACGTCGATGAGGAGCATTACGGTCAGTTCGCGCTCTTCCTCGAAAACTTTTACGAAGGGTTTGTTGAAACGGGCCGTTACATTCCAGTCGATATCCCTGACATCATCGCCATATTGATACTCACGCACTTCGCTAAATGACATACCGCGTCCTTTGAAGGCAGAATGATACTGCCCTGCAAATATATTATGCGACAGGCTACGTGTCTTTATCTCTATCTTGCGTACTTTCTTAATAAGTTCTGCTGTCTCCATACACGAGGATTAAGGTACCTCCACTTTGTTTAGTATCAGACTTACGATTTCGTCGGAAGTCATATTGCTTGCTTCTGCTTCGTAGCTCAAACCGACACGATGACGCAATACGTCGTGTGCCACTGCTCGGACATCCTCGGGAATTACATAGCCACGACGCTTAATAAAGGCGTATGCGCGTGCTGCCAATGCCAAATTGATTGAGGCACGTGGCGAACCACCGAATGAAATCATTTCTTTGAGTTCTTTCATTCCGTACTTGTCGGGGTAACGGGTTGCGAATACTATATCGGCTATGTATTGCTCTATTTTCTCATCAAGATATACCTGACGGACTACTTTGCGTGCCTCTATTATCTCTTCGGGTTTCAGAATAGGACGAACGGTTATTTTCTCGCCTGTTATATTCTGACGGATAATTCTTTTTTCCTCGGATAGTTCGGGGTAGCCTATAACGACTTTCAACATAAAACGATCGACTTGCGCCTCGGGCAACGGGTATGTACCTTCTTGCTCTATGGGGTTTTGTGTTGCAAGCACCAAAAATGGTTCGGGCAGGCGATATGTCTCTTTACCGATAGTCACCTGACGCTCCTGCATAGCCTCTAACAATGCGCTCTGTACTTTTGCGGGGGCGCGGTTTATCTCATCGGCTAACACGAAATTGGCAAACACCGGACCGCGTTTGGGTTTGAATTCTTCCTCTTTTTGGCTATATACCATTGTACCGATGACGTCGGCAGGCAACAGGTCGGGGGTGAACTGTATGCGACTGAAATCGGCATCTATCAGGTTGGACAATGTTTTTATTGCAAGCGTTTTTGCCAAACCGGGAACACCTTCGAGCAACACGTGACCATCGGCCAACAAGCCAATGAGCAAGGACTCTACCAAATGTTTCTGACCAACAATTACTTGATCCATACCGGCTTGCAGATTGGTGACAAAACCACTCTGCTTTTCAATCATTTCGTTCAATTCTCGAATGTCAATTGCACTCATAAATATCTCTTTTTATCTGTTTTTTTATTCTGTTTTACTGACTTTGCAAAATTAAAGTTTTATATTAACATTCAATGTTAAATTTCTCAAAATGAACTTAACATCTGTTTGTTTTAATAAAATTTACAATTTACATTCATCGTACGGGAATTAGAATGGGAATTCGTATTTTCATTCCTATTTCCAATTGATTGTGGTTGCCTAAGTCATTGTGTTTAACTAAGTAAGGCCACAATTTTTTATCGTTGTAGTATTTTAACGCAATTTTGGTAAGTGTTTCATCGACCCCTACTGTGTGTGTAGCCATATCGCCCTGCGACTTATACATGAGGGTGTCGTTGAGGGTTATTTGGGACAGCGGTATCTGTTTCAGTTCGTCGATGAGGATAAATTCTTGGGGCTTAGTGTCATCGACTGTCTCGTTTTGGACTTTCAGTGTGTCTTCGACTACCGTTTTAGTGGTTGCTGCAACCGTTTTTGTGGTTGCTGTGGCTACGTTTTCGGTGCTTCTTTTGTTGTTTTCTTTTGGCAGCAGGAATAGTAACAAGAATAATGCCGCCGCTATTAAAACAGCCGATACAGAATATATGACCGTATGTTTTTTCTTTTTATCGTCACGCACCGGTGTCTGTTCTTTTGTTATATCGATGGGGGTGGCAACTACATTGGTTTTAGCCTCTGTGTCTGCTTTGTCTTTTGTGTCGGCAGCAATAACGGTTGCCTTTTCCTCGTTGCTATCGTTCACAGGAGGCACTGTGTCTATGCTATCGGTTTCGGCGTCAACGGCGGTGTGTTGTTGCGTTGCGGGTTCGTCGGCCAAAGCTGTTTCTTGCGTGTCGGCAACCTTGGCTGTTTCGGTTTGTTCATCGACATTTTCATTTTCGTCTGCGACACTGTCGTTGGGTTCGTTTGTATCGCACACGTCGTCGGTGTAGTCATCGGTGACTTCTACCGGTTCGAACATCGCAAAGGCCTCATTCACTTTGTCTTTCAAAGTTTCGGCCGGGATGAATGTGATTTTACGATGTCCTTTTATTTCTATTTTTTCTCCTGTGTTTATATTAACACTGCCTCGACTTGCCACATCAATTATTTTAAATGTGCCAAGACCGTTAATCTTGACCAAGCCGTCTTTGTCAAGTCCTTCTATTATAATGTCGAAGAATAGTTTTGAAAAGGCTTCGGCTTTTGCCGCCGATATGTTACATTGCTTGGCAAGCAACAGGCTTATGTCGGGTATATTGAGTTTTGCGTCCATTGCTTACTCCTCCGATGTTTTAAATTTATCTTTCAACTTGCTGCCGGGACGAAATGCCGGCACTATCTTGGGTGGTATGAGCATTCTTTGTCCTGTCTTTGGATTGACCGACAGACGCTCACGTCGGAGCTTTGCATCGAAAACGCCGAACCCCGATATGTTTATCTGGTCGCTATCTTTCAATCTATCGGTAATGATGTTTATAAATGCTTCGACATTGCCATTTACCTCTGTTGTGCTTTGCTTGCATCGTTGCGCAAGTTTATTGACAAATTCTTTGTTGTTCATTGCTTTGTTCTATTATTTGGGGGTGGCAATTTTACCCATCAAATCAAATTCGGTGGCATCGACTATCTCTACGTCATAGAAATGCCCTATCTTTAATTTGAGTTTGTTAATAGGAATAAGTATCTCGGTATCTACATCGGGGGAGTCGTACTCTGTTCGTCCTATGTAGTAGTCGCTTTCGGTTCTGTCTATTATTGTTTTATATATCTGTCCTATCTTTTCGCTGTTGAGTTTGTTTGATATACGTTGCTGTACCTCCATGAGTATGTCGAGACGCTCCTGTTTCTTTTTCTTGGAGACGTTGTCTTTGTAGTTTTCAGCGGCATAGGTGCCATCCTCTTCGCTATATGCAAATGCGCCCAGCCGTTCAAATTTTGCCCATTTAACAAACTCCAACAATTCTTCGAAGTCTTTTTCTGTCTCGCCGGGGAAGCCGACCATCATGGTTGTGCGCAAACAAATTCCCGGGACCTCCTTGCGCATTCTTTCCACAAGTTCGTATGTCTGTTCTTTTGTCACCGGACGAAGCATTTTTTTCAGAATTTTGGTGCTTACGTGTTGCAATGCTATGTCGAGATATTTGCATACGTTGTTTCTCTCGCGCATGACGCGTAACAGGTCGTAAGGGAAATTCGTGGGATAGGCATAGTGCAGACGTATCCACTCCACGCCTTCTATGTCCGATATTTTTTCGACCAGCTCGGCTATTGCTTGTTTTTTATATATGTCTATACCGTAATATGTGAGTTCTTGTGCTATGATTTGGAATTCTTTGACTCCTTTCGACACAAGATACCTTACTTCGTCGAGTATTTCTTCTATGGGACGCGACACGTGTGCTCCTGTTATTATGGGAATAGCACAATAGGCGCAACGTCTGTTGCACCCTTCTGATATTTTCAGATAGGCGTAATGCGATGGGGTTGTTATCACCCTTTCGTTGGCTATCGTGGCGTTATATTCTTTTTTCAGGTCGGTCAACAGTTCGTTCCAATTGAATTTCCCATAGAATTTATCGACCTGTGATATTTCCTGACGCAGTTCCTGCAAATAGCGTTGCGAGAGGCAACCCATCACATATAGTTTTTTTAAATCGCCTTGCTCTTTGCGCCGGCAAAATTCCAAAATCATGTTGATGGATTCTTCCTTTGCATCGCCTATGAAACCACATGTGTTAATGACTGCAATCTCGCCTTGCGGATATTCTGTGTCGTGGGTGACGTCGTAGCCACATTCTTGCAATTGACGCATCAAACGCTCCGAATCGACCAAATTCTTGGAGCATCCCATTGTTATTATATCTACTCTGTTGCGTTTCATTTTTATCCGAATAGCGAATCGACAAATTCCGCACGATTAAACACTTGCAAATGCTCCATTCCCTCGCCAAGCCCTATGTACTTGACGGGTATTTTAAATTGGTCGCTTATGCCTATGACTACGCCGCCCTTGGCTGTTCCATCGAGCTTTGTAATGGCAAGCGAGGTTACTTCGGTGGCTTTGGTAAACTGTTTCGCTTGTTCAAAAGCATTTTGCCCTGTCGAGCCGTCGAGCACCAATAGGACTTCGTTTGGTGCATCGGGCAAAATCTTTTTCATCACGTTTTTTATTTTGGTCAGCTCGTTCATAAGGCCTATTTTGTTGTGCAGACGTCCGGCTGTGTCTATTATTACGACATCGGCATTGTTGGCAACTGCCGACGACAGCGTGTCGTATGCAACCGACGCGGGGTCGGAGCCCATATTTTGTTTTATTACGGGTACATCGACTCTGTGGCCCCACTCCACAAGCTGCTCGACTGCTGCTGCACGGAATGTATCGGCGGCACCCAGATAGACTCGTTTTCCGGCTTTCTTAAATTGATAGGCGAGCTTGCCTATTGTAGTTGTCTTGCCCACTCCGTTGACGCCCACAACCATTATGACGTATGGCTGCCCCGGGGTGGTAGGTATGTCGAATGTGGCACCATCGTCGGTGTTGTTTTCGGTGAGCAAAGCGGCTATCTCCTCTTTCAGCAGAATATTGAGTTCGCTTGTGTTCATAAATTTGTCGCGAGCGGCACGTGCTTGTACACGTTCTATTATTCTTAGCGTTGTATCTACGCCCACGTCCGATGTCACCAATACCTCCTCCAAGTTATCCAATACATCGTCGTCTATCTCGGTTTTGCCAACTATCGCACGTGCTATTTTTCCAAACACGCTCTCTTTGGTTTTCGACAATCCTTTGTCGAGGACCTCTTTCTTATCTTTTGAAAAAAAACTAAAAATTCCCATAATCTCGTCTGTTAATCCAATTTCAATACTGCCAAGAATGCTTTCTGAGGAACTTCGACGTTTCCTATCTGTTTCATGCGTTTCTTGCCCTTCTTTTGTTTCTCCAACAGTTTGCGTTTACGCGATACGTCACCTCCGTAGCACTTGGCTGTTACATCCTTGCGCACCTGTTTAATTGTCTCGCGTGCTATTATCTTGGTGCCTATTGCCGCTTGCAATGCAACATCGAACTGTTGTCTTGGTATCAGGTCGCGTAGTTTCTCGCACATTTGACGGCCAAGCCCATAGGCATTATCGACGTGTGTCAATGTGGATAAAGCATCCACCGGCTCGCCATTTAGCAGAATATCCAATTTTATCAGTTTCGATGTTCTGAAACCGGCCGAATGGTAATCGAACGAGGCATAGCCTTTTGATATGCTTTTGAGTTTATCGTAAAAGTCTATCACTATCTCGCCAAGGGGTAACAAGAAACTTATATCGACCCTGTTGCCTGTAATGAATTCTTGTTTTTGCAATTCGCCACGTTTGCCCAAGCATAGTGTCATTATGGGGCCTATGTATTCGGCACGGGTGATTATGCTGGCTTGTATATAGGGCTCTTCTATGTGGTCTATAAGTGTCTGGTCGGGCATTCCTCCGGGGTTGTGTACCTCCTGAACTCCTCCTTGTTTGTCATATACCATGTATGACACGTTTGGCACCGTGGTTATGACGCTCATGTCAAATTCTCGGTCGAGGCGTTCTTGCACTATCTCCATGTGCAACAGCCCCAAAAAGCCGCATCGAAATCCAAATCCTAACGCTGCCGATGATTCGGGAGTAAATGTCAAGGAGGCATCGTTCAATTGTAGTTTTTCCAACGACGAACGCAAATCCTCGTAGTCTTCGGCATCAATGGGATATACTCCGGCAAAGACCATTGGCTTAACCTCCTCGAAACCGGCTATGGCAGCGGAGCATGGACGTGCTATGTGGGTTATGGTATCGCCTACCTTTACTTCGCGCGATGTTTTTATTCCCGATATGATATATCCCACATCGCCGGTGCGCAGTTCCTCGCGCGGCGACAGTTCCATTTTCAGTACACCTATCTCGTCGGCATCGTATTCTTTTCCGGTGTTGAAGAATTTTACTTTATCGCCTTTGCGTATAACACCGTTTACCACTTTGAAATAGGCTATAATACCGCGGAACGAATTGAACACCGAGTCGAATATGAGTGCCTGCAAAGGAGCCGTTTCGTCGCCTTTCGGCGAGGGTATTCTCTCTACTACTGCTTGCAGAATTTCTTCGACACCCATGCCTGTTTTTCCCGAGGCCTCTATTATATCTTCGCGATCGCAACCAATGAGGTCAACAATCTCGTCTTTTACCTCCTCGGGCATGGCGTTTATCATATCGCACTTGTTAATCACCGGGATAATCTCCAAGTCCTGATCTATCGCCATGTATAGGTTCGATATTGTTTGCGCCTGAACGCCTTGTGTGGCATCGACCACAAGCAAGGCTCCCTCGCAAGCCGCAATGGAACGCGACACTTCATAGGAGAAATCCACGTGTCCCGGGGTGTCAATGAGATTTAGAATATATTTTTCGCCTTTGTACATATACTCCATTTGTATTGCATGGCTTTTTATGGTTATACCGCGTTCGCGCTCCAAATCCATATTATCCAGCATTTGCCCCTCGGTCACTTGGATGGTTTTTGTTGTTTCCAAGAGTCGGTCGGCCAGTGTCGATTTACCATGGTCAATATGAGCTATTATGCAAAAGTTTCTTATTTTCTCCATATATTTTTATCTGTTTACGTCTTAACGGTTGTTTATTTTTCTTTCAAATAGTACATTCAACACGAATTTAATTTGCCTTTTTATGGCATAATACAT
Organism: Bacteroidaceae bacterium; assembly: GCA_017416705.1. Lineage (GTDB taxonomy): Bacteria > Bacteroidota > Bacteroidia > Bacteroidales > Bacteroidaceae > HGM04593. Next base: position 36,952 of record JAFQBG010000004.1, read on the forward strand.
TTTCAAGCGCGAAGATACAAATAAAAATCCGATTATTATTATATTTGATACAAATATCGAACATGGAATGCACTCGTTTTGAAATAATAAAGCAGGCTTTATATATCTCGCTCATTTGTTTGATATATTTTATTAACGGCAGAGCATAGGGCTATTTGTACGGGGTAGCATGGGGATATATAAAAACCCCATCGCTGTTTTTTCACATGCGATGGGGTATGATTTTTATAATAGCTTAGATTGCTATTTTTTCAGAAAGTCCAATGCTTTGTTCAGCAATTTGCTGCCTTTTGTCTTGCTGTCCGACTCCCCTGCTTGCTCGTCACTGTTTGTGTTTTCTTTTTTATCGCCCAGCACTTTGTCGAGCAGGGATTCGGCTGCACCGGCAGCCGCTTTCTTTGCCAATGACTCCATGTCGATGCTTACTTTTGGCGATTTGAAGGTACCGCCTATAAGCATATCCACTGTGCCCAATTTTGATATTTTACCAAGTTTCTGCGGTATAGTTATTTCGCCCTTGTAATCTATCGTTTCGTCCAGTCCGGTGGAGCCCGAAAGCAGCATATTGTAGTCGTCCAACTTTATGTTGAAGGGTTTGGTGGATACTCTGCCGTTTTCTATCGCGAACTCGATATTGACATCCTTTGCCTTGGCCTCTTTCAGCGATGGCTTTTTAACAATATCTGCAACGAGCTGGATGATTTTTACCTCCCTCAGACTTAAATCGCTTGTGGATAGCTTGCCACTGCCGTTCATTGTCGAAACCACCGGCTGCATGTTATTGTCCAGCATGGTATTCATGACTACATTCCCCGAAAAACTGCCCGTCAGACTGCTGAAAACAGGTGCTAAAACCCGAACTACATTTAGGTCGTCATAGGCTTTTGCAAATTCTATATTTTCCAATTTGAACGAAGCGTTGAATTCCGGTGCTTTCTCGTCGGGTGTGCTATAAAAGCCATTGACAACGACATTGCCTCCCATGGTGTTCAACGACAGGTTTTTCATATCTACCTTGCTGTTTTTCAGCACAAGCAGGCCTTTTATATTCTGCAATTTCATATTGTCGAACAGAACATTGTCGAATGCCGCCTGCATTGTAAAGTCGATATTATCGGGAACTTTTATGATTCCTGTGCCTATGGTGTCATTAACGGTTGCCGTTTCGGTATTCTGCACTGCGGAGCTATCGGCCGCTGTGGCAGAAGTCCCTGTCATAAAATCGTTCAGGTTGAATTGGTTGCTGCTTACATTAAGCGAGCCTTTCAAGGTTGTGCCTTTGAATATATAACCCATGTAGTTTTCGAAACGGCTGTCGATGGTTACATCGTTACTGCCTATTTCCACTGTCGTTTTGCTTAGGTTCAGATAGCGGGGAGTAAATGTAAACAGGGATTTTTTTATATTCACGTTGGGAATATCCTGCATATTGACAATCATATCGTTAACTGCCAATGTACCGTTTGCATTTACTTTGTCATATTTTTCTTTTTCTATATATGACATACGTCCTTCCACTCCAAGGTTGGCATCCAAAAGACCGCTCAGTTGCATATCTTCGAGCGGATATATATCTTTTACTTTGCCTAAATCCAATTTTCCGTTGGCGGTGACATTGAAATACATGTCGCTGACGGGGTTCTGCAACTCGGCTGTCAGGGCAAAAGGATTGCCTGCCATGACAAAATTAAATGGATTAACCGACACCTTGGTTGCATCGACCGTTCCTCCGGGATTTGTTACTTTTGCCGATATGTTTATATTCTCGACACCTGCCGGGAGGCTTGGATATTTGAACATGGCATTCTTGACATCGAACAGCAGATTGAAATTGGGCACTATGCTATCGCCTTTCAACATTCCTTTGGCATCGGCACGAAGCACTGCGTTGCCATCGGTTCTAAGCCCCTCGAAGTCCTTGGTGTATATGGCCGGAACAAGCGATAGTATCTCCTTGAAACCTATTTCGTTACTGTTCAGCGAGATATCCATATCAATGCCATCGTCTTTCATTGCTACCCAACCGTTTATGGCTGCCACTATTGCATTCAGACGTATGCTGTTTTCGCTTAATGTATATTTATTATTTTCAATATCGGCATCGATGTCTATGTCGGCTTCGAACTCGGCGTTGTTCAGATAGGGAACACCGTCCATTTTACACGTAACGGCATCGACATCGGTTTTCAGAGTAACCATGGTACGTGCGCTACCGAAATCGCCCGAGCAGACTGCATCCATACCGGATATTTTGGCGTATATATTTCCTTGTCGGTCGTCATATACCAAATTGAAATCTTCGAGAGAAAATTCTTTCAGTTTTATGCGCAGCTGCGACGCTTCGGCTGTCTCTTGTTGCGCTGTCGTATCGTTGGCTGCTTGGTCGTTTTGGGTGTCATCGGCTTTCATTATGTCCCAATTGACAGCACCGTCGGGCAAAACTATCGCGTTGAGCGTTGTTTCATCCAGTTCTATCTCGCTTATATCGAAGCCATCGTCACTGAATAACGACAACATATTCACCGATACCGAGAATTTGCCAATCTTAGCCAAGGTGTCGTTGTCGAATTTGTCCACCCCTTTCAGATAGAAATCCTCCAATGTAACCGAAGCTAATGGAAACTTACGTATTAGACTGATATCCAACGACGAAAAGTCGAATTGTGCATTAAGGAGTTTATTGCCCTCCTCCTTTACCAGTGTCTCTATTTTATCTTTGAAAAAATAGGGCAAAGCAATAAGCAGCAATACAATTACGGCAATGATTGCTCCGACTATTTTCAGCAATTTTTTCATAACGTACAGTTTGTCTTGTTTATATTTTTTATTTCACAAAAATGTGTTTGCCGTAGTTTACGCCCATAAATTTATAATATATGGCTTCGCCTTGCATACGGCGCACAAAATCGTCGTAGTTACGCAATTCCTGAGGTGTCCAACCGGCCTCGGCTACGGCTGCCAGACGAGGCAACATCAGATATTGAACAATATCGGGCTCCTCGACCCATTCTGTCCAGAAATTGGCCTGCACACCCATATATTTATTCTGTAAATTTTCGGGTACATTATTCATGGGCACATACGAATAGACTGCTTCGACGGTCTCTTTGCCATGGCCCTGCGATTTTGGCTCGGTGGGCAAATCGGACTGACGTCTGTTGATGTAGTATGGTATTTGCGGCGATAGTATTGTGTTAAATCCTCTTGATGCGGCATCCTTTGCTGCTCCATCGGCACCTATCCATGCCATAATCACTATGTCGTCCCCAAGCGGTGCGGTGTTGCCATGCAATACCTCGTTCCAGAATATCAGTTTGCGTTGTTTCTCCACAGGCTTGGCTGCAATGTGCTCTTGCAACTGTTTGTAAAAATTTATTTGCAAATCGCGATAGTTTTCGGAACCTATTTCTTGCAACAGGGCCTGACATTCTTTGTTGTGTTCCCATTTCGATGTAGGACACTCGTCGCCACCCAAATGTATATATCCATAGGGGAACATATCTATGAGTTCATCTATTACATCCTTGGCAAACTGAAC
>JAFQBG010000005.1 GCA_017416705.1 Bacteroidaceae bacterium
CCACCATATACGGCTATTTCTGCCGAAATTAGAAATATGGCGGGATAACACAAAAATGGTATAAGTACCAACCACTTATCATATTTTGCCCTCATTCTGCCATTTTTACGCAAGTTCTTTGTATATTTGCAGTAAACTGCGAATATAGTCTGCACTCGCTTTGAAAAATATCGAAGCAAGCTTCATATTTCTCGCTCGTTTGTGTGTATCTTTGCGGTAAACCGCGAAAATAGTCTGCACTCGCGTTGAAAAATATTCAAGCAAGCTTGATATTTCTCGCTCGTTTGTGTGTATCTTTGCCGTAAACGGCGAAAATAGCCTGCACTCGCTTTGAAAAATATTCAAGCAAGCTTGATATTACTCGCTCGTTTGTGTGTATCTTTGCAAAAAAAAGAGGTTTTTAAAATTTAGGCCAAAAACTATAAAGAATTGCCAAACAGGAAAAAAGACATATTATTTCTTATTAACCCAAAATCGGGTGTTCAAAATAAGCGCAATGTGCCAAAATTGATAGAACGTGGGATTGATAAATCGCGTTTCAATTTTTCTATCGAGGAGACTAAATATATTGCTCATGCTTGCGAACTCACCGAGGCGGCTGTGCGCTTGGGCGTGGACGTTGTCGTGGCTGTTGGCGGCGACGGCACCGTGAACGAGGTCGCCCGTTCGCTCGTAGGCAGTGACACCGCGCTGGGAATACTTCCTTGTGGCTCGGGAAACGGATTGGCGCGACATTTGGGCATACCGCTTAATTTTGTTGGGGCAATAGAATACATAAACAATTCCCAAGTTGCGGCAGTGGACTATGGCAAGATAAACGGAAAACCATTTTTTTGCACATGCGGCGTTGGTTTCGATGCCCTTGTGAGCAATAGTTTTGCGAATGGCAAGTTCCGCGGTCCGCTGGGCTATATGCACAATATGTTAGTCGATTGGTTGCAATATAAGCCCGAGGTTTTTCAAATTGAAACCGAGACACAATCCGAAAAATTCCAAGCCTTTCTCATTGCGTGCGGCAATGCTTCGCAGTATGGAAACAATGCTTACATAGCCCCACGTGCCTCCATGCGCGACGGCTTGCTCAGCGTTACTATCTTGGAGCCGTTCTCGTCGTTCGATGTTCCGCTTGTCCTTGGCGACATATTTGGAAATAGAATAAACAACAATTCCCATGTGAAAACCCTTGAAAGCCGATGGATAAAAATAAAAAGGAATTCACCGGGTGTTGTGCATTACGACGGCGAACCTACCGAGATGGGTACCGATTTATATATCGAAATTGTGCCGTCGGGACTGAATGTGCTTGCGCGACAAAATTGGGATGGCAGGAGCGTGCCGGTTTCTATATACAAACAGGTTGCCGAACTTGTGAGCAGTTCCTTTAACAAAATAGAGGATTTGTCGTCGTTGGTAAATTTGCAAAATCTGCACCCGTCGCAGTGGAAGAACGAGAAAGAAAAACGGGGAAAACAGCAATAACCCGTTTGATATTCTTTGGTGTTCGTTATTGCCGTTTCATAGGTTCATATAAAAATCGCCCAACAGCTTTTTTATGTCGTCGCTGTACTCGCCGGGCCTGTTTTCTATGATAATTTCGTCGGTACAAGGCACCGGGTATGCGCCTTTTACAAATTCTATCAATGCGCGTTTTATGGGCTTGTGGGGCAGTGTGCGCACGTATGAAATACGCCTTGCCGACAATCCTTTGAATATGGCTTCATTGCACCAAGCCTCTGTCTGGTCGCTTGGGATGACAACCGATAGATGTCCGTTGTCGGTGAGTGTTCTTTTTGCAAAATCCATTAACTGTGCGCAGGGCAGGGTGTCGTCGTGTCGTGCCATGGCACGCTTTGTCTCTTTGTTTCTGATGCTGTTGCTGAAAAACGGAGGGTTGCTTACTATCACGTCGTATTGCTTCTGTGGGACAAACGAAAGGGCGTTGCAATTAACTATTTCAATGCGCTCTTTCCATGGAGTTTGTGCCACATTCTCGACGGCTTGCATGGCTGCCTCGCTGTCTATCTCCAAGCCTGTTATGCGGGCATTGCAACGTTGTGCCATCATGATGGCTATGAGGCCGCTGCCACACCCTACATCCAGCACATTGCGGCAGTTCGAAATGTCGGTCCATGCACCCAATAAGCAACCGTCGGTGCCCACCTTCATGGCGCATCGTTCTTGCTTGATAGTAAATTGTTTAAAGGAAAAATGAGAATTCGACATGCCGGCCTGTTTTTGCCATAGAGCCGAGTCGGGGACTCGAACCCCGGACCTACTCATTACGAATGAGTTGCTCTACCAACTGAGCTAATTCGGCAATTTTGTGTGTTGTTAAAGAAACCATGACAGTGGATTTGCAAAACAGCAAGCCTGTTCCATAGCGGTTTCTCCCATCAGACGCGTGCAAAGGTAATGATAAAATGGATTATCTGCAATTTTTGTGAAATAAAAAATATATAAATACCTTTTTATAAATATTTGCAGGACGAAGAAACCTTTTAATTTATATCGCCAAGTTTTTCATAGAGCAAAAATAGTGGGTCTGTCTGTTTTTGTAGGGCGCATCAACCACAAATCAAGGAAGAAACAATCATTCTTGAATATAAAAAATAGCGAAACAAACGATATGGTTTCCATAAGAAAATATTTTTTAGAAATTTAAATAGTTTCTAAATAATTTCTATATCTTTGTAGCCGTCAAACGACGATTACAGACGTCTTTTGCAGTAATAAATTGAATTTAAATAAAATAGCTGCTATGCGTGGTTCTATGAGTAAAAAACAAGCGACAACTGAGATTGGCATGTGTCAATTCGTTTGCCAGCGTTCATATTCATGCAGCCTTAGCAATGCTACATATTATTATATATAACAATTACAGGTCGTTCCCATGCGGAACGACCTTTTTTAATACAACAAAACAAAGAAAAATTAAATATTCTCTTTACTATGGAACAGTTACTACATGAATGTGGCGTTGCCATGATACGCTTGCGTAAACCGTTGAATTATTATTCCGAAAAATATGGAACGTGGGCCTATGGTATGAACAAATTGTTTTTGTTGATGAACAAACAATATAACCGCGGTCAGCAGGGTGCGGGTATTGCTTGTGTAAAACTGAAAGCTAATCCCGGCGAGGATTATATGTTCCGTGAACGCGCCGAGGGCTCGGGTGCCATATCCGAGGTTTTTGCTTCGGCCGAGAAGGGTGTGTCGTCGCATCCGTCCGACAAAAGAAACGACCCTGACTATGCCTATAAGAATTTCGGTTTTGCAGGCGACCTGTACATGGGACACCTGCGCTACTGTGCCACAGGGAAAACCGGTTTGCAGTATGTTCATCCCTATTTGCGTCGTAACAACTGGCGAGCCAAGAACTTGGCACTATGCGGTAATTTCCATATAACAAATGTCGATGACGTGTTCAAGGAATTGGTGTCGCACGGCCAGCATCCGCGCGTGTATGCCGACACATATATATTGTTGGAGCTCATGGGACACCGACTCGACCGCGAAGTGGAGCGCGTCTTTAAGGAGTGCGAAGCCGAAGGCCTGTCGGGAATGAACATCACCACCACCATCGAGGACAGAATGGACATAGCCAATGTACTGAAAACATCGGTTCATTTGCTCGACGGCGGCTATGTATTGTGCGGCATCACCGGTAGCGGCGAAATGTTCGCCATGCGCGACCCTTGGGGTGTTCGCACTGCCTATTGGTATGCCGACGACGAAATATTCGTGATGGCAAGCGAGCGAGCAGCCTTGCAAACAGCCATGAACCTTAAAGCCGAGCAGATAATCGAAATGCAACCCGGCGAGGCTGTCATAATGAATAAGGCCGGCGAATTGCGCACCGAGAGAATTTTGCCCCAGCTGTCGTTCCTGCCCTGTTCGTTCGAACGAATATATTTCAGCCGAGGCAACGACGGCGATATATATAAAGAGCGAAAAATGTTGGGAGCCAACCTCATGGACAAAATATTGGCAGCCGTTGACTACGACCTCGACAATACAGTGTTCTCGTTCATCCCCAACACCGCCGAAATGGCATTCTATGGCATGGTCGAGGCAATAGAAGGCTATCTGAACGATTGGAAAGTAAAAGAACTATCCTCGGGCAAACAATTCACCCCCGAGCAGATGCAGGCACTCTTATCGAAGAAAGTACGTCAGGAGAAAGTAGCCAACAAGGATATAAAAATGCGTACATTCATCACCACAGGCGACAAACGCAACGACCTTGCCGGTCACGTGTACGACATCACCTACGACTCAATAAAGCCCAAGGTCGATAACCTTGTGGTTATAGACGACAGTATAGTACGTGGAACCACCCTGCGCGAGAGCATATTGAGCATACTCGACAGGTTGGAACCCAAGAAAATAGTCGTAGTTTCGTCGAGCCCGCAGATACGCTATCCCGACTACTACGGTATAGATATGGAAAAATTCGACCACTTCGTGGCATTCTTCGCAGCGTTGGATTTGCTGCAAGAACGCGGCATGATGAACGTAGTGAACGAAACATACGTGGCATGTATCGAGGAACTCAAAAAGCCCCTTGCCGAAATGAAAAACTGTACCAAAGCCATATACGCCCCATTCACCGCCGACGAGATATCCAAGAAAATAGCCGAGATATTGCGTCCCGCGCACCTGAATGCCGAGGTGGAATTGGTGTTCCAAAGCCTCGAAGGGTTGCACAAGGCTTGCCCCAACCATTTGGGCGATTGGTATTTCAGTGGCAACTATCCCACACCCGGTGGAAATATGTTGGTAAATAGGGCCTTTGTCGAGCACTACGAAAAATATATCAAAAACAGATAAAACAAAAAAAGACTGTATGAAAGATCTTTTTCATACAGTCTTTTTAGAAACGGTTCAGGTGGGTATAGCCAAGTTTTTTCATAGAGCAAGAATAATGCTGCCTGTTTTTTTTAGAATGGAGCATAGCAGGATAAAAAGAAATGAACAGGCACTCCTGAATGTGATAAACAGCTAAATGAGCAGATAGCATAAGAAAATGATACTTGGCAATTTAAACAGCCTCCTATTTATAAATGATAAATGTTCACCCCTACGATGTTTTTTGTTAATTAATAACTAACTGTCAATGGGGACATTGTTTTTGACAAACGCATTTTTTTTGCTAATTATAATATAAGTTTTTTATAGAATTTTAAATGCTTATTAATATTTTTAGTATCTTTGTAAAGATACACAAGAAGGGCTGTTTATGGTTGTGAAACCGCGGTTTTTGTTCTTGGAATTAAATTGTGTGACAAATAGAAAAAGTTTACTACCAAAATATTTTCAAACACCATGAAAGAGAAATTGAAAAAAGTTCTGTTATTAGGTTCAGGAGCATTACGCATAGGTCAGGCCGGTGAATTCGATTACTCGGGTTCGCAAGCGTTGAAGGCATTGCGCGAGGAGGGAATACAATCGGTGCTTATAAATCCTAACGTTGCCACTATACAGACATCGGAAGGAATTGCCGACAAGGTATATTTTCTGCCTGTCAACACTCACTACGTCGAGGAAGTAATAAAGAAAGAACGCCCCGATGGCATTCTGTTGGCGTTTGGCGGACAAACTGCGCTTAATTGCGGAACAGAATTGTATCAAAGCGGCATATTGGAAAAATATGGAGTCCGAGTGCTTGGAACATCGGTAGAAGCCATCATGTACACCGAGGACCGCGACCTCTTTGTGAAAAAACTCGACGAAATTCCCATGAAAACGCCCATCAGTCAGGCGGTCGAGACAATGGAGGATGCCTTGAAGGCTGCTCACTCTATTGGTTTCCCTGTGATGGTGCGTTCGGCTTATGCCCTTGGTGGTCTTGGCAGTGGCATCTGTCGCGACGAGGATAGTTTTAAAGAACTTGCCGAGAGCGCATTTACATTCTCGAATCAGATTTTGGTAGAAGAGTCCTTGAAAGGCTGGAAAGAGATAGAATTCGAAGTGATACGCGATGCCAACGACCACTGTTTCACCGTTGCAAGCATGGAGAACTTCGACCCTCTGGGCATACATACAGGCGAGTCTATTGTGGTTGCACCCACCTGTTCGCTCACCGATGAGCAGGTGAAATTCATGCAGGAGATTTCGGTAAAATGTATTCGTCATCTTGGTATTCTGGGCGAATGTAACATACAATATGCTTTCAATGCCGAAACAAACGACTATCGTGTAATCGAGGTTAATGCCCGTCTGAGCCGTTCCTCGGCACTTGCATCGAAAGCAACAGGCTATCCCTTGGCCTTTGTGGCAGCAAAAATAGCCCTCGGCTACACGCTCGACCAAATAGGCGAGATGGGTACCCCCAACAGTGCCTACAAAGCACCCGAACTGGACTATCTTATCTGTAAAATACCCCGTTGGGACTTGACAAAATTTGCAGGCGTGTCGCGTCAGATAGGTTCGAGCATGAAATCTGTTGGTGAGATAATGTCCATAGGTCGCTCGTTCGAGGAGGTAATACAAAAAGGCCTTCGCATGATAGGACAAGGCATGCACGGCTTTGTCGGCAACCAACATGTACACTTCGAGAACCTTGACGAGGAGCTTGCCAACCCCACCGACCTTCGTATTTTCTCCATCGCATCGGCACTCGAAGAGGGGTATAGCATAGACAGAATAAGCGAGCTAACCAAAATAGACCCTTGGTTCTTGGAAAAACTGAAAAACATTGTCGATTACAAAAAAGTTTTAGAGGGTTACAACAGCCTCGAAGAACTTCCCGAGGATGTATTGCGCCAAGCAAAAGTACTTGGTTTCTCGGACTTCCAAATAGCACGCTTTGTACTGAAAGAGGAGGGTGGCATGGAGAAACCGCTGCTCGAAGTTCGCAGTCGTCGTAAGCAGATGGGCATACTGCCCGCTGTGAAACGCATAAACACAGTGGCATCGGAGCATCCCGAACTGACAAACTACCTATACATGACATACGGTGTTACGGGCTACGATGTAAACTACTACAAGACCGACAAGTCGGTTGTTGTACTTGGCTCGGGTGCCTACCGCATAGGTTCGTCGGTGGAATTCGACTGGTGTTCGGTGAACGCAGTGCAAACAGCACGCAAGCTGGGCTACAAATCTATAATGATAAACTACAACCCCGAGACCGTATCTACCGACTACGACATGTGCGACCGTCTCTATTTCGACGAGTTATCGTTCGAACGAGTATTAGACGTCATCGACTTGGAGCAACCCGGCGGAGTGATAGTATCGGTGGGAGGACAGATACCCAACAACCTTGCCATGAAACTACACCGTCAGTCGGTGCCCATCCTTGGAACATCGCCGTTGTCGATAGACCGTGCCGAAAACCGTCATAAATTCTCGGCAATGCTCGACCAGCTGGGCATAGACCAACCGGCATGGAAAGAACTTACAAGCCTCGAAGATATGGAAGCCTTTGTTGACAAGGTGGGCTATCCGGTGCTTGTGCGTCCCTCCTATGTGTTGTCGGGAGCAGCCATGAACGTATGCTACAATGAGGACGAACTGAAAGAATTCTTGGCTATGGCAGCCGAAGTGTCGAAAGAGTATCCTGTTGTGGTGTCGCAATTCATGATGGAGACAAAAGAGATAGAATTCGATGCAGTGGCACAGAATGGCGAGGTAGTGGAATATGCCATATCGGAGCATGTGGAATTTGCCGGTGTACACTCGGGCGATGCCACACTTGTGTTCCCTGCACAGAAAATATACTTCGAGACAGCACGTCGCATAAAGAAAATAAGCCGTCGCATAGCAAAAGAACTGAACATATCGGGTCCCTTCAATATACAGTTCCTTGCCAAGAACAACGAAGTAAAAGTCATAGAGTGCAACCTGCGTGCATCGCGTTCGTTCCCATTTGTGTCAAAAGTGCTCAAACGCAATTTCATCGAAACAGCCACACGCATAATGCTTGGCGCACCATACAGCCAACCCGATAAATCGGCATTCGACATAGATTGGATTGGTGTGAAAGCATCGCAATTCTCGTTCAGCCGTTTGCATCAGGCCGACCCTGTGTTGGGCGTGGATATGTCATCGACAGGCGAGGTAGGCTGCATTGGCGACGACTTCGAGGAGGCATTGCTGAACGCTATGATAGCAGTAGGGTATAACATACCCAAGAAAAACGTCATGGTGTCGTCGGGAGCAGCCAAGTCGAAAGTCGATTTGCTCGACTCCACAGCGGTGCTTGCACAAAAAGGCTACAATATTTTTGCAACCTCGGGCACTGCAAAATTCCTAAATGAGCATGGAATAAAGGCTACACCCGTAATGTGGCCCGACGAAGACCCCAATGCCGAGAACAACGTAATGCAAATGATTGCCGACCACCGTTTCGATATAATAATAAATATTCCAAAGAACCATACGAAACGAGAACTCACAAACGGCTATCGCATACGTCGTGCAGCAATAGACCACAACATACCGCTCATAACAAACGCCCGTTTGGCAAGTGCATTTATAAACGCATTCTGCAAAATAGACGTAAACGATATGCCGGTGAAAAGTTGGGATGAATATAAATAAACTATTATATAATAAGCCCCACACCACATGTGGGGCTTATTATATATATTAGCATTATGAATATGGGATATGTATGGCTGCATCGTACGATGTGGCAAGACACGAATGGGGTGGCAAATGGCGTTTACCGACAAAAACCGAGCAGGAGGAACTGTGTAGCGAATGTTCGTGGGAATGGACTACGCTTAATGGTGTTAACGGATATAGAATAACAGGCCCCAATGGCAATAGCATATTCTTGCCTGCTGCGGGGTATCGCTATGGCATGTCCATATATTATGAAGGAAAAAATGGGTATTATTGGTCGAGTACCATATATTGCTCCCTTAATTCGTACTATCTGTACTACGACAATAGCTACCATGGGATGTACTATTATGCTCGCTACGATGGGCTCACTGTTCGCCCTGTGACCGATTAATGGTATTATGGCATATTGGTAAATCAATAAAAAGCTGCCCTGCACAGGGCGGCTTTTTATTGATGATATTTTGCTATGCAAACGCGATAATTTTAGTTTGTATAAGAAAAATAATTCTTAGGGACTGAAACAGCTATTTACTTAATATACACTTTTTTACCGTTTACGATGTATATGCCTCGCGATGGGTTTTGCACTCGACGACCGCTAAGGTCGTACACCGTTGTATTGTCCTCATTCTCTATTGCGATGTTTTCAATACCGGTGGTGGTTGACGCAATCTGTACAACGAAATTAGAAATCTGTAATTGGTTGTATTCGTCGCCGTTTTTTATTGTAAACGATGTGGTGCTTTTGTTTATGTCGTTCACCTCGAATATGGCGCTGCTGTTGTTTCTGTCGAGTGTTATAGATTGTGTTTCGGCCGAAATTGTGGGATAAATGCCATAGAATACGTCGCTGTTAGTTACACTGAAACTGTATGACACTATTTTATATGGTTCGGGTACGCTTAATATCCACTCCGAACTTTCTGTCGATACAAAATCGAACGAATTGGCATGTAGCAGGTTGGTTGCCGTTCCGTTTTGTGTCGAAGTAAGGGTTACTTGTGCAGGCATTTCGTCTGATACTGAGAATGTATATGTTGATGCCCAACCGTTTGTGACGCTGTTGCCGCTTGCATTGGTAAATGTACCGGTCAAGGGCGATATGGTATATTCGGTCGGTGTGGTTGTGCCACCCGATGCGACAACGAATTTGGCTGTCAGGGTGATGTCGGTTGTAACTGTAAATGTATATATGGCCTCGGTGCTTACCTGTGTGTCACCGTCGTACCATCCTGCAAATATGTACAACTCGGCGTCGTTGGGTGTGGCACGCACTGTCACCTCGGTGCCTTTGGCGATAGTCATTGTGAATTCTTCGGTTCCTTCTATCGATACGCTGCCGCCTTCGCTGCTTGATACTGTAACGGTGTATTGTTGTTCTTCGGGGGCGAAATTGGCTACATAGTCCGATGCGCCGTTCAGGTAGGGGGTGTATGTGGCCGATGTGCTCACCACGTTGCCGTTGAGTGTCCAGTTGAGGAATGTGTAACCGCTGTTCGGGATGGCTACAAGGGTTATTTGTGTGCCGTCGGCTATGGTGGCCGAGGCTGAGCCGTTCACTGTGGCTGTACCGCCTGTGGCGGGGCTGGCGGTTGCTGTCACTGCCACATCGCCGCGGTTGGGGCGTAGCATGAATACGGCATTGTGATCGGCTATACCGCCGCCGGCATATTCGTCGCTCGCTGTGGGTGCCATATTGCTAAGTGTGTAATAGCCGTTGCACGAACCACCCCAACCCCAATTGAAATGGTAGTAGTTGTTGTCGGTGTAGCCATCGAGTATGAATATGTGTTTGGCATCGCTTCCTGTGCCACTGTTGGTTGCTTGGTAGGGAATGGGATAGCCTGCGTCGAGGCTCTCTTTTATATATGTAACCCAATTTTCCTCGCCGGCATCTTTGCGATTACTCATACCGGAACTACCTTCGGTATTATATTTTGTATAGTTATAACCGAAATAGTTGCTCATTGTGTAGGCGTTGGGTTGTCCGTCGGTTGAGTATGAGCCCCATGTGACGCCGTATGCAGCACCCAAGTGAAACATCATGTTGGCAACTTGGTTATTACCCTCGGTGGTGAGTGTTCCGTTGCTGTCGAACATATTTGCCCAGTCGTAGGCAACATCGGCTACATTTATATATTGTATGGTTGCTCCGTCGGTGGAATATCCTATGCGTTTTGTGATGGTGTTGGGCCATTTGTGGTGTAGCATCACCATTGCAAATGCGGTGGGCACGCAGCCTGTCACAACGGTGCGGCCAAGCATTTCGCTACATACGCTGTTGTAGGGAGCGTCTTGCGATAAGGGGTAGGTGTTCAGTTCCACAACGGGTGTGCCATACTGCGCCTGTGTGGCTGCCGCGCGTGTCATGGTGTATGTGCTGCCACTTGCTCGCACCGCACGCACTTGGTTGTCGATATCGGTGAGGTAGTCAGTCAAGCCCTCGGGCAGGTTGCCATCGGTGGGCAGTGTGCCGTCCATGGAGTAACCGATGATTTGGGTGCCTGTCTCTTGGCCTGCTACTATGACAAAGCCCTTGCCGTCGCTGCCTGTGAAGGCATGGAACGTGGGGTCG
>JAFQBG010000006.1 GCA_017416705.1 Bacteroidaceae bacterium
AACGCAAAATCGCATTTCAAGCGGCGAGGTACACAGGAGGTACAAAAACAGGCGTAAAAAGGCTTAGCAACGATTAACAACGATGCTTGCACAAACAAAAATAGCACCCGTAAAGAGTGCTATATTAATCATTTATGATTGATTTAACCATTTGGTAATCAACTACTTATTTCCCGATGCAAAAATTCTTAAATATATTTCCAAGGACATCGTCGGTGGTGACATCGCCTGCTATTTCGGATAGATGGTGTATGCATTGACGCAGGTCCTCGCATACAAGGTCGCCGCTTAGCTGGTCTTGCAGTCCCTGATGTACGCGTTGTATATCGGACAATGCTTTTTTCAGTGCTTCGAAGTGGCGTATATTGGTCACGACTACCGACTCGGCCGATACTTCGGGGATTGCAGCTGCTGTAACGAGGAATTCTTCGAGCCTATCCATATTTATTCCTAATTTTGCAGATATGGCCCATACGTTTTGGCTGTTCCACTCTATGCCGTTGCCATGTTTTTGAACCATCCGAGTGCCCCACTCCATTGCTCTTGTCAGCGATATTGCATCGACGACATCGCATTTGTTTATGAGCAACGCAAGGGTTTTCCCTTTGCACAATGGCAGGAGTTCTTTGGCTGCTGTTTCCATTGTATCGAGGTTCATCATGGGGTCTATCACCCATAATGCTATGCTGGATGCCGACAGTTGGTTCAGGGTTCTTTCTATGCCCATTTGCTCGACAACGTCATTTGTCCGACGAAGTCCGGCGGTGTCTATGAAACGGAATGACACTCCACCTACATTCATTGTGCCTTCGATGGTGTCGCGCGTTGTTCCGCAAATATCGCTGACTATTGCTCTATCCTCGTTCAACAATGCATTCAGGAGTGTACTTTTCCCGGTGTTGGCTTCGCCTACTATTGCTACGGGGACACCGTTTTTCACTGCGTTTCCTATGCTGAACGAATTAGTAAGGTTTGCTATTATAGTCTCTATCTCGACGCATAGCGCTATTAGCTCGCGGCGGTCGGCAAAGGCTACGTCTTCTTCGCTGAAATCGAGTTCGAGCTCCATTAGCGTTGTCAGCTGTAACAATTTGTCTCTCAGCATTTTCAACTGTTTGCTGAACCCGCCTTTCAACTGGTTCATTGCAAGCCTGTGCGATGAACGTGAGTCGGCTGCTATGACATCGGCAACTGCCTCGGCGCGGCTTAAATCCATCTTGCCGTTCATAAAGGCCCGCATGGTAAATTCCCCGGGCTCGGCTTGACGCGCTCCATTTTCTATAAGTGCGATGAGCAGTTCGCGTGTTATGTACGACGAGGCATGACAGCTTATCTCCACGGTGTCTTGTCCTGTGTAGCTGTGTGGCGCACGCATTATCGTCAATAGTACCTCGTCGAGTTGTTCGCCTCGTATATCCTTGACATCGCCAAATGTCACTGTGTAGGATTTTTTATCGTGTAATGATTGTGTGCCACGCGGAGTAAAAACACGTGCAGCGATGTCTATTGCATCGCTGCCTGAAATACGTATGAGGCTTATGGCACCACCCTGCGCTGTTGCTATGGCGCATATTGTGTCGTTTGTTTTCAATTTTATCTGTTTTATATTCTGTCCAACACTGTTTGTATCAGTTCTTTCATTCTTGCGTTGTAGTCCATTGTGGCCTCTTTGACAAGACGATTGGCTATCACCAAGCACACTGTAACGGCTTTGTGCCCCATGAGACGCGCCAAGCCGGCAAGTGCCGAGCTTTCCATCTCGAAATTTGTTATGCGCATGCCGTTATACTCGAACGTTTCCACCAATTCGTTCTGTTTTGGGAAAGCGAGGGGCACTCGCAAACGACGCCCTTGCGGACCAAAAAAGCCTCCGCACGATATTGTGACACCGCGCACCATGTCATCCTGCGCTATGCGCTCTACAAGTTCGGCATCGGCGTCTATGGTATATGGCGCACAAAGCAAAGGCGACCAGTTCATGTGTTGCTTGAATTTTTCTTCGAAATCCAAATCGCAAACATCGTTACGTCCTTCGTAGAAATTGAGCAGCCCGTCGAACCCAATGGATTTTTGCGAACATATATAGGAACCGGTGGGAACATACTCTTGCAGGCCGCCGCATGTGCCTATTCTGACAAACTGCAACTGACGGAAATGGTCTTTTTCGTACCGCGTTGCAAAGTCTATGTTTGCCAATGCGTCGAGTTCATTCACCACAATGTCAATATTGTCGCAACCTATTCCGGTTCCCACAACGGTTATTCTTTTTCCTTTATAGGTTCCGGTGATGGTTCTGAACTCGCGTGCCGATATGTCGCACTCTGTTTCGTCGAAGAAGGCAGCCACCTTGGGGACACGATTAGGGTCACCAACCAAAATCACTTTATCGGCCAACTGCTGAGGTTTTACGCCCAAATGATATATGGCCCCATTGGGTTCTATCAGCAATTCCGATTCGGGAAAATATCGTTTCATAACTTATAGGTTGTTTAATTTTCTAAAATTATTTTCTTGTGGAAACCGTTTATACACCGTTTATTATAGTAGGGAAATAGTTGCTCTACTTGGTTGCGCAGCCTGCTAAGCTTCACCCGAAAAATAAAAAGAGCACCTATCCCTGTTCTATAAAAATTTAAACAGTCTCTTATTTTCTACATGAAACAACCGAACAACCGTTTAGGTTTTATTCCTTCATATCACTCTTTTGCAATATTGTCGCGCATTGCGGTGTCGGCCTGAATATTCTTCATGCGATAGTAGTCCATGATGCCGAGATTGCCACTGCGGAATGCCTCGGCCATAGCTTTGGGCACTTCGGCCTCGGCTTGTATAACGTAGGCACGTGCCTCTTGCGCTTTTGCCAACATTTCCTGTTCGAGGGCAACGGCTATTGCACGACGTTCTTCGGCCTTGGCCTGTGCGATATTCTTGTCGGCATTGGCCTGATCTATTTGCAAAGCCGCACCGATGTTCTTGCCTATGTCTATGTCGGCAATGTCGATAGAGAGGATTTCGAAGGCTGTGCCTGCGTCGAGTCCTTTCTTCAACACCAATTTGGATATTGAATCGGGATTTTCGAGTACCGCCTTATGGCTCTCGGCTGAACCTATGGAGGATACTATACCCTCGCCTACACGAGCCAGCACGGTGTCCTCGCCGGCACCACCCACCAAGCGTTTTATATTGGCACGCACTGTGACGCGCGCAATTGCTATCAACTGAATACCATCCTTGGCTACGGCTGTCACATGCGGTGTGTCTATCACTTTGGGGTTCACCGACATCTGTACAGCATCGAATACATCGCGACCGGCAAGGTCTATTGCCGCTGCCATTTGAAACGACAATTCTATGTTTGCTTTCGATGCCGACACAAGAGCATGCACCACCCTTTGTACATGTCCTCCTGCAAGATAGTGAGCTTCGAGCGAGTCGCGTGTCACGTCACTTAACCCGGCTTTTGTAGCCTCAATCATTGCTTGTACTATTACTTTGGGCGGCACGTTACGTATGCGCATCATGAACAATTGTATTAGCGACACGTTCACACCCGATGCCTTTGCCGACATCCATACCGGGAATGGCACATAGTAGAAAAATATAAATGGTATAGCAACAATAAGAGCTATCACCACAAAAAACCAAAAATTCTCCATAAATAGTCTTTATTAAGTTATTTTATATTATTCTTTTTCACAAATATAGTAGCACCCGCTATACGTTCGATGACAATGCTCTCGCCCTCGTCGATGAAGCCGCACGAGGAGTTTACCTCCACCCTGTTATCACCAAATTCAGCCTCGCCAACAAGTGCCAAGCGTGTTCGCGCCACCCCTGTATCGCCCACTTTCAAGGCTGTTGCTTCGGGGTTTTCCACTACGCTTTCTATGTTTTTTTTAAGGGCAACGTTGTCTATCGGTTTGCCATATATAAACCACAGGAATATGGTTATGAATGCAAAAAGCACGATAAACAAAGTTATCCATCCTGCCAACGCGTTTATATAATAAAAAGCATATAGTATAGAGGCCACAAGCGACAGCGAGCCCACTATGCCTGTTACACCCACACCCGGAATCATTGCCACCTCTATGACAAGCAATATAATTCCCAACAAAATCAACAATGAAATTATTAATATATCCATAAGGTTATTTTTTGTTTATAAATTCGTATTCGGTTTTCCTTATCTGTTTTTCCAGTTCATACAGCAGCTGTTCTTCCTCTTCGAGCCTGTTTTCCTCGTTCAATATCTTGCCTGCCAATCGCTGCTTGTCTGCTACACTGCCTGCCGAATACTCCATGCGTTTTTTATCGAGTGCCTCCTTATCTACACTCAATTTATAGCTGTTTTTTTGCCATTTTTTAAATTGTTCGGCAGCCTCTTTGCTTTTGAAATCGGACATGGAGGTATATATGGTCATGTCGTCTATTATAAACTCAAAGTCCACTGCATCCTTTACGCCGCTCTGTTCGTATCGCAGCATTGTCAACTGCTGAATGGCATTCCTTAGTGCTTCTTTGTCGTTTTGAGTATCGGCTATGGAGCCTATTTGCGACAGGGATAACATTTTTTCGTACCCCAAAACCTCGTAGTTATATGTTTTTCTGACACTGTTCGGTATGAACACATACACACATACTTTGCCCTCGGGCATACGTCTGTCGGTAGCAAACCAACCAATATTGGCTATTTCATTAACCACCATCATGTAATCGTTGGCCTCGGAGTTATAGGGCATTCCCATGTTGGTGGGTTTAAGAAAGCGTTGCGACTCGGAGTCGTAACGTGTTATAAAAATATCGTACCCGCCTATGGAGCCTTCGCCGTCGCTTGCAAAATAAAAAGTAGCTCCATCGGCCGACATAAATGGGTAGTTATCGTTTCCACCTGTATCGAACCCATTCAGAGGCATGGGGCGCGACCATTCACTGCCATTTTTTGTGGCATGAAAAAGTTTCACAAGCTCCACGCTGTCCTTCTGCACCCTGCGCGGATAGAAACTGTCATTATCGCGCTCGGTGACAAACACCGTACCATCGGCAATTAAATTTTCGCCCAAATAATCTGTTGTACGGTATATACGTCCGATATCGCGCCCTGCCTTATACGCTGCAAGGAATTTGTTTTTATCAACCACTATGCTGTCTATTATGACAACCTGTTCGGTGGCCTTTGTCATTCTTAGCAAATTCTTCACGTGCGCCAGCAACGTATCCGTTTGAGCCAATTTTTCTTCGTCCTTGCCTATTTTCAGATATTCCTCGTAATATTGCAGCGACAAGGGGTAGTTATTTTGTTCCTTATAGAATTTACCCAAATAGAACGAAGCATTCAGAACTCGGCGCGATTGGGCAAATTTCAGCATACCCTCTATTCCCGAAACAGTGTCATTTGTTTCGTAGCAACAGACAGCATACCAATAGTTATATTCTGCACTTTTGGGATTTCTTTTCAGCAGATATTCGAATATGGGCTTGGCCTCGTCGTATTTTCCCTCGTTAAACAGTTTTCTGCCATTTGCTTTGGTATTCTGCGACATGACACCAAGACTACACGACAGAGCAAACAATATTGATATAATAATACCCTTCATTACATTTTATTATTTAAAAAACCATTTGCCGGCAAACACATTCACAGGCAAAGCATATAACACAAAGCCGTTTTCGGCATCACAACACGCGCAATGTATATTCGCGCGTAGCGCAAATATATAAACAAAAAATTATTTTCGCTTTTATTTTACTTATTTTTTGTAATTTCGCGCACTTTTAAACTTCACAGAAACATCAAGATGTCAAAATTACCCGAATCGGCCGCTCTACTGAAACGAATACGCAAGCGTTTCAACAAGGCATGCAAAGAATACAGCCTGCTGCAAGACAACGACAAGATACTCATTGGAGTGTCGGGCGGCAAAGACTCATTGATGCTTCTGAAACTGCTTACCGAACAAAGCAAGATATACAAGCCCCGCATCCAAGTAATGGCAGCCCACATAAAAATGTCCAACATTGCATACAAAACCGATACAGTTTTTCTGCAAGACTACTGCCGCCAAACAAACATACAATTTATAGAAACAGAAACTTCGTTCGACGCATCAACCGACAAGCGCAAGTCGCCATGCTTCCTATGTTCATGGAACAGACGTAAGGAACTGTTTTCCATAGCCCAAGCAAACGGATGCAACAAAATAGCATTAGGACACAATTTAGACGATTTTTTGGAGACCATGCTCATGAATATCACGTTCCAAGGAGCATTCAGCGCCATGTCGCCAATTATGAAAATGAAAAAATTTCCAATAAGCGTCATCAGACCGCTTTGCATGATAGACGAAAAGGATATAGCCATGTATGCCGAGCTGGAAAATTTCCCCAAACAGATTAAAAACTGCCCCCATGAAAACGCGTCCAACAGACACCAGATGAAACGGATTTTATCGGAATTAGAGCAGCTAAATCCCGAAGCCCGCTACAACCTATGGGGAGCCATGAGCAACATACAACACGAACTGCTGCCCCCACCCATTACAAAGCAAACAAAAACAGAATAAAAAAAAGCAATATGAACAAAGCACTACTGACACTATTGTTACTTGTCGTATCCAACACATTTATGACACTTGCTTGGTACGGCAATTTAAAATTACAGGAGATGAAAATAATCTCGTCGAACACCCCTATATACCTTATTATTCTTATTAGTTGGGGTATTGCACTGCTGGAATACTCGTTTTTAATTCCGGCCAACCGCATAGGTTCCGAAATAAACGGAGGCCCATTCTCCCTTGTTCAGCTGAAAGTAATACAGGAGGTAGTCTCTTGCATAATTTTCGGAGTCATAGTTTCGGTTCTATTCAAGGGCGAAAGCCTGCATTGGAATCATATTGTAGCCTTCGTGCTGCTTATTCTTGCCGTATATTTTGTATTTATGAAATAGCACATATAACAAATCTCATAAAAACACGAATGCGCACCAATTGGTGCGCATTCTCCTTTTTTTCAAACCATTTTCAAACCTTTAATCAACATTATGTTCTATCAGCATTTTACTTTTTGAAGTAGCGGTTGTACAGTCCTTCGAAGCCTCTGCCATGACGTGCTTCGTCCTTGGCCATTTCGTGTACTGTGTCGTGAATAGCGTCCAAGTTCAGTTCCTTTGCACGCTTGGCAATTCTGTATTTGTCGGCACATGCACCCGACTCGGCGTTCATACGTTTGTCGAGATTTGTCTTAGTATCCCACACAACGTCGCCCAAAAGCTCTGCAAATTTAGCAGCATGCTCTGCCTCTTCCCACGCATAGCGTTTGAAAGCCTCGGCCACTTCGGGATAGCCTTCACGGTCGGCCTGACGGCTCATTGCCAGATACATTCCCACCTCGGTACATTCACCAACAAAGTGAGCGTTAAGATCCTTTATCATTTCGTCGTCGCAACCTTTTGCAACGCCTAACACATGTTCTTGAACAAATTCTATTTTGCCTTCTACCACCTCGTTGAATTTTTCGGCAGGAACTTTACACATAGGACATCTTTCGGGAGCAGAATCACCATCGTGTACATAACCACATACTGAGCAAATAAATCTTTTCATAATAATAATTTTTTTTAATGTTATCAACTATTTTCTATAATATTGTATTAATTTTCCATTCTACATTTACGACACAGGCCTCGCAAGTACAATTGAGCATCCGTAACGAATAGTTCCTCGGTGCCTTCGAGCCAAGCATGGTAATCGTCTTTCACAGGCAGGTCATAAATTTGTCCGCAATTGTCGCACCTGAAATGAGCATGAACCATGGTATTACCATCAAATCTCAAAAAGCCATCATCTATGTGCAATGTCATCACCAACCCCGCTTCGGCATATAATTTAAGAGTATTATACACTGTTGTAAGCGACAAGGAGCCCAATTCGTCGCGAAGCGACTCATATACATTTTCGGCTGTGGGATGGGTGCGGTTGTTACGAACATATTCGTATATTGCAAGACGCTGCACCGAAGGCCTTATGCCGGCATTCACCAATTCCTTCCTCAATTCTGCGCGTGTGTACATTTTCATAATCGTTTCACTTATCTTTTGCGGTTCACTTTTGAAATCATTGCAAATATACATCAATTTTATTTATCTGCAAACTTTTTTCAATATTTTTTTTAATTTTTTTCATTAACGCAAGTAGCAAAAATAAATTAAGGAAAAATTCTTGCTAATATTAAATAATATTCATACTTTTGGGGCTGAATATATACCTTAATATAATTAGGCGACATTTAGCACCTGCTCAATATCGTTGTAATTGTTTGGGGTATCACAAATAAATGAAATAATAGCAAAATAACCTAAAATAATGAAAAACAACTTTCTAACCAAGACAAAGTACCTATTAGCCTTTTTGGCAATGGGCATTATGGGATGTGCATTCGTAGGTTGTTCCGAGGACATCGACCAAAGCAATCGTTACACATTCACAGGAGAGACCATTACGGACTATTTGGAAAATCGTCCCGAGCAGTTTAGCAAGTTCTGTTACATATTAGACAGAGCCAAGATAGGTAAGTCTACATCGGGAAGTATTTTAAAAACCCTTTCCACATACGGTTCGTACACCTGTTTTGCTCCTATAAACAGCGCCATAGACGAGTACCTGCTTGAACAGTACACAATATGGGAAACCACAAAAGGAACAGAAGACGAGGAGGACACAGGTATATATTCGCCCTACATCGAGGAATTGAGCGACTCTATGGCAACCGTTATTGCCAAGAACCACATCATAGAGACAGCCTATTTCACAACCGACATCAAGAGCGACGGAGCATTCCCCAGCAACAACATAAACAACCGTATCACCTCTATTAACTTCGACAACGACGAGTTGGGCAACTTGGTTGTGTTCATAAACGGCAACGCCAAAGTGCTTTCGTCCGACATAGAGACCGAAAACGGTATTGTTCACACAGTGGACAAGGTTGTAGCCCCCTCGAACAAAATGATATGCGACCATTTCGAGCAATACAAAGAGTTCAGCATACACTCCGACCTTATCACAAGAACCGGTTTGGACGAGAAACTCAGAATATACGAGTTAGACCCCGAATATGACAAATATCAGACATCGGATGCCCCCATGTCCACATCGGCAGCAGGCACAAAAGCCCCCTACCCCGAGTCATACTATCAGAAATACACCTTGTTGGCCGTTCCCAACCAAGTATATGAGGAACTTGGTCTCGACACATTCGAAAAATTGGAAGAATACGCCGAGCGTTGGTACGGCGACCAAGCCAAAGGTGATTACAAGAACCCCCAAAACGCCATTAACAAACTAATAGCCTACCACATAATAGACCGCGAGCTTCTGTACGACGGCAACCGTACCGGTGGTTTCGTCATGGACGGCTATGTATCGCAGGAGACAAAATTCAAATCGAACGATAACCTGCCAAAAGAGTTCAACCGCTACGACTATTTCGAAACTTTGCAGCCATACACAATAATAAAAGCCACACGTCCCCGCTTGGAGGCACCATTGGCAGGCAAGTTGGTACTCAACTACGCACAAGAGGATGGAACCAAAATCAGCAACGAGGATATGGCAAAGCACATCAATGCGATAGTGCTGACAGAGGCTGAGGCAAAAGATATACAAGAAGGATTCAGCGGAAACACCACAAACGGTTATATATGGGTAATAGACCGACTGCTCATTTACAACGAAGACGAAATGGCAGGAAACGTTCTTTACGAGCGCATGCGTTGGGACGCCTCGTCGTTGTTCCCCGAGCTCACCAACAACAACGTCAGATGGCATCAGCGTAAAGCCGGTTTCTACGAGATATACATCCCCGATGGATTCTGCAAACGTCTGCGCATAAACAACAAGACCACATACCCATTCTATCTGACCCCCAACGAGACAGGTGTAGGCGGTTGGGCAAACTACCAAGGCGACGAGCTACTCATAGACGGACAATATAACTTTGAATATCGTCTTCCCCACCTTCCCGAGGGAGTATATGAGATACGATTTGGTTTCGGTTTCTCATCGGCACGTGGTATATGCCAGTTCTACCTTGACAAAGAACCGCAAGGCATTCCCGTGGATATGTTCCTCTACGGCGATGGTTCAACAGCAGTAGGAAAAACATCGGACTTCATAGATTCCAAGTTTGATACAGAAGACGAAATAGACGAATTCGACAAGTCACTGCGCAACCGCGGTTGGATGAAAGGCCCCGCAAGCGTAATTCTGGATGCCGCAAACGGAAAATCCATGCGCGAATCAAGCGTTGCCTATCGTCGTATTGTAACCCAAACATTCCTCAGCGGTGGCGAGGACCACTGGTTAGGTTTCAAGGACGTTACAAAAGGCTCCACCAACCTAAGACAATGCTCACAAGACTATTTGGAGATTGTACCCCGAGGTATTATCACCGACCTAAGAAAACCCGAGGATAAAAACTAAGTTTTCAAATAAATAGAATAAAAACACTTCCTTTTTAAAAAGGGAAGTGTTTTATTCTATAAAAAAACAACCATTATGAACTACGGATTTATCAAAGTGGCAGCAGCCATACCATCGGTAAAAGTAGCCGACTGCACATATAATGTCGAGCAAATGCTCCCAATCATAAAAGAAGCAACAGACAAAAATGTATCCATCCTATTATTTCCCGAGCTTGGCATTACATCGTACAGTTGTGCCGACCTTTTCCAGCAACAACTACTGTTGGAAGAAGCCGAAAAATCATTGGCCACACTGCTCGACAGCACCATCGACACCGAAACAATAGTCATAGCAGGAATGCCCATAGCCTATGCAGGAGTATTATTAAACTGCGCCATAGTCATGCACAAGGGCAAGATAGCCGGCATAGTACCCAAAAGTTACCTGCCCGGCTACAACGAATTCAACGAAGAGCGATGGTTCACATCGGGCAAAGAACTTCCCGAGCATGCAACAATAAAAATATGCAAGCAAGATATAAGCCTGCATAGCAGCCAGCTGTTCCGCACACCGCAATACACATTCGGCATTGAGATTTGCGAAGACCTATGGGGTCCCAACCCTCCCGGAATACAATTAGCATTGCAAGGAGCCGAGATACTATTGAACCTATCGGCCAGCAACGAGCTTGCCGGAAAATACGACAACTTGGTACAGCTATGCAAACAACATAGCGCACGCTGCATGTCGGGCTATGTATATGCAGGATGCGGATTTGGAGAGTCATCGAGCGACATGGTATTTGCCGGAAACGCATTCATAATAGAAAACGGCTGCATATTGAACAAAAGCAAACGTTTCTGCATGGATAGCCAAATCATAATATCGGAAATAGACGTAGAGAAAATTCGCCATACACGAATGGCAAACACCACATTCTCGGCCACTCGCAACGACTATCTGAGCAAAAACATCACCACCACATACATACCGCAGAAAACAGAAGCCACCATAGAACTATCGCGCAGCATCGCCCCCCACCCCTTTATACCCGAAAAAGAAAAATTTGCCCAACGCTGCGAGGAAATATTCTCAATTCAAGCAGCAGGATTGGCAAAAAGGATATGCCACACAAATGCACAAAGCTGCGTAATAGGAATTTCGGGAGGCCTCGACTCCACACTTGCGCTATTGGTGACAGTGCGAGCATTCGACCTGTTAAAAAAACCACGCAAGGATATTATAGGAGTGACAATGCCCGGTTTCGGAACAACCGACCGCACATACCGCAACGCCATAACATTAATGAACAAGTTAGGCATAACAACACGCGAAATACCCATACGCGAAGCGTGCATACAACATTTCAAGGATATAGAACACGACGCAAACACCCACGACGTCACCTACGAAAATGCACAAGCACGTGAACGCACACAAATATTAATGGACATATCGAACCAGACAAACGGGTTCGTAGTAGGAACAGGCGATTTATCGGAATTGGCACTTGGGTGGGCCACATACAACGGCGACCACATGAGCATGTACGGAGTAAACGCATCGGTGCCAAAAACACTTGTACAACACTTGGTGCGTTGGGTAGCAAACAATATCGCCGACGAAGAGACACAAGCCACACTGATTGACATTGTCGATACCCCAATATCGCCCGAACTGCTACCCGCCAACAACGACGGCAATATAAAACAAAAAACCGAAGACCTCGTCGGGCCATACGAACTACACGATTTCTTTCTATACCATGTAATAAACAACGGATACAGCCCCAAGAAAATATATTTCTTGGCAAAGCACACATTCCAAGGCACATACAACGAAGAGACAATAAAAAAATGGCTGACGACATTTTTCCGCCGTTTCTTCACACAACAATTCAAACGCTCCTGCATGCCCGACGGCCCCAAAGTAGGCAGTTGCAGCCTCAGCCCGCGAGGCGACTGGCGAATGCCCTCGGACGCAAGCTACGCATTGTGGATTAAAGAATGTGAGCGTTTATAAGACAAAATGACACCCTCGGGTGTCATTTTGTCTTATAAACCTATTTGGCTCATATTTTGTTTCATAGTCTTCGAAAGGAGATTAATACTATGGACTTTAACAAATTTACAATCAAGAGCCAAGAGGCCATTCAAGAGGCTGTAAACAGAGTGCAAAATTTGGGTCAGCAAGCAATAGAACCTGTTCATCTGTTGCACGCCATAATAATAGTAGCAGAAAAAACAGCATCGTTCCTATTGCAAAAAGCAGGCGGCAACATGCACGCCATACAGCAGGAGTTAGAACGCGAGGAGCAGTCATACCCCAAAGTTTCGGGCGGCGACACCTATATAAGCCGCGAATGTAACGACATACTCACCAAAGCAATGAGTCTGTCAAAAGAGTTCGGAGACGATTTTGTATCCATCGAACCAATACTGCTTGCCATATTAACATCGAAAGGCAAAGCAGCTGCCATACTGCGCAACGCAGGAGTAAACGAAAAAGAATTCAGGAAAGCCATATCGGAACTAAGAAACGGCAACAAAGCAAGTTCACAATCGGCCGAAGAGAGCTATCAATCGCTCTCCAAGTACGCCATAAACCTGAACGAAGCCGCACTGAGCGGAAAACTCGACCCGGTGATAGGACGCGACGAGGAGATAAGACGCATACTGCAAATACTGAGCCGAAGAACCAAGAACAACCCCATATTAATAGGAGAACCGGGAACAGGCAAAACAGCGATAGTCGAAGGGCTTGCCCACCGAATAGTACGCGGCGACATCCCCGACAACCTACGCGACAAACAGATATACTCGCTGGACATGGGCGCACTCATAGCCGGCGCCAAGTACAAAGGCGAATTCGAGGAGCGACTGAAAAGCGTCATAAACGAAGTATTGAAGTCTGATGGCAAGATAATACTATTCATCGACGAAATACACACCCTTGTGGGTGCCGGAAAAAGCGACGGCGCCATGGATGCAGCCAACATACTAAAACCCGCATTGGCACGTGGCGAGCTACGTTCGATAGGAGCAACCACCTTGGACGAATATCAAAAATATTTCGAAAAAGACAAAGCACTGGAACGCCGTTTTCAAAGCGTCATGGTGAACGAGCCCGACAAAATGAGCACCATATCAATATTGCGCGGTCTAAAAGAACGATACGAAAACCACCACAAAGTACGCATACAAGACGACGCCATAATAGCAGCGGTAAACCTCAGCGACAGGTACATAACAGAGCGTTTCCTGCCCGACAAAGCCATCGACCTGATAGACGAAGCCGCCGCAAAACTACGCATGGAACGCGACTCGCTCCCCGAGGAACTCGATGAAATATCGCGCCACATAAAACAGTTGGAAATTGAGCGCGAAGCCATAAAACGCGACAACGACATAGAAAAGTTAGAGACACTAAACAAGGAGATATCCAACCTAAAAGAGGAGGAGCAAAACCAACAAGCACAGTGGCAACACGAAAGAGAGCTTGTAAACAAAATACAAAGCGCGAAACAGGAGATAGAACAGCTGAAATTCGAAGCCGAGAAAGCCGAGCGAGAAGGCAACTACGGACGAGTAGCCGAGATACGCTACGGAAAAATAAAATCGCTCGAAAACGACATAACGCAGGTGAGCAGCGAACTGCACAAGATACAAGGCGGCAAAGCCATGATAAAGGAAGTGGTGACAGCCGACGACATCGCCGACGTTGTATCGCGCTGGACCGGCATACCCGTAAGCAAAATGCTGCAAAGCGAACGCGACAAACTGCTGCACCTCGAAGAGGAACTGCACAAGCGCATAATAGGACAAGACGAAGCCATAACAGCAGTCAGCGATGCCGTAAGACGCAGTCGAGCAGGCCTTCAAGACCCCAAACGCCCCATAGGCTCATTCATATTCTTGGGAACCACCGGCGTGGGAAAAACCGAACTGGCAAAAGCATTGGCAGCATACCTGTTCAACGACGAGACGCTAATGACACGAATAGATATGAGCGAGTACCAAGAAAAATTCTCGGTATCGAGACTCATAGGTGCGCCTCCGGGATATGTAGGCTACGACGAGGGAGGACAGCTCACCGAGGCCGTACGCAGAAAGCCATACTCCGTGGTGCTGTTCGACGAAATAGAAAAAGCGCACCCCGATGTGTTCAATATACTATTGCAAGTTCTTGACGACGGCAGGCTCACCGACAACAAAGGGCGCACCGTCAATTTCAAGAATACAATAATCATAATGACAAGCAACATAGGCAGCGCATACATACAGGAACAATTTGAGAACATAAACGACGGAAACCGCGACGAAATAATAGAAAGCACGAAAGAGCATCTTATGGAGATGCTGCGAAAAACCATACGTCCCGAATTCCTCAATCGTATTGACGAAACAATAATGTTCACCCCGCTCAACGCCGAGGAGATAGAACAGATTGTACGCCTGCAAACCAACTCGGTATGCGAACTACTAAGAAGCAACGGTATAGAGCTCAGCGTCACCGAAAAAGCAATAAAATTCATTGCCAAGGCCGGTTTCGACCCCGAATACGGTGCGCGTCCCATAAAAAGAGCCATACAACGCTATCTGTTGAACGACCTATCGAAACAGATACTCAGCGGAACAGTAGAAAAGGCATCGCACATAACCGTCGATTCCGAAGGATATGGACTTGAATTCCGTAACTGAGAATAAATAAGCAAAAAATAGGCAGCCGATATATCGGCTGCCTATTTTTTGCTATATGATACCCTTACTTACTGTTTTTTCAGTTTCATACCCAGCATCATGCCATCATAATTTTCCAAAATGGAAGAGACAGATGACAACGCCGACGATGAACCGCCCAACAACGAGGAAGCCTTCGAGCCACTATTGGACGAACCCGCCACCTTGGATGTCACCGACTTCACCAACGACAGCAATTTATCGGCATTGAACACTATGTTCAATGTATTCAGATTATACGCCACGTCGGCAGTCATATTCAGACGCGAATAGAAATTCAATTGCAATTTTTTCTCATTGGCATCGAATGTGTATTTTCCTTTTATCTCTTTGCCGGCTACTTTGAACACGCAACTGCTGTCACTTGCAAATGTAAAGAAGCAAGAGCCCTCTTTCAGCCCCACCCTCGACAGATAGCCGTTCAGTGTCTCCTCTATCTTTGAAGAGCCCAAGGCACCACCTATATTCGACAAGGCCTCATCACCGCTCAGCACGCATGCCACGCTTGTATAGCTCCATGTGCCCACCAGCATGTCGTCGGTTACGGGCAATGAGTTTCCTAACAACGCCCCCAACACGTTTGACACCGCGTTTGTAGCCGATTCCACTTTCGACGAGTCGGCATTCGCGCCGAAGGCTTTACTCAGCAGGCTTGACAAGCCCGACTGTGCAACTACGTTTGTAGCAAAACAGCATGTCGCCACAAATGCCAAAACAAACACTTTTTTCATAATAATTCGATATTATTCTATATTATAACCGATAATATTTTATTCACAGAAGCACAATGCCCGTAATGGCATTGTCGCCGGTATTTATTTAAAATATGTGGCGATGCGTTACTCGGCTGCGCCATCCTCGTCCTGAGACTCGGCTACGGTGAACTCGGTGACACCGTTTGCAACAAGAATATTATACCAGCTGTAAATTTTCTTTATATGTGTAAGATAGACACGTTCACGGTCGTAGTCGGGCATTATTGTCGCAAAATACTCCACCAGCTCCTCGGGGGTGCTACTTTTTATATCGAACGACAAAACAGCCTGTTCCTTTTCGTATATTGCAGCGAACACATTGCGCAAAGGCACCTCCTCGGTGTCGGTGTATATGGCTATATCATCGAGCATAACCACCTTGTCACTATTATAAACGGGCATGCGTTTATGGCTTGCATCTATAGCCTCAACAATAAACATATTACGTCCGCTCGATAGCAAACGATAGAGACCGGGCTTACCGGATACTGTCAAAATTCTTTCAAACATATAATTTAAATTTAATTAATGATAGACAAAAAAACGGCGGAATAAATCCGCCGCGAAGATATAATTTACTTATCGAATTACAAAATTTTAGAGCCTGTTTTCAACAAGCAGACCAATAGAAGCACCGGAACATTTGCATGGCACTGTTCGATGCCTTTTCATAGTTCTTCGAGCACTTCGAGCAGTTGCGGCATCACCGCCGATGTTTCGTCGTTGTATATGGAATAATCGCATAGCAACAACAATTCATCGACCGACATTTGGTTACTTATTCTGCTCAGCACCTGCTGTCGTGTCATTCCCGAACGTTGCTCGACACGTTTTATACATGTTTCTGCTCCCGCCCATACGAGCAGCGTTTTATCCACAACCTCGTTTATCCCCGACTCGAACAGTATTGCCGTCTCCACTGCTACAATATTTTCGGGACGCTCGGCTGCCCAAGAAAGGAAATCGGCTTTCACTCGCGGGTGCACAAGGTCGTTGACACGTTTTATGGCATCCTTGTCTATGAATATGTGCGATGCAAGCCATTTGCGATTTATTTTTCCTTGTACATCGTAGCACTCCTCGCCAAACATACGTGTAAGAGTCTGGCGTATATATAAGTCGTTTTCCATTAAATAACGCGCCTTGCTGTCGCAGTCATATACGGGCACACCCATTACAGTGAGCATACGCGCCACTACCGATTTTCCGCTACCTATTCCGCCTGTTATGGCTATTTTCATTTTACTCATTGTGTTCTATAAGATACTCTACCTCGTCGGGAACAATCTTTATATCTTTTCCCACCGAAGGGCGTTTTATCAGATGTAATTTTGCACGTGCCTTGCTACCATCGGCTATTTCGGAATAATAGACACCTATTTCGAAATCGTTCTCGCCAACCGTTTCGTATTGCGACATATTCACATTTACGACAACCCTTACCGATGACGGGAATGTTTTAAGACTGAAATTTTCGGGAAAATCCAATGCTTTTATAGGCAATTCGAAGATTTTCTCGGCATAGGGGGATACCGGAATGGTTAGTGCCAGCTTCTCGGGAACACATTTTATGCCTTGGGGCACATGTAACGAGACATCGGCACGCAACGAGTCGCGCAACTCGCCATAGTCGAGCGAAACGGTTGCCAGCGAACGCAACGTATCGGCCACCTGCATGGGAGCATACACCCACACCGAGTCGGGAACCAGAATAGGCACACCGGCGACATACTGTTTTGCCACCGAGTAGTTGCCTATGAAATTAACAGGAACACGCACCGCGCTCTCCCGCGTGTAATACATGAAAGTATCGGGATGAACGGATATAAGATTTGTCGATGACTGTAATTGTCCCTCTATTCGTTTTTTCAGCGACGACACCGACAACGTAAGACGTCCACGCCTGTTGCGCAGTTCGGCGTAATCGACGGTTATGGGCAGGAACGACGCGAACATATAGTTCATAAGCGTGGTACCCCTGTCGCGTACTTTAAGGGTAATTACTTCCTCGCCGGAACCCGAAAAGCCCACATTGT
The DNA here is from genome assembly GCA_017416705.1 of Bacteroidaceae bacterium. GTDB lineage: Bacteria > Bacteroidota > Bacteroidia > Bacteroidales > Bacteroidaceae > HGM04593. The sequence goes on from JAFQBG010000006.1 coordinate 17,994, forward strand.
CGGGTATCTGCTTTATATGCAAGGGGACATCTATCTCGGCTTCATAATCTTGGTTCAGCGTAAGCATCAACCAAAGACAACATGAAACCAAAAGGAAAAACAGGAAGAGAAAAAACTCGCTTCCTGTAAAAAATTTCAAACCAAACCTTTTCAAGGCTATTTATATTTTATTTTGTTTCTTGCTGTACAGCAGCAGGATCGGCATAGATAGCCGATTTATCGAATTTCACAACAACGCCGTTCGCTACTTCCAAACTAACGACCTGTCCGTCTATGCTTTTTACTTTGCCATATATACCACCGCTTGTAATCACATTCTGACCTGTTTGCAGGCCGTTGCGGAAGTTATCTATCTCCTTCTGACGTTTACGCTGCGGACGTATCATCATGAAATACATAATAGCGATTATCAGAATGAACATAAAAATGGGATTGCCTAAAATTTGCATGATTTTATATTTTTATTTATTAATAATGGTTAGTTTCTGCTTTTATTATGCTATTTTACCCTCCTGACGAAGTTTTTTTACTATGTTATCGAGCACTCCGTTCACAAACGAACTGCTCTTGGGTGTACTATAATATTTTGCTATTTCCACATATTCGTTAAGGGTGACGCTTGCCGGTATATCGTCGAAAATCAGCAGTTCGGCCAATGCCGTTTGCATTATGACGACATCCATAAATGCCAAGCGCGACATTTCCCAATTCTTGGAACTTTGGCTCATGAGCTCCCTGTACTCCTGTGCATTGGCTATGGTAGCTCGGAGCAATTTACGGGCATACTCCATGTCGTCCAAATCCTTGTATTCGGGGAGTAGTTTTTGCGATGCGCCCTCGCTTTGAGCAAACTTTTTTATTGTCTTGACAACAAATGTATCTACTATTGCTTTGTCGTCGTTCCAATAAAGACTCTGCTCTTCGAGGATGGCATCGAGTTCCTCGTTTTCGAATATGAAGGACTTATATAACTTGCGCCATAACTCCTTGTCTTGTTCATACGAAGACTCGGGCGAAGCCATGTACTCCTTGTAGATGTCGCTTTGCTCTATATTATTAAACAAACGACGAAGGAAATCGGAGCTATCTACCCAATTAAATTTTGTCTTTTCCGAAAATTTAACTAACTGTTCATTGGCTTGTAATTGAGCAATAAACCGGTTTTCGACAAATTTAAGGTTGGGATTAATATCACTATGAGCAGGACGGAGCTTGTTACTGTTAAAAGCTATTCTGTCTGCTGCGTAGTGTGTGACAGCCGGCATCAGCAACAGCAGATGCAGATAAAGGTCGTAGGCCTTTGACAAACTAAAAAAAACCTCGTCCTCGGCGGCTTTCATGTTTTTTCCGCTATTTTTGTAATATGCGTAAACTATCTGAACTACCTTTAGACGAATAAGAACTCTGTTAATCATAAAACGCTTTTTGCTTTACTTGTGCAAAGGTCGTACTTTATTACGACATTGACAAGGAAAAGAGTGTTTCTTTTTAAAAAATCGTGTTAATTTATTTTATTTGTCACCGCCAAGAACCATACCATGGGTTATGGTACAAGGAAATTCGTCTTTGTAGTGGGATACAAACAACACCGTTTTGCCTTTGCGTCGCGAGAATGCCTCGACAACCGCTTTGGCAATACTCTTATTTTGTGCATCGAGCCCATGGAAAGGCTCGTCAAGGATAAGCAGGTCGGGGTCTTTCACAAATGCACGTGCCAACAACGCCAAACGCTGTTCCCCGCCCGATATGCGCAGAAAGGAACTGTCGGCTATGGACGAAAGGCCGAAAATATCAAGCCAAAATCGGCATGCCTCGTGTTGTTGCTCGTTGGCCTTGCGGTAGAGCCCTACACTATCGAACAAGCCCGATGCCACAATATCGGCAACAGGCAAATTACGCAAGTAGGAACGGTGCATTTCGGGGCTCACATAGCCTATGCGTTTTTTTATATCCCAGATACTCTCCCCTGTGCCTCTTTTGTGCCCGAACAACCACATATCGCAGGCATACGACTGTAAATTGTCGGCACACACCAAGCCAAGCAACGTCGATTTACCGGAGCCGTTGGGCCCTTCCAAGCTCCACACTTGCCCGCTGTGTACTTTCCACGAAAAATTTTTCAGTATGCGACGATTGCCATACCCCACAGAAACGTCATTCATCGACAAGACCTCGCCTGCGCAGTAGGCATCGGTTTTTTCGGGCAAGCCAAGCACCGCATTTTGTTTCGCTATAATTGTGTCACGCAATTTTTCATCGGTCATGGGGGCAGCATTTTGCAATGCAAAATATTGTTCAGCCGAATATTTCCCTACGATACATTTACCCTCCACCGCAACCACGCTGTCGGTGCAGTGCGGTATTTCGCCGGGCGAGGTGACAACAAAAATAAATTGCAACCGAGTAACGGCAGTCAAGCGTGCCAACTGCTCCTCCAACATTTTGCGCGACGCAGCATCGAGCCCTATAAACGGATTGTCTATAATAAGTACGCGCGGAGAGTCTGAAAGCGCAAGCGCTATTTGCAATTTACGCATTTCGCCACTGCTCAGAGCCACCACTTTTTCGTCGAGCATGCGCTCCAATTCAAACAGAGCATAGACACCGGTTTCGCGCAATGCCGACATATTGTCGCCTATGATGTTTTTCACAGTGGGCACATCGTCTTGCTCATGCACGTTCCACCGCAGTTGATAACAATAATCGGCCACAGAGGAGCCATATACATCGCGAAAAGATATTGTGCGCACATTTTTATACACCGCGTCGGTAGGCGAAGGCGAAAAATCGTAACGTATAGTGCCACTGCACAAGGGATAACGCCCTACTAATGTATCGACAAGCAGCGTCTTGCCACTGCCATTACCGCCCACTATGGCTATATTTTCGTTTTTGCGTATAGTCAAATTAAGCGGTGCAAAAAAACGCACCGAGGCATCGCGCACCACGCCATCGACTATATCTATAATGTAATCTTCGTTCAGCATAAATTGGTTAGGCAAACATAGAAACCATGTGCAAAATTACATAAAAATATCGTAGCGCAACTTATTTCACAGAATATTCGCGTGGCGACAATAAATTCGACGTTATTTGCAAAGCAGAAAGCAGCGACAAAAAACACAAATTGTAAGTTTTTTACTATATTTTATTGATTTTTGAAAAATTTTAAGCATATTTGAAGCCGAAACACAAAACACAACACTATAACACATACAAAAATGGAAGAGTACAAGAAGAGCAGTATGTATGAAAATGAGAAGGACATAGTATTTTCACAAGCCATAAAAGCAGGCAAAAGAATATACTACATCGATGTTAAGAAAAACAGAAAAGAGGAGATGTACCTTTCAATTACAGAAAGTAAAAAAATTGTAAGCGGAGAGGGAGAAGACGCGCAAGTATCGTTCGAAAAACACAAAATATTCCTCTATCGTGAAGATTTCGAGAAGTTCGCTTCGAGTTTGAAAGAAGCCATCGACTTTGTTGTAGCAGAACAAGGCGAATTGCAACCACGCAACCAAGAAAGAACAATGCCTGCACCCCAAGATTCGCAGGACGAGCCACTTAAAATAGACATAGAATTTTAAAAAGCAAATTCGGACAATCCAAAAAAACATCATAAAATTTGCTTATGAGCAATAAAAAGCGTACCTTTGCGTCCGCTTTTGAGACATCGTGTGATGGCGAATTAAGCAAAAACAACAAACTTAATTTAGAGTAACACAAAATTTTATCAACATGAAATCATTGAGCATCAGCGGTTCATCAAGAACCGAAGTAGGCAAAAAGTCTACAAACGCACTTCGCAAACAAGGCTTGGTTCCTTGCTGCATCTACGGCGAAGCAAAAGACGAGAACGGCAAGCCCGTAAGCAAAGCATTCTGCGTAACAACAGAGAGTCTTCGTAAATTGGTTTACACACCCGACATTCACGTTGTGGACCTCACAATCGACGGCACAACAGTTAAAGCCGTTATGAAAGACATACAATTCCACCCTGTAAAAGACAGCATACTTCACGTAGATTTCTACGAAGTTACAGAGACCAAACCCATCGTAATGGCTGTTCCTGTAAAACTCGAAGGACTTGCAGAAGGTGTTCGCGCCGGTGGTAAGCTTGTTCAATTGCAACGTACACTCAAAGTAAAGGCTCTTTACAGCCTCATCCCCGAGAAACTTGTTGTAAACGTTTCTTCGTTGGGTCTTGGCAAATCTATCAAGGTTGGCGAGCTCTCTTTCGAGAACCTCGAACTTGTAACTGTTAAAGAGGCTCTTGTATGTGCAGTTAAGACAACACGTGCATCGCAAGCAGCAGCCGCAGGAAAATAATTAAAAACATAGAATGAAATATTTGATTGTAGGACTGGGTAACATCGGTCAGGAATACGAAGGAACCCGCCACAATATAGGATTCACAGTATTGGATGCTTTTGCAAAAGCATCCAATACTGTTTTTGCCGATAGGCGCTATGGTTTTGTGGCCGAGGCATCATGTCGCGGGCGCAAACTCATACTACTGAAACCATCCACCTATATGAACCTTAGCGGCAACGCAGTACGCTATTGGATGCAAGCCGAAAAAATCCCATTGGAGAACATCCTTGTGATAGTTGACGACCTTGCGCTACCGGTGGGCGCACTACGCCTGAAAGGACAAGGCAGCGATGGAGGGCACAACGGGCTGAAACACATTGCAAACACATTGGGCAGCACCAACTACGCACGCCTTCGGTTCGGCATAGGCAACGATTTCGGCAAAGGACAACAAGTGGACTTTGTGCTTGGCACATTCGACAGCGAGGAGCAAAAGAGCGTCGATGCACAAACAGAGACAGCATGCGAAATCATAAAAAGTTTCTGTTTTGCAGGGCTGGCACGCACCATGAACCAATATAACAAAAAAGGTTTAGGGAAATAAGAAGCTGTTTGAATTTATATCGCCAAGTTTTTATAGAGCAAAGACAGGATGTTCACCTATTTTTTGTACGGCGCATAGCCGGCTATGCCGGCAGCAAAAAAAAGGAAAAAACAGCCATTTTTGAATACAAAAACGGCGAGACAAAGGATATGCTTCAAGTAAGAAAATATTTAGAAATTTAAACAGTTTCTGATGAGCGAACAGGCGAGAATAGACAAATGGTTGTGGGCTGTGCGAATATACAAAACACGCAGCATAGCAGCCGAAGCATGCAAAAAAGGGCACATATCGATAGGCGACAAGACGGTAAAGCCGGCACACTGCGTGCGCATAGGCGACACCGTAAACGTAAGAAAAGGCCCCATCACCTATTCGTTCCGCGTGCTTAAAGCAGCCGAAAACCGCGTGGGCGCAAAACTCGTTCCCGAGCTAATGGAGAACATAACCCCACAATCGCAATACGAAATATTGGAACTGAGCAAAATAAGCGGTTTCATCGACCGCATGCGTGGCAGTGGCCGCCCCACAAAAAAGGAGCGTCGCGAGATAGACAGCTTCATTGAAAGCGGGTACGACAGCGATTTCGACGAGTTCGATTTCGACGAATTATAATAGAAAAATCTATATACGCGGCATGGAACAATTCAGTGTATATATATTAGGTTGCGGTTCGGCACTGCCCACAACACGCCACAATGCAAGCTCGCAAATAGTACGCATAGGCAACAAGCAATTTATGATAGACTGCGGCGAGGGCACACAACTGCAACTACGCAAGTCGCATATACATTTTTCGTTCATAAACCACATTTTCATATCGCACCTGCATGGCGACCATTGTTTTGGACTGATAGGGCTCATTTCCACATTCGGACTTCTTGGGCGCACCGCCCCGTTGCACATATATGCCGATGCCCTGCTAAAAAAAATCATGAAGCCACAGTTCGATTTTTTCTGCAAGGAACTACCCTACCGTTTGATATTCCACGACATAGATGCCGAAAAAAACGAAGTCATATACGAAGACAACAGCATAACCGTGGAGACACTGCCACAAAAACACCGCATACCGTGTTGTGGTTTTCTATTCAAGGAGAAGCCCAAGAAACGCCACATAAGAGGCGACATGATGGAATTCTACAAAATCCCCAACCACATGCGCAACGGCATAAAAAACGGCGAAGACTACATAACCCCCGAGGGAGAAACCATCCCCAACCACCGTCTGACGCGCGACGCCGACCCTTCGCGCAGTTATGCCTATTGCAGCGACACATTGCCCTGCGAGCATAACATACCGCTTATAAACGGAGCAGACCTTTTATACCACGAAGCCACATTTGCCAACGACGAAGAGACACGCGCCGCCGCCACATTCCATAGTACCGCCTGCCAAGCAGCCCTTATAGCCCAAAAAGCCAATGTCAAAAAACTCATAATAGGGCATTTTTCATCGCGATACACCGACGAACAAATTTTGCTACAAGAAGCCCGAAGCATCTTCCCACAGACTGTTGCCGCAAACGAAGGGCTGCACATATCCCTATGACAACCGCCCATTCATACTACAAAAGCATTTGCCACATTCCGAAAAAACAATTTAGAAACTGTTAAATTCATATCGGCAAGTTTTTTATAGAGCAAAGACAGTAGCTTCATCTATTTTTCGCAGGCAAGCATAGCGGGCTATGCAACCAAGAAAAAACAAACATTCTTGAATATAAAAACAGCGAAATGAACAGTCTGCATAAGAAAATAATTTTATAAATTTAAACCGTTTCTTAAACCTTGCAGGCAAAAAATTGTCAAATAAAGAAGCATAAACAAACTATTTCGGAAATATGACAAAAGAAAAAAAACAATATGACGAAGGAGTCATAATAGCGCGTCTGCAAGACCCCGCCTTACAGGCCGACGCTTTTTCCGAAATAGTGAAGAAACATAGCGAACAAATATATTGGCACATAAGACGCATGGTACTCACCCATGACGACGCCAACGATATTCTGCAAAACACATTCATAAAAGCGTGGAACGGAATAAACAATTTTAGAGGAGAATCGCAAATATCCACATGGCTATACCGCATAGCAATAAACGAAACGCTAACATTCCTAAACCACAAACAACCACAGCAAATATCATTAGACACAGTCGAAGGCAGCATAGCAGAACAGTTGGAAAGCGACATATATTTCAACGGTGAACACGCCGACGCACTACTGCACGAAGCCATAAGCACACTACCCGAGAAACAGCGTATAATATTCGACCTGAAATATTTCCAAGAAAAAAAATACGAGGAAATATCGGAAATATTGGGTACAAGCATAGGCGCACTGAAAGCATCGTACCACATAGCAGTAAAAAAGATTGAAAATTACCTAAACAATAAAGATTAAACCTTTGGCACGTAACAAAGTCAAAAAAAAGCAAAGGAGAAAGTTATGAACATAGAAGATAGAAAAACCGGAAAAATACCGTTCAGTGTACCCGAAAACTATTTCGAGGATTTTCACCGTAACATAATGCTGCATGTGCAAAAGACGCAGCCGCTCCCCTATTGCAAAAAAAGCAACGTAAAAGCCATGGCAACACCATTTATGAAATGGCAATACGCAGCAGCCGTGGTACTGATGTTTATCATAGGAGGCACAGCCTACCTATCGACAATAAGCCCAAACAGCGATATAGCAGCAAACGAATATAGCAACGAATACATCGACGACATGCTGGAAAGCTACCCAATAGACGACTACACATTCTACTGCTACCTTACAAACAACGATACAGATTTTTAAGACTATATAAAAATGAAAAAGAGCATACTGATAATAACAATACTAATGGCATTTTGCACAAATGTCATAGCACAAGAACAGCAAGAGAAAAAAAAGAAAAACCGATTTTCGGTCGAGGAATTTCAAGCATGCCAAAAGGATTTTATCATAAAGCATGCCAAACTAACCCCCGAGGAGGCCGAGAAATTTTTCCCGTTATTTTTTGAATTGCAAAAAGAGAAATGGCTCATAGACAAGGAGGCACGTAAAAAAGCCGGTTTCAAACGCGGTGAAAAACGTAGCGAGGAGCAATGCGCCATCATGATAAACGAAATAACCGATGCAAAAATCAAAAAAGCCGAGCTCGAAAAAAAATACATGGAATTGTATCAGCAAGTGCTTCCTGCATGCAAAATACTAAGCGTTCTGCATGCCGAAGGCAGATTTCAAAAATACATGCTCAAAGATATGTGGGAGCGCAAGAACAAGAAACAAGAAACAAACTAAAAACTAAGAAAAAAGAGGACAAGCCATCGGCAAACACACATGCTGATGGCTTGTTTTTTTATTATACCTGCGACGAACATCGCAGAAGCAACATCGGCGCCAACTAATTCACCGACGAAACGCTATCTATCAGATACGACAAATTCGATGTAAACAATTTCACCGATATTGCAAGCAGAATAACTCCGAAAAACTTTTTCATGAAATAGACGCCACTGCGTCCCAACATGCTTTGCGCCTTCTTGGTGAAACGCAACGCAAAATAGACCACAAAAGCATTAAGCAAAAGTCCAAGAAAAATATTCAGTGTAGCATATTCGGCCTTCAACGAAAGCAATGTAGTGAACGAACCGGGACCCGCCAACAAAGGAAACACAACCGGCAGATATGTTGCGTTGCCGGCAAGCTCGCCAAAGTCTTTAAAAATTTCAATTCCCAACACCATTTCAAGTGCCATTAAAAAAAGTATCAGAGCACCCGCCACAGCAAACGAATTTATATCCACACCAAAAAGCCCCAGCATCCAATCGCCAAGGAAGAAAAACATTATCATGAGCGAGAAAGAGTAAAAGACAGCCTTTCCGGCATCTATTCGTTTACCGCTCTCGCGAATACCAACTATAATCGGCATTGTACCAACCGGGTCGATTATAGCAAACATAACAATGAACGCACTTAGAAAGTGCATAAAATTAAAATCGGCAAAAAACTCCATAGCATTATATTTTACGCAAAAATATACATTATTATTTAAAAGCCATTGGTTTTTCCAAAAAAAAGAACAATAGCTACTATTTTATATAACAACAGCGAAAAACCCATAGGTATAAAAATTGTAGCTGACAACAATACAAACAACTGATAGGGAGCGACAAATTCCTTGTAAAATAGTAAAGAAACCTATATTGGTTCTTTAAATCCCCTATCCTAATGTATGCAGTGTCCAACACAATAAGTAACACCCCGAGCAAATATATGTTCCTTGTTATTTGTTTTTTTCATAAATTTAGATACTTTTGTAACCGATAGCTAAACAAACATCATACACTATGAAAAAAATACTACACATTAACAAAAAACTGCTTTCCTGTATGTTAGCAGTCCTGACAAGCACAATGATAGTTGCTCAAAACTATCAAACATCGCCCGACGTCATAACAGCATGCAAAGGCTATATTGAAATCGATGGGCAACCAAGCAACTATGCCCTGAACTCCACACAACTAACCGAATGGCCGGTAAACAGCAACAGTGCATGCGTGCAATATATCCATTTCCCCGCAGGCTATGTCAAAGCCGAATTGTCGGGACGCGGCGGCGGTTTTCTGAGCACATGCAAATTGGCGCTAAAAATAACAGACGCCTCGAACGGAGCGGTCATACACGATGGAACGGTATCCCTCACATACAATATAAACGAAAAAAATATTTCGGCATTCAACGGAGTATATTTCCCCACCGAGGGCTGGTACAGGTTCGAACTGAAAAAGATAAGTGGCACACTTGGCTCATTCTCTAATTGGAGTTTCTACAAAGAAAGTTCGTCGCCCATATATTTTGCAAATAACTTTTCATCGCCGTCGGTACATATATGGCACTCGACAATGGCACCGGGCGCACCCACCGGTGATGCCTATAACTGGCTGTATCACGAGATAATGATACCCCAAGGACACGACTATCAATATACGTATGCCATGGCAATAGGACAAAGCCGTCTATACATGGGAATACAAGCCAACGGAACAAACCGACACGACGTCATATTCTCGGTATGGGACAACGGCGACACCGACATAGACCCCAACTTGTCGGAATATCTGAAATCGGGAGCCATAGATTCGGGCGAAGGCGTCACGATAGAGCGTTTTGGCAACGAGGGAACAGGCACAAAAGCATTCAAAATGGGAGAACACTGGACACCCGGAGAATTTGTACAATTTATATGCAATGCCCGTCCTGCCACCCAGACTATAACACAAAGCGATGGCACTACAACCGAGTATAACAGCATGCTAATGACCGCATGGTACAAAAGAGAACGAGACACCGAATGGAACTATTTAGCCACGCACTGCTGTTCGGGCTCCGAAGCCCTTTTTGCACAAAGCGAGTTCTATTCATTCCTCGAAAACTATGGAAGCGCAAACGGCCAAGCGCAACGAAAAGCATATTACAGAAACGCATACGCACATGCTGCCGAAAATAAAAAGTGGTACCACCTGAATGTGGGAGGATACAGCAACACCGATGGAGGAAACAATATTGGCGCACGCAACGATTTCGGTCATGGCATAGCCACAGAATATGACCGCTGTTTCTACATGACAACAGGAGGATACGGACAAACCGTGACAGGAAATACCACTTTGAATTTGCACGAAGACAACAACATAGTGGAAAACATAGATTTAAATGCACTCGAAGCACGCATACGCGAAGCCATAAGAAAGCAAAACACACTAAAAAGCCTGAACACGCTATCAGGACACCCCATGATAGAGACAACAGGGTGGAGAGTCATCGCATGGAGCGACGAAGAGACAAGCGGAGAGGGCACCAACGGCCGCGCCACACAAATATTAGATGGAAACGAAGATACATACTGGCACTCGCAGTGGTACAGCCAGCAACCGACGTTTCCCCACTCCGTAACCATAGAAGCACCCGACACCTACGAGCTGAACGCATTGGAGTTTTGTACAAAACGACATAGCTACTCGGGCACCACATACAACCCTTCGAAAATGACAATAGAAGTGTCAAACGATGGTAATTCATGGGAAACAGCAATAAGCAACATATCGCTACCATTGCAAGAATACCCCAATATAGTACTGCCCGAACCCGCCATTGGAAAATATTTCAGACTAACGTTCAACGAAGGATACGGCACATACCTTTTCATAAACGAGATATATCTGTTCGGAGAAATACCCGATGCACCCAATGTGCCCAACGAGGACGGTTTATATCCGGTAGAAAGTTTCGACGAATTAAGCAACGACAAGGCATATATAATAAAAAATGCCAACAGCCTTGGCAGCATCATTTACAGCCCCACACACAGCAACAGCAATATATGGATATGCGAGGCCGAAAGAACCGCCAGTGGGAATGGAACTATTTATTCCAACAGCTACAAAGCCGATATCGACTACAACGATATAAACCACCACTGGTATATATTGCAAATAGACGGGAAAATGTATTTATGCAATGCCGGCAACAAGAAAAGCATTGGAACAGGCTTCCCATGTACATTCAAAAGCACATACACCCCCATATACGTATCGTGCATAAACAAAAAATTCACATTCAACACGACAAATGACGCAGCCAACTACATGTGCGCCAGCCCCCAATTAGAAACGCCGGTAAACGTATGGACATCCGACGACGAAGGCAGCAAATGGCTCATATACGAGAACCCCGCAATGGAAGCAAACAGCGCAGAAGTCATTGACGCCATCATGGGCAGAACCGCCATAGAAGATATCACCACCGAAGAATACGATAACACAATATACGACCTGCAAGGCCGCAAAATAGAAAAAATAACCAAAGCAGGAATATATATCATAAACGGCAAAAAAGTCATTAAACGATAAGCGACGCCACCCATTGCAGAATATACCGCATACAAACAGAATAAATCTTATATAAATAAGGTAATCAGCAACAAAAAAAGTGCAGAACAGCAGTGTTTTCTGCACTTTTTTTATTACCTTTGCAGCCGAATTCAAACAACATAATGTCTAACTCATTAAAGCAAAACAAATTATGAGCGAAGAAAAAGTATTAACAGGTACACCCGATTTCAATTGGGAGTCGTACGAAAAAGGTGAGAACATATCCGGTCTCTCACACGAGCAGTTGGAGCAAGCCTACAATGGCACTCTCAACAAAGTATCAAGCCGCGAGGTAGTAAATGGTACAGTTATCGGTATCAACAAGCGCGAAGTAATTGTAGACATCAACTACAAACAAGACGCTATCATCCCCATCAGCGAGTTCCGCTACAACCCCGACCTTAAAATAGGTGACAAGGTAGAGGTTTACATAGAGAACTTGGAGGACAAAAAAGGTCAGTTGAGCCTTTCACACAAAAAAGCACGTGCAAGCCGTTCATGGGAGCTTGTAAACGAGGCTATGGAAAATCAGGCAGTTGTACGCGGTTACATCAAATGCCGTACAAAGGGCGGTATGATTGTAGATGTATTCGGTATCGAAGCATTCTTGCCCGGTTCACAAATTGACGTTAAGCCCATCCGCGACTACGATGCATACGTAGGTCAGACAGAGGACTTCAAAATTGTTAAGATCAATCAAGAATTCAGAAACGTTGTCGTTTCACACAAAGCCCTCATCGAGGCAGAGCTCGAAGAGCAGAAAAAGAAAATCATCAGCACATTGGAGAAAGGTCAAGTGCTCGAAGGAACCGTTAAGAACATCACATCGTACGGTGTATTCATCGACCTTGGTGGCGTTGACGGTCTTATCCACATCACAGACCTCTCTTGGGGCCGCGTAAGCGAACCCAGCGAAATAGTTGCTTTGGACCAAAAGATAAACGTTGTTATCCTCGACTTCGACGACGAGAAGAAACGTATCGCTCTTGGTTTGAAACAGCTCACTCCCCATCCTTGGGACGCTATCGACCCCAACTTGAAGGTTGGCGATATCGTTAAGGGTAAGGTTGTTGTTATGGCCGACTACGGTGCATTCATCGAAATAGCTCCCGGTGTAGAGGGTCTTATCCACGTATCTGAAATGTCATGGAACCAACACCTGCGTTCGGCTCAGGATTTCATGAAAGTGGGCGACGACGTAGAGGCAGTTATCCTTACACTCGACCGCGACGAGCGCAAGATGTCACTCGGTATTAAACAATTGAAAGAGGATCCTTGGACAAACATCGAGGACAAATATCCCGTAGGTTCTAAACACACAGCAAAAGTTCGTAACTTCACAAACTTCGGTATCTTTGTTGAGATTGAAGAGGGTGTAGATGGTCTCATCCACATCAGCGACCTCTCTTGGACAAAGAAAATCAAACACCCCTCGGAGTTCACACAGATAGGCGAAGTTATAGACGTTCAAGTTCTTGAAATAGACAAAGAGAACCGTCGTTTGAGCCTTGGCCACAAACAATTGGAAGAGAATCCTTGGGATGTATTCGAAACAGTATTCACTGTTGGTTCAATACACGAGGGTGTTATCACCGAGCTCATCGACAAAGGCGCAGTAGTTTCACTCCCCTACGGTGTAGAGGGCTTCGCTACTCCCAAACACCTTGTTAAAGAGGACGGTTCACAAGCCAAAGCCGACGAGAAACTCGAATTCAAAGTTATAGAGTTCAACAAGGAAGCTAAGAGAATAATCCTTTCACACAGCCGCATATTCGAGGATGTAGCTAAGGAGGAGGAGAAACAGGAGAAGAAAGCCGCTGCCGCTGCTCGCAAGAGCAAGAAAGCAGCCGAGGAGGCTCCCGTTATACAAAACCAAGCAGCATCTACCACACTTGGTGACATCGATGCTCTTGCTGCACTCAAAAGCAAACTTGAAGGCGGAGAATAATTAATTTATACAATTTAAACGATGCTTGATATTTATCAAGCATCGTTTATAATTAATAAAAATTCAGACTATGACAACAAAATCACTGCTTCTGACAATTTTGTCATTCCTTATTCCCATTGTAGGTATCGTTCTGTACTTTGTTTACAGAGAAAAGGAAGCCGAAACAGCAAAATATTGATTGTACGCAGGTATAGCAAGTATTATAATAGGATTTATCTTAGTATAACATCGGCATAGACAAAAAGTAGGCGACGAATTAATTAGTCGCCTACTTTTTTTATCCCTATTTATAATTAGCCGTACTATTTTGGTACAGCGCAAGCCACATTATTTTCAGGGTGTTGCCACAGAGGCATCGGTATTTTCTGCCTTAGAAGGAGTGGCATTTTCTTTCATAGGAGGAGATTGCAAGCGGAATATAATAGGCAGGGTGTAACGAACGTTCACCGCCTCGCCACGTTGCCTGCCGGGCTGCCATTTGGGCATTTCAGAAACCACACGCACAGCCTCCGCATCTAATTGCTCGTGGCCCGAACTCTTAACTATCTTAACACTGCTCACCGAGCCGTCATTCCCGACGATGAAACCGACAAAGGCCTTACCCTGCATGCCCGAATTCATTGCTTCGAGCGGATATTTTATGTGCTTGCGCAGATACGTCATCAGTTCATACGCTCCACCCGGAAAAACAGGCTGCTGCTCCACTATTTCATACACTTGGTCGGTACTCTGTTTTTTATCCATCCCGACGGCATCGGCAGCAGCCCCGACATAGGATCTAAAAACAGTATCGACATTCTCTGTCGGAATAATTTTTGCCACGCCATTGTAATGCAGCGTTTTTTCACTAACTTTGTCAACCGAAGCATCGACGCCATCCGATGACGAAGAGAATGCACACACGGCAGTAATTGCCATAGGCACAACATACAAAGCCTTTGCAGTATGCCACAAACTTGATTTTTTCTTACACATCATAGTGATACGTTTTAAAGTTAAACTGTGATTAAAGCTGTTGGCAATTGAGTAGAGCCTTGCGCCAACGGCTTTTTTTATTATTAATAACTGATATCTTTTGGTATCTATACCCGAGGCGATAACCGCGGCATCGGCTTCATATTCATGAATATCTTTAAGCATGCTTTTTATTATCCATGCCATGGGGTTGAACCATTGCACAACGATGAGCATATCGGATAGCAGAATATCCAATGAGTGTTTACTGCTCACATGAGCCATTTCGTGCAATATTATATCGTCGGGGGAACTGCTCAGGTCGTGGTGCGACACGCAAATATAGCCAAACCAACTGAACGGTGCGTAGTCGGCATGGTGCACTCGCAACGACACCCACCTACCATTGGCAAGACGATACATGAGCGGTTTGCAACGACGCAGTATAAACAGCACCTGAATATACATATATATAAGGCGCACCACAAACAAAGCCACGAATGAAAAATATATAACCGACAAACAATCCCGCAGCGTAATATTCCCCCTTGACGTATTGGCCGCAATGGCATTTTCATTTGCAACAGCGTCGCCAACCAAAATTACGTCGGCCGTTTGCGTGGCACGTGGCAATCTGTATTCCATAAATGCTCCATGCATGCCACCACCCACCGCAGCCTTTATAAAATAATGACATTGGGACAAGGTGGAAGAGTAACCGGTATTAATAAGCGGCGACAGCAAGGAAATAAATATAATTCCAAGCAGCAGGCCGCGGTTAAGACGATGAAAAGTCTCGCGCCTTAGCAGCAACATAAACATGGTTACACCGACAAACAAAACCAATGACGACTCTATTATATAAACAAAAAATGCCTCCATATACTTATTATTGCTTTTCTACTTTTTCTATAAGGGCCTTCAATTCATCGAGAGAAATTTTCTCCTCCTCGACCAAGGACGATACCGCATTAAGATAGGAATTATTGAAATAGCGGTCTATCACATTTTTCAGTCGGCTCTTGCCGAACTCGTTCTCGTTCACCGCCGCGTAATATTGGAATGTGTTACCATAAGCACGATGAGCCACATAGCCTTTCTCCTCCAACCCACGTACAATTGTGGAAATTGTATTAAAATGTGGTTTCGGCTCATCGAAAAAAGCCAACATTTCTTTCACAAACAGCGGGCCTTTCTCCCAAAAAAGAGTCATTATCTCCTCCTCGCGCTTTGTCAATATCTTCATAATACCAGTTAGGTTTAAATTTTTAAAAAATATTTTCTTACTTGAAGCTATATCGTTTGTTTCACCGTTTTTTATATTCAAAAATGCCTGCTTTCTACTTTTTTGCGGTTGCATAGCGGGCTATGCGCCATTCGAGAAAATAAATTAACCCACTATTTCTGCTCCATAAAAAACTTGGCGATATAAATTTAAACAGTTTCTGAAATTATTCAACTATATTTTTTAGTTCACTTTGCAAATAAACTATATTTTTTAGTTCATCAACTAATTTTAATAGTTAAAAAATCTAAAACAGACTGTTAATAGCAAAAAAAGACTATGACATGGTTGGGCATCGAACGACACCAAGGAGCAGGTGTGGCAGTGGGCATAAACAAATGGTGCGCGAAAAATATTTTCGCACACCATTTGAAATGACCTGCTCGCAGGCTCGAAGCCTTGGAGCTATAATTGCATATACTTACTCGACAACGGCTCTTAGGAAATCCATTATAATGGGGCTTGGGTGAAGCACCGTACTTGAATACTCGGGATGATATTCAACACCAATGAACCATTTGAGCGAGGGTATCTCGACTGCCTCGACAAGGGCATTTTCGGGGTTTACGCCTGTACACATCATGCCGGCTTTCTCGAATTCCGCTGTATAGGCATCGTTGAACTCGTAGCGGTGGCGGTGACGCTCCACTATTTTATCGACGCCATACGCTGCGTGTATCTTGCTTCCGGGAGTAAGCACACAGTCGTAACCACCAAGACGCATCACGTCGCCGTTGTTGCTTATGGCCTTTTTCTCTTCCATCATATCCACTACGGGATGTGTTGTTTTGGGATCGACGTCGGAACTATTGGCATCGGCATAACCAAGCACGTTGCGTGCAAATTCTATAACCATCACATGCAAGCCCAAGCATATACCAAGCGTAACAAGATTGTTCTCACGACAATATTTCACTGCGGTAATTTTTCCTTCAAGACCACGCTGGCCAAATCCCGGACAAATTACATAACCATCCATGCCGGCAAGTTTTTCGGCTACATTATCCTCGGTTATCTCCTCGCTGTTTATGAAATGACAATTAACCTTGCTGTCGTGATATACACCCGACTGCGACAGACTTTCGTAAAGACTTTTATATGCGTCGCGCAAGTCATATTTTCCAACCAATCCTATGTTCACCACGCGACGAGCATCGTTTCGACGTTGTATGAATGTGCGCCAAGCCTCCAATCCCGGAGTTTCGCCTACCTCCATGCCCAAAAGGCGAAGTATAGCCGAGTCCAAGCCTTGCTCCTGCATTCTGATGGGCACTTCGTATATCGAGGGCACATCGGGGCTGTGAACCACGCAATCGGGATGTACGTTGCAGAAGCTTGCTACCTTACGCATGAGAGCGGCATCAAGGTCGTGCTCGGCACGCAGAACCAATACATCGGGTTGAATACCAAGGCTTTGCAATTGTTTAACACTATGCTGTGTCGGTTTGGTTTTTAGCTCGCCCGCAGCCGACAAATAGGGTACATATGTTAGATGGACACAAACAGCGCGCTTGCCAAGTTCCCATTTCAACTGACGGATAGCTTCCAGATAGGGAAGTCCTTCGATATCGCCCACTGTGCCACCTATTTCGGTGATTACAAAATCCAAATCCTCTTTTTTGCTCACCAACAGCATGCTGCGCTTAATTTCGTCGGTGATATGTGGCACCACCTGCACCGTCTTGCCCAAATAGTCGCCACGACGCTCTTTTTCTATTACTTCGCGGTATATGCGTCCTGTTGTAAATGTGTTCCAACGTGTTGTTTTTATATCGGTGAAACGCTCGTAATGACCAAGATCGAGGTCGGTTTCGCGACCATCTATTGTCACATAGCACTCACCATGTTCATTGGGGTTAAGTGTCCCCGGGTCCACATTTATGTATGGATCGAACTTTTGAATGGTAATTTTGTACCCACGAGCCTGTAACAGCTTGCCTATCGAAGATGATATAACACCTTTGCCAAGTGAGGAAGCAACGCCTCCGGTCACGAAAATGTATTTTGTGTCAGCCACGGTATAAGAAATTAAGTTAACTATTCAATTCCAAAAATAAAAACTTACTGACAGTATCAACGAGAAAATTGTATAGGACTGTCAAAAACCGCTCACAAAGATAAAAAAGAAAATTTACACAACTACTACAATAAATAAAAAAAATTTAGAAACTTTTTAAATTTATATCGCCAAGTTTTTTATGGAACAAAAACAGTTTGTATAAGAAAACAAATATTATAAATTCAAGTCATTTCTTACTCTTTTTTATATATTTTTCATTTGAGCGAAGCGTGCATATTACTTGTGTCGCGCAGCCAATTCTCTTTCAATATCTTCAAGTGAAAATCCCATTTGCTCGTTCAACACCAACAGGTGGTATATGAGGTCGGACGCTTCGTACAGGTAGCGTGCCTTGTTGCCGTCTATTGCCTCTATAACCGTCTCCACAGCCTCCTCGCCTACTTTTTGCGCTATCTTATTCACCCCCTTGCCAAACAGATGGGTGGTGTACGAGCCTTCGGGCATTTCGGCATGACGTTGCTGTATGACTGCTTGTAATTTTCTGATGAAGCCCTCGTTTTGGGGAGTATCGAAACAAGCGACAGTGCCTCTATGACACACCGGGCCACAAGGCTTGCCCATGAGCAGCAGGGTGTCGTTGTCGCAATCGGCATACATCGAAACCACTTCGATATAGTTACCGCTGGTTTCGCCCTTTGTCCACAGGCTATTGCGGGAACGACTGAAAAATGTGGCTTTTTTACTTGCTACGGTTTTGTCAAAAGCCTCCTCGTTCATGTATGCCACCATGAGCACTTTCAACGTCACACTATCCTGCACGACAACCGGCAACAGGCCATCGCTGTTTTTAGTCAAATTAAAATCGGAAAATTTCATATATCTATTTTTTATATTATTCGTTTGTTCATTTTCGTATTTATGCCAAGCAAGGCTCACAGCCTGACTTTTATACCATTGCGTGATAGTTCTTTTTTCAGGTCGCCTATTGTTATGTCGCCATAATGAAAAATACTTGCAGCAAGAGCCGCATCGGCACACCCTTTGGAAAGCACATCCACTATATCCTTTACCGAGCCTGCCCCACCCGATGCAATCACCGGTATGGATAGTTCGTTGCATAAGCGGGCAAACAGATCGCATGGATAACCGCTACGAACGCCGTCGTGGTCCATGGATGTGAGCAGTATCTCCCCTGCTCCACGCTCCTGTCCTTCGTGAGCCCAAGCAAACAGTTCGCGCTCGGTCAGCTGCCTGCCCCCATGCGTTGTTATGAGCCATTTGTCACCGACTTTTTTGGCATCTATTGCCAACACCACAAACTGGCTCCCGTACTTCGAAGCTATTTCATCTATGAGCGCCGGGTTGCGCACCGCCGCGCTGTTTATGGATATTTTATCGGCACCCACACCCAACAGGCGGGCTGCATCGTCTATGGTTGATATACCGCCGCCTACGGTAAACGGTATGTTTATATTCTCGGCTATACGTTCCACAAGCGATGTGAAGGTATTGCGCCCCTCGACCGTTGCGCTTATGTCGAGATAGACAAGCTCGTCGGCACCCTGCATGGCATACATCTTGCCCATTTCCACTGCATCGCCCACGTCTTTCAGTTCCACGAAATTCACTCCTTTTACTGTACGTCCCTCCTTCACGTCCAGACAAGGGATTATGCGTTTAGCAACCATTGTTCTATTTCTTTTAACGTTATTTTACCCTCGTATATGGCTTTGCCTGTTATTACGGCTCTTATTCCGTTCTCCTGTGCTTTTTGTATATCGTGCATGCACGATATACCACCGCTAAGGGTTATATCGACCATCGGGAATTCCTGTTGCAAGCCCGTATATAATTGCATGTCGGGCCCTTGCAACATACCGTCTTTTGCTATATCGGTACATATCATCTGCGTCAGTCCGTTAGGAATGTACAAATGCAACAGTTCCTCTATTTTCATCTGCGACTGTTCGAGCCAACCGTTCACTGCCACTCGACCATTGCGCACGTCGGCACCTAATATTATATGTGCAGAACCATAATTATGCAACCACTCGGCAAAACACTCGGGTTTCTCAACCGCTATACTGCCACAAATTATGCGCGAAGCACCTGCATTAAGCACGCTGCGCAGGGCATCCTCGCTTTTTATTCCACCGCCCCATTCAATGTCGAGCGTGGTGGCGGCAGCTATACGTTCAAGTGCCGACAGATTGGTTTTTGACGGTTGTTTTGCCTTTGCCCCATCGAGATCGACTATGTGCAGGCGACGCACACCGCAATCGGCAAACTGTTTTGCCATATCCAACGGATTTGTGTCGTACACCTTGGTACGAGCATAATCGCCCTGCGTAAGCCGCACACAGCGACCATCTATAAGGTCTATTGCCGGAATAATATCTATCATAGGTCAATAAAATTTTTCAATATGGTTTCGCCTACATCGCCGCTCTTTTCGGGATGAAATTGTGTGCCATAAAAATTGTCTTTCGCAAGTGCAGCAGCAAATTCACACCCGTTTGTGGCTGTGGCAATAGCCTCGTCGCACAGATTGGGGGCATAGGAGTGAACAAAATAGACATAAGCACTGTTCTCCACGCCGTCGAAAAGCGATGAACGCAGATTTTCTATACTGTTCCACCCCATGTGAGGCACTTTCACCCCCTGTTCTTTACATGGCGTGAAACGTCGGACATCGGTGTCAAAGATACCCAAACAATCGACATCGCCCTCTTCGCTACTGCGACACATTATTTGCATGCCCACGCATATTCCAAGCACAGGCTGTTTTAATTCTTTTAGCACTTGGCACAAACCGCGTTCTTGCAGTTTCTGCATTGCCGATGCGGCAGCCCCCACTCCCGGCAAAAGAACTTTTTCGGCAGCACGTATGACTGCGGCATCGCTTGTCACACAAAATTCTGCACCAAGCCGTTTCAGCACATTGCTCACCGAGCGCAAATTACCCGTATCGTAATCAATTATAGCTATCATAACACCCCTTTACTGCTTGGTAGATTATAGTTAAACGTATCGCGACGTACCGCCATGCGCAAAGCACGTGCAAATGCCTTGAAGACTCCCTCGACCAGATGATGATTGTTCTCCCCTTTTGCCGATATATGCAGATTGCAATTCATTGCCGATGCCAACGATTTAAAAAAGTGTTTAAACATCTCGGTAGGTACATCGCCCACATATTCTCGCGTGAAGCAGACATCCCACTCGAAATCGGTTCTGCCGCCAAAGTCCATTAGCACCATGGCGCGACATTCGTCCATAGGCAACACAAAACCATAGCGTTCTATTCCGCGCTTATCGCCAAGGGCCTTCACTATGGCACTGCCAAGCACAATTGCTATATCCTCTATTGTATGATGCTCATCTACCTGCAAGTCGCCTTGGGCCTCCACCTGCAACGACACACCGGCATGATGCACTATTTGGTCGAGCATGTGATTAAGAAAATTCAATCCCGTCTCTATTTTTGACGACAACTTGCCGTCAATATCCACCGTTACCGATATTTGCGTCTCCTTGGTTTCGCGTGTCACTGTGGCAACGCGCTCCTGCATGCGCAGATACTCGGCTATCTCTTTCCAACTGTCTGTAACCAACACACACGAGGCCGCATAGGAGTGTTTTTTCATTTCGTCGATACGCTCTTTGTCGTTGGTATATAATATGGCTTTTGCACCCAAGTTGGCAGCCAGCACGACATCGGTCAGTCTGTCGCCTATCACATAGGATTGCGCCAGATTGTACTCGCCGCTCATATACTTGCCGAACATGCCCGTAGAGGGCTTGCGTGTTGGCTTGTTCTCGTGCGCATAGGAGGTATCTATCAATTGTTCATCGAACACGACACCCTCGCCACGCAAGGTATTGAGCATCTTGTTGTGAACAACATCGAATTTTTCTTGGGGGTAATTATTGGTGCCAAGACCGTCTTGGTTACTTGCCAAGACAAGTTCGTAGCCGTAATTGGAGATTGCGGCAAGCGCACCTATTACAGCCGGCATGAAAACAAGTTGTTCCAGAGTATCAACCTGTTCGGTAACCGGTGGTTCCCATATTATTGTGCCATCGCGGTCTATAAAGAGTGCTTTTTTCATGGTTCGTATTTTTCAATTATTTCTAATAGCTTATCATTCTCTTCGGCAGTGCCTATCGTAATTCTAAGACACCCTTCGCAGCCTGCCACGCGCGAACGGTCGCGCACTATGACACCGTTCGATATGAGTGCCTCGTACATTTGCGGGGCATCATCGACCTTGACAAGAAGAAAATTGGCATCGCTCGGATATACTTTTCGTACAGATTTCATAGCCGACAACCGCTCCGACACACGCCTGCGCTCGCTGATTATTGCTGCTACCTCGTTGCCGACATTGCGCGATAGCAGCCCAAAGGCTTTCTCCATTGCCGGCAAATTAATATTGTAGGGATATTTCACCGCCGCAAACAGACGCATTATCTCGACATTCGCAAATGCCAACCCCAGACGCAGCGCAGCCATTCCATAGGCCTTCGACAGCGTTTGCAATACAATTAAATTATTATACTCCGCAAGCATTGCCAGCATGCTCTGCTGCGACGAAAAATCTATATATGCCTCATCGACCACCAAAATACCATTAAAATATTCCAATATATAGCGCATCTGCTCCAATGGGAACGAAAGCCCCGTTGGGTTATTGGGCGAACATAGGAATATCAATTTTGTGTTGGCATCGCATGCGTTCAGTATGTCGGCTGTGGGCAACGAGTAGTCGGGCGACAGGCGTACCTCCTTTATGGGCACATTGTTTATATCGGCTGCCACACGATACATGCCATACGTGGGCGCAATAGTCACGACGTTATCCACCTGCGGTTCACAAAAAATTCTGATACAAAGGTCGATAGCCTCGTCGCTGCCATTGCCTATGAATATTTGCTCGGCAGGGATTTTTTTTATCTCGGCTATTCTGTTTTTCAGTGCAGCCTGCGTTGGGTCGGGATAGCGGTTATAGCCATTGTTGTAGGGGTTCTCGTTGGCATCGAGAAAAACGCCCAAACTGCCTTTGTATTCGTCGCGTGCGGTTGAATAGGGGGCAAGCGACAATATATTTTTTCGTACCAGTCCTAATAGCTCTTCTATTGTCATGATTACAGAATTTATTTTACGAAATTGTTTAAATTTCCCAAATTACTATCTTATGCAAGCCATTCATTCGCCGTTTTTTTGTTCGGCAAGCAAACTATCCATGCGCGTTGTCACAGCAGCGGCATGAGCATCAAGCCCCTCGGCACGAGCCATTGCGACAATGGTCTTACTCAAATTCATCAAGCCGTCGGGCGTCAGTTCCTGATATGTTATTTTACGTACATAGCTATCGACGTTCACACCGCTATGCGAGCGTGCCCACCCCGACGTAGGCAGCGTGTGGTTGGTTCCCGAGGCATAATCGCCTGCGCTTTCGGGCGAATAGTTTCCTATGAAGACACTGCCGGCCGATACCACTCGTGCCGACACTCCCCATGGGTCGTTAGTCGATATTATCAGATGTTCGGGGGCATATTTATTTACAAATGCTATTCGTGCATCGGCATCGGGCAGTACGATTATTCTGCTGTTTGCCAACGATTTCATGGCATACTCCTTGCGCGGTAATTGTTCGAGCTGTTTTAGCAAAGCACTGCACACATCGTCGGCTGTTTTTTCGTTCGAACAGACGAGTATGGCCTGCGAGTCGGTGCCATGCTCGGCTTGCGAAAGTATATCCGATGCCACAAACTCGGGAACAGCACAGTCATCGGCCATGACAAGGACCTCGGAGGGGCCTGCCGGCATATCTATCGCAACCGTCGAGGATAGCATCTCCTTGGCTTTTGTGACATATCTGTTTCCGGGACCGAATATTTTATCGACAGCAGGTATGGTGGCAGTGCCATAAGTCATGGCAGCTATGGCTTGCGCTCCACCTACCTTATATATTTTTTCTACTCCGCACACCATAGCGGCAAAAAGCACCGCCGGAGCTATGCTACCCTGCTTGTCGGGCGGCGTGCATAGGATTATCTCCTTGCACCCTGCGACCTTGGCAGGAATGGCCAACATGAGCACAGTCGAGAACAACGGCGCTGTGCCACCGGGAATATACAACCCCACACGCTCTATGGGTACGGCCCGTTGAACACATAGAACGCCGGGTATGGTTTCGACGCGCACCGGTTCGAAGCGTTGCGCCATGTGGAAACGGGTTATATTCCTCACCGCCTCGGCAATGGCCTCTCTTAGCTCGGGGACAATTTTCTCGTAGGCACCTTTAAGTTCCCGGGACGATACCTCAATTGTATCGAGCGCGACTCCGTCTATCTGCACTGACAATGCACGTATAGCCTCATCGCCTTTTTCTTTTACAAGAGCAATAATATCGGCCACTCGTTGCGCTATACTATCATCGTCGGCAAGACGACGCTGGCACAAGGCAGGCCACTCTTCGACCGAAGGGTTTATATATTTCTTTATTATCTGTTCCATAAATTTATAATACTATTTTTTCGAGCGACAGCACCAATATTCCCTCGGCGCCGATAGCTTTGAGCTTTTCTATTATATCCCATAGTTCTTTTTCGTCAACCACAGTTTGCAACGAACACCATTCGCTGTTGGCAAGCGGTATTACGGTGGGGCTGCGCATGGCAGGCAACATTGCCACAGCCTCGTCCAAGGCTGTCACCGGCAGGTTCAAAACGAGATATTTTTTACCATAGCCTTTTTGCACCGACTCAAAACGCGATATCAGCTGTTGCGCCATGGCCATTTTTTCGCCATCGAGGCCGGGCGTTGCTATCAGCACCGCCTCGGAGTGTAGGACCTTTTCCACCTCCACAAGACCGTTGGAAATGAGCGTACCGCCCGATGATACAATATCGAATATGGCATCGGCAAGCCCGGCAGCCGGGGCTATCTCCACCGAGCCGGTTATGGTATGTATGTCGGCTTTTATTCCCTTTTGGTCGAAGTAGTTTTTCAGCACATTGGGATAGGACGTAGCAATGCGTTTGCCGTTAAAATAGTCCAAGCCTGTATATTCCACGTTTTTGGGAACGGCAAGCGATATTCTGCACTCCCCGAACCCCAATTTTTGTATTACATCCACCGCATAACCACGTTCCTGTACCTCGTTGTAACCTACTATTCCCAAGTCGGCTGCTCCCATTGCAACAGTCTGCGGTATATCATCGTCGCGCAAAAAAAGTATCTCGACCGGCAACCCCGATGCACGCATAAGGAATTTGCGTTTTTCCTCGCCTATCATCACTCCCGACTCGCGTAGCAGTTCTATGCTCTGCTCGTTCAATCGTCCTTTTGTCTGTATGGCTATTCTTAACATATTGTATAGTGTTTATTAATTGCTTATATAGTATTTAAATAAAAAAAACGCGGAAACCACCACATAAAGGGTTGTTTCCGCATTATCTTTGTATAAACAGATTATTGCACTAACCCTTATAGGCTAATGTGGTATAATGGCGATGGTGTACAAGTATCTGTTTCATAATATCGTTTACAGTTTTTGCAAGGCAGGCTATTTTATCATAGCTCCATTGAACGAGAGCAAAAATATTCTTTTTTTTTCGAAAACAAAAATTTTTACAACATTTTTTACGAAAAACAAGAAAAATACAAACTTTTTGAATTTATTTCTTCTGTACCACTTGCACTCCACACGGCACATCCTCTGTCACCCATACGTTGCCTCCTATCACAGCGCCATCGCCCACCGTAACTCGCCCGAGTACGGTGGCATTACTATATACAATAACATTGTTGCCTATTATAGGATGCCTTGGTATTCCTTTTATAGGATGCCCGTTTTCGTCGAGCGGGAAACTTTTTGCACCGAGCGTAACACCCTGATACAGTTTTACATTATTGCCTATGACACATGTTTCGCCAATGACAACACCCGTTCCGTGGTCTATTGAAAAATAGTCGCCTATGCAAGCACCGGGATGTATATCTATGCCTGTTTCGCTATGCGCCTGCTCGGTTATCATGCGTGGCAACAACGGAACCGACAGTTCGTATAATTTATGCGCCATACGATAGTTCACTACCGCCTTCACCGTTGGGTAGCAGCTGATAACCTCGCCACAGCACGTTGCCGCCGGGTCGCCGTTATACGTGGCTATCACATCCATGGCCATTTTACGACGCAGCTCGGGCAGATATTCCACAAATGCGGTTGCACTGTCGTATGCTATTTTCATTCTCTCGTCGCTTGTATGTTGGTCGTGGCAAAAACAATAAGCGGCATATATCTGGGAGGAGAGTTTGGTATATAGCTTCTCTATATTCACGCCCAAACGATAGGAAAGCGTAGTGTCGTTACGTGTCGGCTCACCATAATAACCGGGGAATATTATGGTTCGCACAAGTTCTATTATTTCGGATACTATTTTACCCGATGGCATTTGTTGTCCGTCGGCAGTGCAATATAATAGTTTTTCATTCTTGCCCATGTTCAATAAGTCATCGACCACTCGTGGTATAAACTCGGTGACACCGCTGTTTTTCATACTCATAACTTATATATTAAATAGGTTAGTAGATAGGTAACGTTCGCCATTGTCGGGCAACACGACCACAATATTTTTTTTATGATTTTCCTTGCGACGTTGCACATTGGCTGCTGCCCACAGGGCTGCTCCGCCCGAGTAGCCCACAAGAAAGCCCTCGCTGCGAGCCAACCGACGTGCCGTTTCTATTGCCGCCTCATCGGTAACCGATATCACTTCGTCCACCAACGCGCTGTCGTAGTTTGCAGGTACAAAACCGGCACCTATGCCTTGTATTTTATGCGCTCCGGGTTGCCCACCCGACAGCACCGGCGAGGAGGAGGGCTCCACAGCCACCACCTGAATGTTTTTATTTAATTCTTTTAGCCTACGCGCCACCCCCGAGAGCGTGCCGCCTGTTCCAACTGCCACAACCAATATATCGACGTTGCCATCGGTAGCCTGCCATATTTCCCAAGCGGTGGTATCATAATGAGCCAAAGGATTGTCGCTATTCTCGAACTGTTTCAGCATCACCGCCGCAGGATTTTTTGCTACTATATCGTGTGCCTTGTCTATTGCCCCTTGCATGCCCTGTGCAGCCGGTGTCAACACCAATTCCGCTCCATAGGCTGCAAGCAAAGCACGACGTTCAATGCTCATAGTCTCGGGCATTGTAAGAACCAAACGATAGCCTTTCACAGCCGCTACCATAGCCAAGCCCACACCGGTATTGCCACTTGTAGGCTCCACGATTATGGCACCGGGAGCCAATTCCCCACGTTGCTCGGCACCGCAAACCATAGATAGCGCGGCGCGGTCTTTCACGCTGCCTGCCGGATTAAAATATTCCAATTTTGCCAATGGAGCATTTGGCAAACCGACATCCTGCGCAAACCGCGACAGCCGCAACATGGGTGTATTGCCTATGAGTTCTGTTATATGTTCTGCTATATGACTCATTTATTATATATTTATATTACCTACACTATGAACGTGCGGCAATCTTTTTTAGTTCTTTGTAAAGACGCTGTACGGGCAGGCCCATGACATTGAAATAGGAGCCTTCGATGTTTTCCACACCAATATAGCCAATCCACTCCTGCGCTCCATAGGAACCCGCCTTGTCCATTGGCTTATATTTTTCGACATAGTAAGTTATCTCCTCGTCGGTGAGTAGGGCAAAACGCACATCCGATTTTGCAACAAAACAATATTGTTCCTTTTTTGTGGTTATGGTGACACCTGTGTAAACAGAATGGGTATGCCCCGACAAGGATTGCAGCATGTTACAAGCATCGGCAGCGTCTGTCGGTTTACCAAGCGCAACCCCACCCGACCACACTATGGTGTCGGCGGTTATCACCAACTCATCATCGGCCATTTGAGGACGATAAGCATCGGCCTTTTTCTTCGATATATACAATGGTATATCCCCACCCGACAGATTATCGGGGTAGGACTCGTCAATGCAAGGCAACGCTTTTACTTGGAACGATAAATCGAGCCCTTGCAACAATTCCTTGCGCCGAGGCGAAGCCGAGGCAAGCACTATTTTGTAATTTTTTATATTATCGAGCATATTATTTATGTATATGATATTACCAACCGAAAGCATTGGCCTCGTCCATCCATTTGCCTTGCGCACGCATTACCTGCTCTATGACATCGCGTCCGCACCCCTCGCCGCCACGACATGGCGACACATACAAGGATATATCCTTTATCTCCACCGCTGCATCGGCCGGGCAACATGGCAAGCCACACATTTGCATGACCTCGTAATCGGGTATATCATCGCCCATGTATAGCACTTCGTCGGGTTTAAGGTCGTACATCAGGAGCAATTCCTCGTAGCAGTCACGTTTCACCGATGCGCCTGTATAGACATCGGTTATACCCAAGCCATTATAACGCACTTTGACAGCCTCGGTGCGTGCGCCTGTTATTATGGCAACACGATACCCGGCTTTCACAGCCAATTGCAAGGCATAGCCATCCTTTATGTTCACTGTGCGCATTGGCTCGCCGCTTGGATACATGGTTATAGTCTCCCTGCTCAGCACGCCGTCCACATCGAACACCAACGCTTTTATCTTTTTTAAATCGTAATTTATCATATTGCTAAGTATTTAGATGTTTCGCATTGTTTATTATATATTCACTTATTACTTCGTACATTCTGCCAATCTCGTCATCGAGTTGTTCGCGTTGCGCTTTCATTATTTTCTCGTCGCCCCTTGCAGCCGGCCCCGTCTGCGCCATACGCGGTGACAAGGCATGTACCTTGGCCGCCGTTTCGTCTATCAAGGGCAGCATGACTTCGAATGGAAGACCGCTTCTCCTTAGCAACTGTTCCGAAACGGAATACATGGCATTGGAAAAATTACAAGCAAAAACAGCTGCCAGATGCAACATCCTGCGTTGTTCGCTTGTTGCCACATAAACTTTTTCACTCAAAGAGCGAGCCAAGCATAATATGGCTTGCTCGGTTTCGTTGTCGCATCCCTCGACAAATATTCCCAATGTCGAAAAATCCACCGGACGCGCCTTGCTGAATGTCTGCATGGGATAGAATATTCCATATTTTTTGCATCCGGCCTCTTTTAGCACGTCGATGGATACGCTGCCGGCAGTATGCAAAACAAGCGCGTGCGGATAGCGCAAAGCTATTTTACGAGCCACATCGCTCAGCGCACTATCCACAACGGATATTATGACAATATCGGCTTCGGGCATGGAATTTATGTCGCACGAATATTCGCACCCTATATTTTCGGCAAGCGAGCTTGCCGATTTAAGCGTTCTGCTCCACACCGCAACAGGCGGCACACCGATATTTTTCAATGCCGGCGCCAGCGATGTCGCAAGATTTCCCGCGCCCACAAGCACAATTCTTTCACTCTTCATTAGCACCGTATTTGCCTATATGAACCTTCTCCCATTGCAATTTTTCCTCGTCGAAAGGCCTGCTTTCGCGCTCCTTATGTCCTATCGCCACAATTGAAAGCACCGCATAGTGTTCGGGCAACGCCAAAAGTTCTTTCACATTTTCTTCGGCAGAATTTTCCATGGCATCCTTACGCAAGCGTATCTGCACCCAACAAGAGCCAAGGCCGGCATCCTCCACCGCCAACTGCATTATAATAGTGGCTATTGAGGCATCCTCAATCCACACATCGGTTTTTGTGGTGTCGGCAGCAACCACGACAGCCATGGCTGCACCCTCTATCAGTTGTGCCCCGGCAGCCTTGCACACCGACAAGGCTTTAAGCATATCCCTATCCTCGACCAATATAAACTCCCAAGGGTTTATACGATGTCCCGAAGGCGACATTAATGCCGCACGTATTATATCTGCCACAACATTTTTATCCAATGGTTCGTTTGTAAAACGACGGCAACTGCGTCTGTTTTTCAATAAATCCAAAAAACTTTTCATAATTACAATATTTTACTTTGCGAAGATAAATAATTCTTGTTAGAAACACAACAGATACACAGACGATACAAAAACGGAACAAAACGATGATAAAAAAAACAAAAAATAGCCCCATGCGCTTGCACAAATTTCGAGTATCGTTGCAATGTGCAAAATTTTAAACTAACTTTGCAGATAACGAAAAAACATATATACACAAATTAAAAATACCTATTTATGACACTAAGTTGGTTTGAATGTAAAGTAACATACGAGCGTGCAGGCGAGAAAGGCCTGAACACAAAAGTCAGCGAAGTATATCTGACACAAGGTTATACCTTCACCGAGGTTGAAAAACGTCTGACGGCGGAACTGCAACCCATGGTAACCGGCACATTCGATATAATGAAAATGGAGCGCACAAAATACAACGAGCTCGTCGATAGCACAGAAGAAAATGCCGACAAATGGTTTAAATGCAAAATTGTAATGCTGACAATAGACGAAGTAAGTGCAAAAGAAAAAAAGACATCCGTTGTGATACTGGTGAAAGCCGAGGATGTTGCCGGAGCAGTAAAAAACCTGACAAAACACATGGAAGACTCCATTATGAACTACGACCTTGCAGCCGTAAACGAAAGCAGCATAGTTGATATATTCCGTTATGAAGGTTGATATAAAAAATAATTTAGAAAGAATTAAGGCCACATTGCCCGACGGAGTGACACTCATAGCAGTATCGAAGTATCATCCCGTCGAGGCTATTGAAGCCGCATACTCCGCAGGCCAACGCCATTTTGGCGAGAGCAAAGCACAGGAATTGCGCTCAAAGCAACAGCAACTGCCCCACGACATACAATGGCATTTCATAGGACATTTGCAAAGCAATAAAATAAAATATATAGCACCGTTTGTACACCTAATTCACAGCATCGACAATTTTAAACTGCTGCAAGAAATTGACAAACAAGGAGCAAAAGCCAACCGCACAATACCTTGTCTGCTGCAAATACACATAGCACAGGAAGAGACCAAGTTTGGTTTCACCCCCGAGGAGTGTTTGTCCATGCTGCAACAAGGAGCATGGCGACAACTGCACAACACCCGTATAAAAGGCCTTATGTGCATGGCAAGCAACACCGACGACACCCAACAGATAGCACAAGAATTCAAAAAAGTAAAAGAACTTTTCGACACTATACGTTCGGAATTTTTCCATGAAAGCAATGATTTCGATATACTATCGGCAGGAATGAGCGACGACTATATGACAGCCATAGAAAACGGAAGTACGCACGTTCGCATAGGCTCCGACATATTCGGCCCGCGCTAATTTTGCACAAAAAACAATTTTTGTGCATTTTTTTATTCCACAATTTGTAGATTGTTTCCATTTTATTATTAACTTTGTCGCGGTCAACAATAACAATCTACAAAACAAAAACTTATGGTTAACAATCAAAGTCTGATAGGACTTTATGCAACCGCTTTCAAAGACAACTGGTTACATAGTGCCCTTACCGACTATAAAGGGACATCGTACACCTACGGCGATGTAGCGTGCCAAATAGCCAAACTGCACCTATTCTACGAAAAGAGCGGAATTAAGCCCGGCGACCACATTGCACTATGTGGAAGAAACTGTTCACACTGGGCTATCTCATTCCTATCCGTTCTGACATACGGCGCCATAGCCGTGCCAATATTGCACGACTTCAAAGCAGATAACGTACATAATATTGTAAACGAATCGAATTCGCGTCTGCTATTTGCAGGCGACTCCAATCGCGTGCAGTTAAATCCCGACGAAATGCCGGCATTGGAAGGTTTGATAAGAATAGAGGATTTCTCGCTCGTTCTCAGTCGTAACGCCTCGCTCGACGATGCACATAAAAACATCAACAAGGAATTTGAGAAAAAATATCCAAACGGGTTTAGCGCATCCGACATAAACTACCACAAGGACAGCCCCGAGGATTTAGCTATAATCAACTACACATCGGGAACAAGCGGATTCTCCAAAGGAGTTATGATACCCTATCGCGCGCTCTACAACAACATGATGTTTGCCCGCGAAGTGCTCCCCATGAAGCCCGGCATGAACATGCTGTCCATACTGCCCATGGCACACATGTACGGCATGGCATTTGAATTCATGTACGAATTGACATGCGGCGTGCAAGTATTTTTCCTAACCCGCACACCCAGTCCACGCATCATATTCGACGCATTCAACAAAGTGCGTCCCGTAATAATAATAGCAGTACCGCTCATTATAGAAAAAATAATACGCAAAAGCGTTTTACCCAAGCTGCAACGTCCCCTGATGCGAATTGCCACCGGCATACCAATTGTAAGCGATATAATATATCGTAAAATACGCAACCGCATGCTAAAAGCCTTTGGTGGCAACGCCATAGAAATAATTGTAGGCGGAGCAGCGTTCAGCCCCGACATAGACAATCTGCTGCATAAAATGAAATTCCCCTATACCGTGGGATACGGAGCCACCGAATGTGCCCCCATCATATGTTATAGCGATTGGAAAGAGGCCAAGGTAGGCAGTTGCGGAAAGCCCGTGATAGGAATGGAGGTAAAAATCCAAAGCAGCGACCCCGAGAAAATACCCGGCGAAATCCTTGTACGTGGCAAAAACGTAATGCTTGGCTACTACAAGAACCCGACAGCCACCGAAGAAGCATTGGACAAAGAGGGCTGGTACCACACAGGCGACCAAGGCATAATGGACAACGAAGGCTTTTTATACATAAAAGGACGATTGAAAAACATGCTGCTTGGAGCAAACGGACAGAACATATACCCCGAGGAGATAGAAGCCATATTAAACGAACTGCCATACGTAGCAGAATCATTGGTAATTCAAGAAGGCGAAAAATTTATAGGCCTTGTGTACCCCGACCACGACGCACTGAAAGCCGACAACATCACCAATATCGAAGAAAAAATGGAGGAGGTTCGTAAAATATTAAACAAGCAAATTCCCGCATACGAGCATCTTGCAAGCATACGTATAATGCAGGAGGAATTTGAAAAAACGCCCAAGAAGAGCATTAAACGATATTTATACGAAAGCAAATAAATAGAAACGCCTCGCTTTTGCGAGGCGTTTCTATTTATAACAGCATATAGCAACAGACAAACTATTCTATCACGCCCTATTTTTTATATTGCATATAGCAACAGACAAAAATGGCAAGGCATACAAAGCGATTTCGAGGATAGCCAAGAGCAAACGACTATTGGAAAAACCACAATATTCCACGCAAGGCACTATTCCCGACGCCGGGACAAATGCAATGAAAGCAGGAACAAAAGCAACCACCCCGTTGCACACGCCATGCACCACATCGTAGGAACTGCGGAACACACCGCACATCGTGCCATACACCACCGACACCGTCAGCACAACAAGAAACAACAGCAACAGCCATCCCCGCGCCAATGGCGACAACAAGAGTTCGGGTGTCACGCCCAACAGCATCCTTGCAGGCATCGAGACCCCCATGAACAGCACCGTAAGACACAGCAACAACGTCACACACGCCATGAGCAACGCCCTGCGAGTTATAGGCGACAAAGCACCACCCGAGAACAATTTATAGCAAGCCTTAGCAAGACCCGACACATGCAGCAGAACCAACGAAGCCACACACAGCACCGAAACAGCCCAAGGCGCAGACGACAGCGACCGCATGGCAGTACGTAAAGCCCAACGCACCCCCTCGGGCGAGATAAGGCTTTCGAAATGGTTCACGCCATCGAACAAAAAGCCAAACACACTCGCCAACCACGACAGCGGCCACATGCCTACCAGCACGACGACGTACAGCAATATAAGATAGTAAGTATATCTGTTTTTACTCATCGGCCTCTAAATTATCGACATCAATTATATGCAATTCTATTGCACGCACAACCAAGCGGGTGACATTTATTCCGCGCTGCTCGCCATCGGGGAAAAGACGCGCCACAAGGTCGGCTTGTCGTTTTTCGAGCGACTTAACACCAAACGGCATTGTTCTGAGCGAGGAAATCATTTCCTTTGTATATCCCAACGCCAAATGGCGCAAGAAACACTCGTCGTAACGGTCAATATCATATTCTATTATAGATTTTCGGCGTAGCGCATCGCGCATTACCACTTCGCGAAAACGCTCGGTGATTTTTTCGAGCACAGGCTGGTTAAATACATATCGTTTACCCGCCATAACACTCTGAATTTCGTATTTTGTGAGCAGTTCCCCTGTTTTCAGGACAATTCCGTCGGCTCCGGCATCAAGGACATCTACCCATAGTTTTTCGTTAAGCAGTTCGCCGGTGAATATAAGAACCTTCACCGCAGGATGCTCCTTTTTTACTTTTTCGCAAATGGAGACACCTACCGTTGTGGAGCCTCCCAAGCCCAAATCGAGCAACAAAAGGTCAGGCACCTGTTTTTGCAACAGCGGATATAACTCCTTTTCGTTCATTGCAACGCCTATTATATCTGCCTCTTGTATCTCGGTTCTGAAAATTTCTTCTGTACCCTTTAATTCTAATTTTGCATCCTCTACAATAATAACACTGAATTTTTCACTCATAACCATATTTATTTAGGAAGGGCAAATGCTATTAGCGTACCCTGTTCATGTTCAGCCACTTCGATGCGTCCGCCGCGCTTGCCTGTCGCATCCTCGTGCATACGTATTATCTCTTTTGCTATAAGAAACTCCATCCTTTGCGCATAGGATGTTTCGGAATTGTTTTTCCCGGTGGGAACAAACAGCGTCGCTATGTCGTTGTGCGACAAGCGGCAGCGCGTATCCACAATTTCCACATACATGCAAATGCCGTCGTCGTATATCTTAATTTGAATAATTCCGCCACGACGCACCGACTCCAATATGCGGAATACAGTCTCGAAAAGGAACTCCACAAGTGTCTTATCGCCATGCACAAACTGCGATGACGGATTATATTGCAATTCGACGGTCAATCCTTTCTTTGACATTTTGCGCACAAGCGACTGCCCGACGCGCTGCATTATATCGTCGATGTTCACATTGGAGAAGGCAAACGATATATCATCCAACTGCCGCATGGCACATTCGGCAAGCACACTCAACACCGAATTATAGTAATCCACAACCTCGCGCACTGCCGACACCTTGGAATGCCACTCCTCGACATCGAAATCATTTTCGGCAAGTTGCCTCACCAGATTTCTTATTCGTCCCGGATAATAAATTGTCTCGTGCTTTATGACAGAGAGGCAATTATCCAAAACAAGATTTCGCACATGCATATTGTTTTCTTCGAATTTGGCGCGTTCTGTCTCCTCCTCGACATCGTCCAGATTGCTATATTTTGCAGCAAGACACACCGTTGAGTAATATACCATGGAGGCCGCATAACTTACAATCAGCTCCAATGTCACCAGTTCGTTTTTGTTCAATCGACGTGCCGTTTCAAAGACTATTGCACCCTGAACAAGCTGCTCGTCGGCATGTTGTATTATAAGTGGCAGCACCGTAGCTGTGTCATCGGCAGCCATATATGCCGTTGCTGTGTCACATGCCCGATAGGCATATACTTCGTAGCGCGAAGCGGCGTTCAGCGGATAGCATGCACAATGGCTGCCATCGCCGTTTTTCAACAGAACGGTGATACTCCCCACCGATAATTGTTCTTCGACCGAATTATATATTTCGCGTGCCAAATTTGACGCAATGTCGTCTATATCGACTTTGCAGCTACCCACCACACGCAATAGTCGCGAGTTTGTATCTAACAGCATGCGGGTATTCATGCGCTGCATTATCACATGCCTTACATACATGACAATGTAGGCGACAAGCAACAATAGCAACAAGGCTGCACACACTGCCACTGCCGCATACCTGTAATTGGCTATCTCGCGCATATTTTCGTAATGCACCACAAGCTCGCTATCCTCATGAACAAGACGATACAGAAGGGTATATATAGCGTTGTTATATCGGTACAAAGTCCAATCGTTCACCGCCAATGCAGCCACCGCCGTCTCGTTGCGCACATCCAACAGATTGTAATATATATTCTCGGTCAAAGAGTCGGGAAACAGATTGTTTCTCCACCAATCTATCTCGGAGTAACCGCCGCTCGGCGAAAGCGATATGGTGTCGCTCCCCCCGATAGTCTGCTTATACAGAATATTAAACTCGTCTATGGCCTGCGCGGCATATTCCAACGCCACATTGTAGTGACCTTGGACATTGCATGTGTACACCGAGTCGGCCAAGGATGCTATGTTTTCGAGCCTGACATCATTTGCCCATAGCCCACATGGCACAAGCCACAACAGCCACAGCAACAATTTTCTTAGAACGCCTTTGGGCAAACGGAAGGAGAAACGGCTGCCCTTTCCCAATTCACTCACAATATCCAGCCGACACACCGAGAACAAAGCATCCGTCTTGCGATATTTGTCTATTATCCATTTGCAATTCATGATACCGAAGCCACCCTTCCTTGCCGACGACGAGGGGACGGCCGCCTCGGGCATATATACCTTGCTGTTTATTAGGTAATTCACTTTCTCGTCCGACATTCCCACACCGGTATCCGTAACGGATATTTCCACATAGTCCTCCCCTTCGGTTGCAGCAAGCTGCACAGTGCCTCCGCTGTGGGTAAATTTCCCGGCATTATCGACAAGGGTGTTCATCATGAACAAAGTCAATGCTTTGTCGGCTTTTACAACCGCGCCACTGTTCTGCACCACGAGTTTTATCCCTTTCATGGCAAAGGCCTGCTCCCCTTTGGCAATTATAGCCATCAGTTCCGACAAAGAAAAATTCTCGATATGCAGACTCAGTTCGCCACGACTCATTTTTATCCAATTCTCCAATGCCACGTTGTAATCGTCCAACACAGCCGTCAATTCCGACAAATAGCCCAAGCGACGTTTCTCGCCATCGCCCTTTTGACGCGACGCTACAAGACGATTTAGTTCGTGCAACATACGGTTCATATATGGAAACATCCCATTCACCACCGACATCAACGTGCGCTTCACCACATTCTCGCGTTTATGCTCCGACAGATATATGGTATAGAGCAGGTGCTGTTGTTCCAGCCTCGATTGTTCATCGGCAATATCGGCAATGCGTTTGCCCTCGTCTATGGCCACCGAGATATAGGGCAGCAATATTCCCAACATATCCTTTTTCGAAGTAGGCAGTTTCACGCACGACACGACACGTAGCACACAGCCGTTGCCCCCCATCTGCGGCAAGGACATATCGCAGACAAAACCGTCGCCGGCGGCGCTGTCTGTTGCATGCACTATCGCAAATGATGCCCCATCGAAAAAGCCTTTGAGTTCGGAATTCAAAATATCGGATACCGCCCTGTACACCCCCTTTTCATCGGATAAATCTTGTGGCAGTTTCGACATCAGCATGCGACACACGCGTAGAATAGCAGTAAGGTCGCCGACATAAATTTTATTTCTGTTACGCCATTTTATATTCAAACAGACCGACACCGCTGTTGCAAATATCAACAATGCCAACAGGCAGGCAAGCCATATATAGAGCCTTTCGGCACTTTTTTCGGCAGCCATCGTTCTGCTTTCCATCTGCTTATTCAGGCGTGTCGTTCGCAATAAATCAAGATAGCTGTTTCTGTTTATATCGGACAGATATTTATCGCCTATACCGGCAAATGCGCAGCTGGCTTCGCGCCTGACACTCAGCAAACATTCATGTATATTATAAATATCCTTATTATCCATTCTGGCATATTCTGCCTCCTCGTCTATCTCATACAACGACAGACCACCTGACATTTCATCGACATGCAAAGAGTTATAGTAGGTGTTTATCTCGTCCATAGCCCTTTCCAATGTCGATAGTGCCTCTTGGAATTTATCATTATATGTTTGACACGAAGCGGCAACAGCCAATGCCTCAATCATCATATAACGGTCGCCAAACTCCGAGAACTCTTCGGCAGCCTTCATAGCCATGATGAACGGCAGTTCACTTGCATTGTATGAAGCCGCGTCTGACGACATAAACGAATAATCGGTATTGGAAATTAAATCGGGATTATCGCGCAACAGAACAGCCAACATAAGCCTGCTGTTGGCCGTCAACCAGTTCAATTCGCCCAAAACAGCACGCCTTAGCACTACACGCATATCCTTTATACGCTCCCCGACAGATATATCGGTTCTGTAATTGAGAATCATCGAAGCATATATACGCAATGTCGGGTCATGCAGTTCCTTGGAATATTTATGCAGATAGTTTGCTGCCCGCCGCGCCTCCTCGGTCATGCCCAAATTAACAAAATAGCATAACGAAACCGCTGCAAGCTCCATCCTTGCCGACAAGAAACGTTGCAGTTCCCCGGAAGGGAGCATATCCTTCTCCTCGTCTATACGCCTTATGCGACGTATTGCGCTCGAACGAAAATCGAAAAATTCTTTGTTGGCCGATGTACGATAGCACAACTGCATCATCCCCACCTCAGCTGCAAGTATATCTATTTCATTTTCGGAATGTTCTATGACGTTGTTATAGCCTTTGCGTGCATCGGCAAAATTCATCATAAGAAAATCGGCATAGGCCATGCCGTTTTTTGCAACGTCGCACGTTTCAGCGTTGGCATGCGATATGCTGTCGAGGGAATAAGTCACAGCGCGCAGTTGCAATGCGCTTTTATATTTCAATACTGCAATATCGTTATGTATGGAGTCGGCAACGAGTTTGTCGGCATGGATAATGCCATTGCTTCCGCAAGCCCCAAAAAGCACCGACAGAAGAAACAAAAATGCGATATATACATTTACAACAATCCTTTGCATACATTATTTTACTCCGAACGAAGATATGCGTTGCAGTTTTTATCTATAATTGCAAACTTACATAAAAGTTCCCATTTTCACGTAAATTTGATACAAAAACTTTCTTTTTACATAAAGCAAGGCGAAAAAGAATTTAAGTGGCGTAACGGACAGAGATTATTCATTGCAATAACGGTGTCATGGCAATAGAGCATTGTGCCACAACAGCAAAATTTACTCCCCGGCACAACAAACAGCAACGATGCAGCCCCGCGTATCACTACGAAGGGCTGCGCTGGGGAATTGAATGATTAAGAAAAAGTAATTTATCTAATTGAAGTATATTTCTTTTGTTTCTATCTATATAACAACGTCGAGCAAATTTTGTTCATCGGCAATAAAAAAATAAATGGATATAACTCACAAAAGTTATATCCATTTATTTTTGGTTTATATTCAGATTACTCTGCTGCCTCTTCTGCTACCACTGTGAAAGGTATCTTAACAGCAACCTCTTTGTGCAATCTTACTGTTGCATTGTAGTTGCCAACCTCTTTTACAGCGTCAACTGATATAATCTTACGATCTATTTCAAAGCCAAGCTTGCCAAGTTCCTCTGCAATTTGTATTGCACCTACCGAACCAAAGATAGTACCGGTTGCGCTTACCTTTGTAGCAATTGTCAATGAAACTACCTCTAATTTCTTTGCCAACTCCTCTGCATCGGCCTTAATCTGTGCAAGTTTATGCGCACGCTGACGAAGGTTCTCGGCCAACACTTTCTTTGCCGAAGGTGTTGCTATAACAGCCTTGCCGGTAGGAATCAAATAATTACGGCCATAACCGTCTTTTACTTTTACGATATCGTCTTTGTAACCAAGGTTGATTACATCTTCTTTAAGTATTAACTCCATAATTATTCCTCCTATTATTATTTCATCTGGTCAGTAACAAAAGGCAGTAAAGCCAAGTGACGAGCGCGTTTCACAGCCTGAGCGATACGACGTTGGAATTTCAATGATGTACCGGTGATACGACGGGGCAATAATTTACCTTGCTCGTTAAGGAATTTCTTAAGAAACTCGGGATCCTTGTAGTCTATGTACTTGATTCCGTTTTTCTTGAAACGGCAATATTTTTTCTTTTTGACATCAACTGTGGGAGGTGTCAAATATCTTATTTCTGAAGGTGTCTGTGCCATAATTAATCCTCCTTATTTGCTTTTAAACTTCTTCTTTTTGCGGCATACTCTGCTGCATATTTGTCTAACTTAACAACCAAAGAGCGAATAATGCGCTCATCACGACGATACTGCAATTCGAGTTTTGCAATCACTTTGGGATCGGCGTTGAACTCGAGCATTACATAAAATCCGGTTGTTTTCTTCTCGATGGGGTAAGCAAGTTTTTTGAGTCCCCAGTTCTCCTCATTGACAATCTCAGCACCTTCAGCTGTGAGAATGCCTTTGAATTTCTCTACCGCTTCCTTCATCTGAGAATCAGACAAAACGGGAGTTAAAATGAAAACGGTTTCGTATTGATTCATTTTTGTTAATAAATTTGGTTAAACATTCGTTTATCTAAACGCGGGTGCAAAGATATAGATAATTTTTCATTTATCAAAGTTTTACAGAATATTATTCTATTAAATATTTTTTCAAATCGTGTGCAAAGACAGGAGTATATAGTTGTGCACCCCTATCCCACAAATGCACAGAATCCTTAAAATACTCGGGATTTTCAATAAACAGTCCCCTGCTATGATAGTCAAAAAAAGGAACATCATTTGCCCGCGCTACGTTCTTTAAGACATCATACAAATCATCATCCGCAACAGTATAGGCTGGCGAAACCATAAATATCAATTTTATATTTTTTTCTTTACAACGATTTATAAATTTTTGCATATACTTCAATTTCAGTGTATCGACTTTTGTTGGAGTTTTAGCCTCGCCCACTTTTTTTGGGAAGAACGGGGGTTTGGGGAGCGGTATATAGCCACCTTCGGCTCCCTGCTGCCTACTAACAAGCAATCCGCCTATATTGGAAACCGCTTTTGCATTATATCTATAAAGATGGCATAATTTATATTTCCAATAATTCCCAGCCTCCCTAAATACAGAATCGGCATACTCACTGCGCCCTATATAAGGAGCAAAAAAACTAATTGTAGCAAAGGAATTTTTCGTCAGTTTAAAATCGTTCACCATTAATTCCAAACAAACCACTTTTGGCGTATGATGCCTTAACACCTGATTCAATGCAAAATAGTGTGTGAATATACAATCGCTAGCATCAATTCCACCATTATAAACCGACATGGTTAGCGAATCGGCCAAAATGGAAGATACATAATGAAAATTACATCGTGATGTTCCCAACAACACCATATCTTCATTTACTTCATCGGCCAAATACTTCAATTTTGGAGCTGACATATCCTGCGAATGTTGATTTACCCACCACATTAGTCGCCCTCCGGCTCTATCAAGAATAAACAAAACCGCAAGAATAAACAAAAAACTTTTCAATAGATTCTTCATTGACAATAGATTTAAAATTGAAAATAGATAAACTGGTCGCCATTAAGCACACCCAAAAGAATAATAAAGGCAACCATGACAGCAATATAAAAATGTCTGACAATCCAAATCGGCGAATCCGATATTCTTATTTTCGAGCCATATTCATCCAATAGCTCCTTAAAAAACACTATTAATAAAGCCAATGCAATGGCAAGAAAATCGGCAACCCTCATATATGGCATAGCTATATCCGTAAATATTCTTTTCATTATATACATTGCATCGCCCATAGTGTTGGCACGAAAGAAAATCCAAGCCAAACAAACCACGCAAAAAGTCAAAGCCCAATGAATAATCCTGTTTATACCATTCCATTTAATTTTATTCCAGCCTAAAAATTTTTCGATACACTGCAAAACCCCATGAATAGTTCCCCATATAACAAAAGTCCAATTCGCGCCATGCCAAATTCCGCTAACTATAAACGTTATCATTATATTTAAATAACCACGCAACATCCCCACCCTATTGCC
This sequence comes from Bacteroidaceae bacterium, assembly GCA_017416705.1. Taxonomy (GTDB): domain Bacteria; phylum Bacteroidota; class Bacteroidia; order Bacteroidales; family Bacteroidaceae; genus HGM04593. The sequence goes on from JAFQBG010000006.1 coordinate 59,902, forward strand.
ACCTAATGGGATATAAAGATAGTCTTTGAACCAAGTAGAGAGCGAAATATGCCAACGATGCCAAAATTCGCTAACAGTCGTTGCGAAGTAAGGTCTTCTGAAATTTTCCATCAAATTAAATCCAAGAATTTTTGCCACGCCGATAGCAACCATTGAATAGCCTGCAAAATCGCCATAAATTTGAAAAGGGAAAAACAATGAAGCCAACAAGAATGAACCACCGTTATGAAAAGCCACATTATTAAATATAATATTTACATACAACGCACAGCGATCGGCTAATACCAATTTCAGAAAATAGCCCCAAAGCATCATACAAATACCAGACATTATATTATCGTAAGAAAACGTATGTTTTACTTTAAATTGATGCAACAAATTAGTAGAACGCTCAATTGGGCCTGCTACCAATTGAGGGAAAAACGACACAAAAAGAGCGTATGTAAAGAAATTTTTTTCTACCACAGTTTTGCCTTTATACACATCTATCAAATAGCCAAGCGCTTGAAATATATAAAATGATATACCCACCGGCAACAACAATTCAAAATTCGGCATTTGAATTGCTACACCCAAATTTGTCAAAAGCGACGTCAAATTTTCCGCCACGAAATTGTAATACTTAAATAAAAAAAGGACTGCTAAATTTATAATAAGGCTAAACACAAGAATAAGTTTTTTCCTTTTTTTGCACTTTTTCATAGAAAGCCCAATTGCCGCAAGATAGGTTATTATTGTGCTAGACAAAAGCAATAAAGCATAAACCGGCTCCCAATTCATATAAAAATAATAGCTTGCTATAAGCAAGAACAAATTACGTAATTTCAAGAAAGGCAATAAATAATAGATTGCACAAACGGTTGGGAAAAACAGCAAAAAATGCAAAGAATTAAAAAGCATAGGTTTTCGCGCGCAAATATAGCCTTCAGTTCAAAGACTAATAAAACTCAATATAGAAGCGTGAACTGCAATGCCACGTTCTAAACTGAAGGTCCTAGGAAAACCCGAATACACGAATGTAGTAATAGCAGCCCACGCTATACACGTGAGAACCACTATGCCACCTCTTGTATTCTTTGAAAATTTCCTAGGTTTTCAGTTACAAGATAGCATAACGCTTCTTTTTATCTTTATATGTCTTGGAGAGAAAGTCTCAATCCAGTTGCAAAGATAGTAAGAAACGAGCGAAAAATATGAAGTTTACTTCGATATTTTTTACAGCGAGTGCACAACTATCTTCGATGTTTACATCAAAGATACTAAATAATAATTTACAATACCGTATTGTTCAAATAATTTTCATCAAAAAGCATTTTACTAGATAATTGTGTCAATTAGCCAAAACTAAGTTTAAATTTGGGCTGACAGACACAAATTTTAGCAAAAAAATTTCATACTATAAATATTTATGTGTTACTTTGCATTTGGAAAATAATTAAAACTAATATATTATGAAACACCTTAAACTTTTGGGATTGGTATTGATTCTTATCGGCGCCGTAGTCCTTGTTCTTAGCTATTTCCAAGGATGGTCGAACTCTAACACTGTAACATCGGGTTCTCTTGTAGGCATGATAGTTGGCCTCATTGTATATATCTTCGCTTCAAGAAGATGTATGGATAAGAACTAATACTTGTTTAAAATAAATAAAAAGCGCGATACAATGTATCGCGCTTTTTATTTATGCCTCCACCTCGGGAGTTATAAGTTTGTAGCCTTTTCCGTGAATATTGATGATTTCGATAGAGTCATCGGCTTTCAGGTGCTTACGCAGCTTGGTTATGTACACATCCATGCTACGTGCATTGAAATAGTTATCATCAATCCATATTGTTTTCAGCGCAAAGTCGCGTTGCAATATTTCGTTGGCATGAGCGCATAGCAAGCTCAACAGTTCCGATTCTTTTGTGGTCAGTTTAGTCTGCTGGTCGCCCATGGTGAGCAGCTGTTTCTGTGTATCGAATTGGAAACGTCCAATTTTATACATGGTGCTCTCCTTGCTTTTCTTTCCGCAGACACGACGAAGGACCGCTTCGATACGGAACACAAGTTCCTCCATGCTGAACGGTTTTGTGATATAGTCGTCGGCACCTATTTTAAATCCTTCGAGTATATCCTCTTTAAGTGTTTTTGCAGTGAGGAATATGATAGGAATTTCGGGATTTGCCGCACGTATCTCCGCTGCCAATGTAAAGCCATCTTTTATAGGCATCATGACATCGAGCACGCATATATCGAATTTTCCTTTCAGGAATGCTTTGTAGCCGGCATCGCCGTCCACACACAATTCGGCATTATAGCCTTTTGCTTGTAGATATTCGCGAAGCAACATACCTAAGTTTTCGTCGTCCTCGCATAATAAGATACTCTGTTTCTCTTCCATAACAATTTATTTTAAAGGTAATACAATTACAAATGTGGTTCCTGCGCCCAACTCGCTCTCGGCGCGTATGGTGCCCTTGTGGGCCTGTATAATCTGTTTCACATAGGCAAGTCCCAGTCCAAAGCCTTTCACATTGTGCAGATTTCCTGTGGACACACGATAGAATTTATCGAAAATCTTTTTAAGGTCCTCTTTACGAATTCCTATGCCGTTATCTTTTATGGAAAGCACGAAATTTCCATTGGCGTTCCATGTGCGCAAGTTCAAATTAAGCGGTTCATCGCGTTTTTTGTATTTCAGGGCATTGTCCATGAGATTAAATATCACATTGGTAAAATGCATTTCGTCAACGAACACATAGGGGTCGTCGGCTTCGGGCTCCCACGTGATATGCCCACCGCTCTGCTCAACCTTCACCGTAAAAGTATTTATGACACCTGCGAGCAGTTCGTTGGCATCGAGTTCTTTCATCTTCAACGACGCCGTTTTTCGGTCCTCGAACATCGACATTTGCAACACCTTGTCCACTTGGAAACGCAGGCGTTTTGTTTCGCTCGATATTACCCCCGACAATTTACTGAACATAGATGGCGATTTTGCCACCGACTGGTCTTGCAACATCTGTGCCGCCAACGAAATTGTCGATATAGGAGTTTTAAACTCGTGGGTCATATTATTTATAAAATCATTTTTAATTTCGGTCAATTTTTTCTGTCGTACTATCATATATAATGTTATTACAAATGTAATAAGCAAAACGAAAGTAAATAGTATCGAAGGAATCATAAATTTAACAGAGCTATAAAGATATTTGTTCAAAATTTTCTCCGGGAAATTAACTTCGAGAACACCCATGCGCGTTGGCGGGTCGTTTTTGAAAATCAACTCCTTATATGCTTTGTTCGATGCTCCCATGACGAAGTCGGGACACCTGTAAACCTCTTTGCCGTCGCCGCCCAATACCCTGAAATGATAGTCCAAATCTATGCCGTTATTGGCAAGCTCGGATTTTATATTTTGGTCGAGACGATGAAAATTTATTCTTTGCGACAAAGGTTTTTCACTTGCTTTGTATATCATATTATACACCACCTCGTCCACAATGGCACGTTGGTACTGGTATCGCTGGCGCAACATTTCGACTGTCTGTCTTTGCTGTTCACTCACCGACAGTTTGCCGCGTCCGCCGCTTATTTTCAGTTTCGAGGCTATATCCGAATTTGTATTAACAGTTGTGCTCGACTCGATGGTAAACTGGTTGCCTTCGTCGGACGCCACTGTATAGTAGCGACGCTCCAATGTAAGACGGCCATCCTTTATGTGCAAACGAAAAATATCGCGCTGTATATCCTTTGTAAGATAGTGATGGGTTTCGGCAAGTTCAAGATTATACGCAGTTTGATTGAGGCTGCGCTTGACACCCTCCTCGAAATGCTGACGACGCATGCGCACCATTGCATCGATATAGCTCACCTGCATATATATAAGCCCCATGCAACATACTGCCATCACAAGGCCCACGAACCAAATTACATTTTTCTTCATGGCGTAAAGATAAGCACAAGTATTAAATGTTGTACATCTTGTTAACACCATTTAAGCATCATTTTTTTATTATTAACAGTTTTATGTTTTATAATTAACAAAACAGCAACCTAAATATTCGCAATAGCAAAATCTTCACTTATATAGCTATATTTTTAAGTTAACGGCCGGCAATATTTTAATAAAAAAAACAAAATCGACAAGAGCCATTGACTCTTGTCGATTTTGTTTTATGCCGAAACGGACTGTTATTCGTCGTCTTTAACAGCAAGTTCCTCGACCAATTTGTGTTGTACATCGGTGGGAACAAGTTCGTATGTCGATGGCGACATAATGAACGAAGCACGACCGCCGGTGAGCGAGCTCAATGTGGTAGAATACGATGCCATCTCTTTCAATGGTACTTTCGCAGTCAGTTTTTCATAACCGTTCTCGCTCTCCATGCCCATAATCATACCACGACGACCTTGGATATCGCTCATGACATCGCCCATTTTGTCGGATGGCACAAATACCTCGACATCGTAAACGGGTTCAAGGATTTTGGGACCGGCCTCGCGGAATGCGGCACTGAACGCATTACGTCCTGCAAGCATAAACGAAAGCTCGTTGGAGTCAACCGGGTGCATCTTGCCGTCATATACTATGACGCGAACATCGCGAGCATAAGAACCGGTAAGCGGACCACGCTCCATGCGCTCCATGACGCCTTTCAGAATTGCGGGCATGAAACGAGCGTCGATGCTACCACCCACGATACTGTTTACAAACACCAATTTACCACCCCATTCAAGTGTAACCTCCTCGGTGGCCTTGGCGTTTATCTTGTATTCTTGGTTATTGAAACGATATACCTCCTGCAATGGTTTGCCATCCTCGTAGGGCTCCACAATCATGTGTACCTCGCCGAATTGTCCGGCACCACCCGACTGTTTCTTGTGACGATAATCGGCACGGGCGGCTTTTGTGATTGTCTCGCGATATGGTATCTTGGGTTCCTCGTATTTAACATTTATTTTCTCGACATTTTCCAAACGCCATTTTAGTGTACGTAAGTGGAACTCACCCTGTCCGTAAACAACAGTTTGGCGTAATTCTTTGGATTGTACTATGCGCCATGTAGGATCCTCCTCGTGCATGCGGTTGAGCACCTGCATCATTTTCTCTATTTCCGACTCGCTAACAGGCTTGATGGCACGCGAATATTTCGATGCCGGATATTTCACCAACGAGAATTTATTGCTTGCATCCTTGGAGTTCAGCGTGTTACCGATTTTTACATCCTTCAATTTCACTGTACAGCCCAAGTCGCCTGCTTTCAGTTCATCGACAGCCACGCGATTGGCACCTGCGCTACAATATAGCTGTGCAATGCGCTCCTTGGAGCCACGGTCGGCGTTCAGCAAGTCGTCGCCTGCATGCAAAGTACCGCTCATCACCTTGAAATAATTTACCTCGCCAATGTGCGGCTCGACCGATGTTTTATAGAAGAATATAGATGTGGGAGCGTCGCTGTTGTAAGGCACCACCTCGCCATCGGCGTTTACGGGTTGCGGCATGTCGGTAATCTCGGGAGCAACGTTGGCAAGGAATTCAAGCAAACGGCTCACAGCCACGTCGGTAGATGCCGAGCAGCAAAGTACGGGATATACACTGTCGGTAGAGAGACCCATGCGGGCACCCATACGTATCTCGTCGGTAGTAAGTTCCTCCGATTCGAAGAATTTATCCATCAAACCCTCCTCGTTCTCAGCGGCCTTCTCCACAAGTTCCATGTGCAGTGCTCTCGCCTTGTCCACTTCGTTTGCAGGAATATCCTCGACCAATGGAGGCTGACCCTCGCCTGTGAAAGTGAGTTTCTTCATCAACAGAACGTCGATTATTGAATTGAAGCCCGGGCCTGCGTTCAAAGGATATTGTACCGGCACCACTTTTGAGCCATACACTGCCTGCAACTGCTCTATGACTGTGTCGTACTCGCATTTTTCGTTATCCACTTGGTTCACAACGAACATCATGGGCTTCTTCATCTTCTTGATATAGCGGAAACAGTTTTGTGTTCCCACCTCGACACCATACTGACCATTGATGACCATCATGGCAAGGTCGGCAACAGTCATTGCGCTAACCATACTGCCTGCAAAGTCATCGGAACCCGGACAATCAATCAGATTCAATTTTTTCCCGGCCTGCTCTATTTGGAAAACGGTTGAAAAAACCGAGTAGCCATATTCTTGTTCCACGGGGAAGTAGTCGCTGACTGTATTCTTAGCCTCGACAGTTCCTCTACGTTTTATAATACCACCCTCATAGAGCATAGCCTCTGTGAGCGTGGTTTTACCTGAGCCTGAACAACCGACAATTGCGATGTTCTTGATTTCGTTAGTCTGATAAGTTTTCATACTATTATTGGTTTTTTAAAACCTTTCGGTTAGTTAGTTTTTAAAATGCGCCACAATATAGGTATTATCAATAAAAAATGCAAATAAAGAGATACACTTTTTTAGAAAAAAGATAAAATATATTATATTTGCGTCCGACACAAGTAATTCATTTTTATTTCCACCGAAACAGACATAACATATTCAGGCAAATTCTGAAAAAGTATTTGAAATATATGGCAGGAATATATCTACATATACCTTTTTGCAAACAACGTTGCAAATATTGCGCTTTTTACTCATCGACAAAGCACTCGCTAAGGGAGTTATATGTAAATGCGCTATGCCACGAACTGACCACACGACGCAACTATATAAAAGAGGATATAAAGACTATATATTTCGGTGGCGGCACTCCCAGCCTGCTCACCCTCGGCGACCTTGCAAAAATACTCGACACCATCGGTAGCAATTTCGAAGTGGCCAAAGACGCCGAGACCACCATAGAAGCCAACCCCGACGACCTCTCCACCGAGTATCTGGAAGCATTGCTCAAACTATCGTTCAATCGTCTGAGCATGGGGGTACAAAGTTTCAGTGACCGTCAACTGCAAGCCCTCGGACGTCGGCACGATGCACAAAAGGCACGCAAAGCGTTCCTCGATGCACGTGCAGCCGGTTTTCAAAACATCAGCATCGACCTGATGTTTGCCCTACCCTCGTCGTCGGGCACCGAATGGCAACATAGCTTGCAATACGCCACAGAACTAAACCCCGAACATATTTCAGCATACAACCTCACCTACGAAGAGGATACTCCGCTGTACAACGAATTGCAAAAGGGCAACATAGAGCAAATTAGCGAAGAAGAGAACATAGCACAATTCGAGCAGCTCATGCAAACCATGGAAAACGCAGGATACAGGCACTACGAAATATCCAATTTTGCAAAGCCCGGCTACGAAAGCAAGCACAACAGCAGTTACTGGAACGACACCCCCTATTTAGGTTGCGGTGCAGCCGCCCACTCCTACGACGGAGCGTCGCGCAGGTGGAACATCAGCGACATAGAACAATATATAATAGGTATAGAAAAAGAGCAGCCCCTGTTTCAGGAGGAACACCTGAGCATACAAGAAAAATACAACGACACCATACTCACAAGGCTTCGTACCTCAAAAGGGATATGCACAAAGGATATACAGGAAAATTTTGGCAGCGACATAGCGGCATACATGGCAAAAGCAGCCGCTCCACACATTGCAAGCGGTTGTCTTGAACAATCCCAAGGTTGCATATCGCTAACCCGCAAAGGAATTTTCATAAGCGATTATATAATTCGCGACCTGATAATGGTAAACTAATCATTAAAAAAACATATATGAGAAGATTTATTCACCTGCTACTATTTGCCATACTTCCAATAGTAGCAAATTCACAAGAGAAACTAACGTTCGAAATCAAGAATGGAGATTTTTATGTAAACGGCAAAGCCACCCCGCTCCTGTCGGGCGAGATGCACTATTCGCGCATACCACACGAATATTGGCGTCATCGTCTGCAAATGATGAAAGGCATGGGACTTAACACCGTTGCCACATACGTATTTTGGAACTGGCACGAAACAGCTCCCGGCGTATGGGATTTTGCAGGCGACAAGAACCTTGCCGAATATATTAAGATTGCAGGCGAAGAGGGCATGATGGTTATACTGCGTCCCGGCCCATACGTATGTGCCGAGTGGGAATTTGGCGGTTATCCTTGGTGGTTGCAGAATATCGAAGGCATGGAGATAAGACGCGACAACGAACAATTCCTTAAACACACCAAGCTATACCTTGAACGTTTATATAAAGAGGTAGGACACCTGCAATGCACGAATGGCGGTCCCATCATAATGGTACAATGCGAGAACGAGTTCGGTTCATACGTATCGCAGCGTCAGGACATCCCATTGGAGGAGCACCGCGCCTACAATGCAAAGATAAAACAACAACTTGCCGATGTCGGTTTCGACGTACCGCTCTTCACTTCGGATGGCAGTTGGCTTTTCGAGGGCGGCAGCACCCCCGGCGCGCTCCCCACAGCCAATGGCGAGAGCAATATCGAAAATTTAAAGAAGGTGGTAAATGAATACCACGGCGGCCAAGGCCCCTATATGGTAGCAGAATTCTATCCCGGATGGCTATCGCATTGGGCAGAGCCCTTCCCCCAAGTGAGCGCAAGCGAGATAGCACGACAGACCGAGGACTACCTTAAAAACGATGTATCGTTCAATTTCTACATGGTGCATGGAGGCACAAACTTCGCATTCACAAGCGGTGCCAACTACGACAAAAAACGCGACATCCAACCCGACCTCACAAGCTACGATTACGACGCCCCCATTAGCGAAGCCGGATGGGTGACACCCAAATACGACTCCATACGCAACGTCATAAAACGCTACGCACAATACGACATACCCGAAGCACCTGCACAGATACCCCTGATAGAGATACCCTCAATAAAACTCGACAAAGTAGCCGACGTAATAAGCTATGCCGAGCGTCTCGACGCAGTGAGCAACGTATCGCCCCTCACATTCGAGCAATTGAACCAAGGCTACGGCTATGTACTTTACAGCCGCCGTTTCAACCAACCCATAAGCGGCACGCTCGAAATACCCGGCCTGCGCGACTATGCCGTTGTTTACATAGATGGCGAGCAGGTGGGTGTACTGAACCGCAATACCCAAACATACGAAATGGAAATAGAAGTTCCGTTCAATGCCACCCTGCAAATTCTTGTCGAGAACATGGGTCGCATAAACTACGGCAGCGAAATTGTGCATAACACAAAAGGCATAATAAGCCCGGTGAAAATAGCCGGACAAGAAATCATGGGCAACTGGGAAATGTACCGCCTGCCTATGAGCGAAATGCCCGACCTTGCACAAATGGGACGCGCCGTATGCAAGAACGGCACTACTCAGGCTACACGCCTCAAAGGATGTCCGGTGCTATACGAGGGCACATTCACCCTTGACGAGACCGGCGACACATTCATCGACATGGAGGCATGGGGCAAAGGCATAATTTTTGTAAACGGGCATAATATAGGCCGTTACTGGCAGGTAGGCCCCCAGCAGACGCTCTACATTCCCGGAGTATGGTTGAACAAGGGCGAAAACAAGATTGTAATTTTCGAGCAGCTGAACGACACTCCTCAAAGCGAGGTTCGCACTGTTAAAACCCCTGTGCTCACCAATTTAAAATAGCACAAAGCCCGGCGCGATACATAGATATAAAAAACGTTCCGAATTAAATTCGGAACGTTTTTTATATCTATGTATGTTTTTGTTACATCAGGCTGTTGGCAAGTGCAAGTATCTCCTCGCCGATTGCGTCGGCAGCCTCCTGTGTGGGGCCTTCGGAATATACACGAACGATAGGTTCGGTGTTGCTCTTGCGCAAGTGTACCCATTTATCGGGGAAGTCGAGTTTCACGCCGTCGATGGTGTTTATCTCGGCCTTGCCTGCATAGGTAGCCTTGATTTTTTCGAGCACAACATCTACATCGGTTCCGGGCTTCAAATCTATTCTGTTCTTACCCATGAAGTATGCAGGATATGTGGCACGCAGTTCGCTCACTGTTTTTCCTTCGTGCGCAAGGTGGCTAAGGAACAAGCAGATACCTACAAGAGCATCGCGACCATAGTGGCAGTCGGGATAGATGACACCACCGTTTCCTTCGCCGCCTATCACAGCGCCGGTCTCTTTCATTTTGGTAACTACGTTAACCTCACCCACTGCCGATGCATTGTATTCGCCGCCGCGAGCGTTTGTCACGTCGCGAAGCGCACGTGTCGATGACAAGTTCGAAACAGTGTTTCCGGGTGTATGTTTAAGCACGTAATCGGCAACGGTGACAAGGGTATATTCCTCGCCGTACATATCGCCGTTCTCGCAAATAATAGCCAAACGATCTACGTCGGGATCGACAACAAAGGCCACATCATTACCGCCTTTTGCCATAAGCCCCATTATGTCGGTAAGGTTCTTTGCCAAAGGCTCGGGGTTGTGTTGGAAATCGCCTGTCGGCTCGCAGTACAATTTTTCCACGCTTTTAACACCCAGCTCCTCGAACAACATGGGCAGTATAACGCCACCTACCGAGTTGACACAGTCGATAGCCACTCTGAAACCGGCTTTTCTGATAGCCTCTTTGTCCACCAAGGGCAGGCTCAACACAGCCTCTATGTGTTTGCGGTTATATGTATCGTCGGCACGATATTTTCCAAGTGTCTCCACATCGGCGTAATCGAACTCCTCGGCCGACGCTATGCGCAGAACCTCCTTGCCCTCCTCGGCGTTTAGGAATTCGCCTTTTTCGTTAAGCAATTTAAGAGCGTTCCACTGACGGGGGTTGTGACTGGCTGTGAGTATTATTCCGCCACAAGCCTCTTCCATGGTTACAGCCAATTCGGTAGTAGGGGTAGAAGCCAAGCCTATATCCACGACATCGAATCCCATACCCATGAGAGTACCGCACACAATGTGGTTTACCATTGCGCCCGACAAGCGAGCATCGCGACCTACAACAATTTTGTTTGTTGTCTTGGTTGTTGTTTTACGAATTAACGCAGCGTATGCCGACGTTAATTTCACAATGTCGAGGGGAGTCAATCCTTCATCGGCATGTCCGCCGATGGTGCCTCGAATTCCTGAAATTGATTTAATCAGTGTCATAGAGTCTTTCGGGTGTAAATGTTATATTATATGAACAAGGATATACGTATGATGCAGCCTGCGATGTTCCTTTGGTGTGCGGCACAATGAGATTTACCTTTGCCACTTGCGACTGACGGCGTGTCATGTATATGTAGGGCAACGCTGTCAGCCAACCGGTGGGTACATAGCTTCCATAATAGGAGTACATGTAACCACTTGTAAATGTAGCGGAATAGGAGCCATCCTCGTATGTCACGCGCATCACGTCGGGGTTGTCCGAATCGTATATATTACCAAGGATAGTGTCGCCCTCGGATATATTGTATTCCGAGAATCGCACCAACAGAGTAAGCGTCTCGCCGTCTTTCATTTGGCGTGCATCCTCCAACCCTTTGGGGTTGCGTTCTATCTGCATATATACGTCGTCGATGAGCACATACTCGTTATTGGCTACATCGGTAACCGAATCTACTATAAATTCGCTGAACGGGATTATATTTATCCCCATCTCGCTTATATATGCACCAACAGCCGCACGCTCGGCTTTTTTCATATCCTCATAGGTCTTTTCATCGTCACATGCGCACACCGCGAGCGATAGCAGCATTATTCCCCATAACCATTTATTTCTCATATATCTGTTCAATGTTAAGCAGTTTTTAGTTCCCAATAATTATTTCCTTATGAAAACTGTTCATTTAATCGCTTGGCGATATGAATTTAGCAGTTTCCGAGTTTTATTCTTCTTGTAAATTCATGCGAAGATACAAAATCTACTTATAATATTGAAAAAAAAGTAATTATTTAAATGAAAATAACAGTTTTTTACTCGGTGAGTTTCGATTTATACTTTGCAATAGCCGCTTTGAAACGTTCTACGGCATAGTCCAACGTGCCGTAAACCTCGCCTCCCGATGCGTTTTTGTGTCCTCCGCCACAAAAAAACTCGGCGGCTACTTCGTTGCAAGGAAAATCATCGACGCTGCGCAACGACACGTTGACTTTCCCGGGGACCTCCTCGCGCAAGAGACACGAGAAACGTATGCCTTTTATCTGCAACGGCACGTTCACCAGCCCCTCGGTGTCGCCCTTGGCGGCATTGAAACGTCGCAAATCCTTGTATGTAAGTGTCATCAACGCCGCGTTGCAAGCCGAAAAAACACGCAGTTTCTCGTACATAACAAAACCGGTCAGTTTCATTTTGTTCAACGTGGCATTGTAGAATACTTTGCGGTAAGTTATATCTTTGTCAACGCCTGCCTCCAAGAGCATTGCCACTATAATGTATATATCCTTGCGGTTCGATGCGTAGGCAAAATTTCCTGTATCGGTCATTATGCCCACATAGATACACTCGGCAATATTTTTGCTGAGGGCCTGCAATCCGCCCAATTCATATATTATATGGAAGACAAGCTCGGCGGTGGAACAAGCCGCAGGCTCCGATATTTGCACATCGAACCCCTCCTCGGGTTGCAGATGATGATCTACAAGCAGTCGCGGAACAGCAAGCCCGGCAACCACCGTTCCAAGCTCCGATATGCGCGACAGGGCGTTGAAGTCGAGGCAAAAGACCACATCGACGCTATGCAGATAATCGACAGCAGCCTGTTTCTGACTCTCATAGATGATTATTTCATCTGCGGCAGGCATCCATTTAAGGAAGTCGGGGAAGTCGTTGGGCACAATAACTTTGGCCTCCTTGCCCATGGCTGCAAGGTATTGCATGAGTGCCAACGACGACCCTATGGCATCGCCATCGGGGTTGCGATGTACAAGCACTGCAAAACGTTTCGCGCCGTCTATGTTTTTCTTCAACGCCTCCATTTTCGAGGCATCAATCATTTTATCGAGTTCCATAATATATCAGTGGCGGTTTAAATTCCAAAAACTTTTTTTGCACAGCAGGCTGTTTTGCATCCACAGCCGGCTGTTATTATATATGAATGCGAAGATACAGAAAAAGATTATAAAAACAGGCAATAAACAGGTACAATTAGGCAATAGAAACAGATTTATTCGAAAGGAACAAGCTATCGGTCACTCATACTCACAAACCTGACACCGGTTTTGTCGCATAGCATTTTCACTGCCCCTTGTGTAAGGTCGATGCAACGCACCCCCAATTGTGAACACTCGCGTGCTATACGCTTGCGACTATTTGCATAGAGCGTGGCATCCATTACCACATAGCGCGACGGATATCGCAACAACAATTCTTTAATATCGCCCAAGAAGCCACGAACAATATAGACGCAGTCCACAGGACGCACAACCGTTTCATCGAGCCAACAATCATCGTCAAGCAAAGCCACTCGGCGTTGGGCAAAATTCAACATATAGCCCGAGAAGGCTATTTTCTCATCGGAATAGTCGTTCGTAATAATTTGCGGTGTATTCAGCCCCTGCCGACGACAATAGGGTTCAACCACATATTGCATAGATAGTTCCCACTCGGGATAACTGCTCACAATATAGTTTTTTTCCTTGGAGCAGACCGCATGAACAGCCGGGAACTCCTTGTTATTATAAAAAAGCATATAGCGCGAGGCATCCTCCTTGTCGGTAAGTACGTAGCACACATAAGCAGCCACGCACAAAGCCAATGCCACAGATGCCGCTATTTTTCTTCGGCAAACGACGGCCGCCACAAGAAAATAGAAAAGTCCCGAAAACAGCAAAAGCCAACCGAGCCCCATATACGGCAATTCCAACGAGGCATAGGGTGCCGAAGCCACATACTGCAAAAAGCCATTCAAAGTATCCAAAACCACACCAAGCATGCACGCTACACACGACGACAATGCCGCCACAGGCATGACGGCCACAGCCACCACCGCCAGCAACATTATCACAAAGGCAATAGGCACCACCACGATATTGGTAATGAGGAAATAGAGCGGGAACGTGCCGAAATAGTACCACACAAAAGGCGATGTACCCACCTGCGCCGCCAACGACACAGCAACCACACCCGCAAAATAATGATACACCCTGCCGGCATCGTCGGCACGCAACAAGCGCAATATGGGGCGTTGCAGCAACAGTATGGCTGCCACAGCCGAGAACGACAGCTGAAAACCAACGTCGAACAGCCAACGGGGATATATGGCCAGCATTATCAGCGCAACCAATGCAAGCGAGTTCAACGAGGAGTTATCCCGTTGCATGCAACGCGCCAGCGACATCAAAGTAAAGAGCAATGCCGCACGCACGATAGATGGCGACAGCCCTGCCATAAGAGCAAAGCACCACAGGAAAGCCACAACGATTAATTCACGTACCACCACAAGCCAACGCCTGCTCTTGCGCACCGGCAGCAGGAATGTAAATATCATATAGAACATTCCCAGATGCAACCCCGACAATGCCAACAGATGCCCTGCCCCTGCTGTGGCAAAATAATCGCGCATGCCCCTTGTAAGCTCGCTTCGCTCGCCCAGCGTGAGCGCAGCCAACACCGCAAGCCCTGTTTGTCCAATATCCATGTCCGAAAAATATTGGAAAATATGTTCCCGCAGCATAAGTGCCTTCATGCGCAGGGTATGTTTCTCGGTGCCAAGGACGCGCCAACCATCAATAGGCAGATAGACCGTTCCTGTCACCCCGTTGACATAGGCATGCAGCCGGGCATCGAACTCGGCCGGGTTACCCGAATTTTTGGGAGCAGCCACCTTCCCTTCGAAGTATATGCGATGCCCTATGCGCAATGCCTCGGCATCGTAGCTATTGGCAAAATATATGTTCACCGTACCCTCGCGACGTGCCCCAAGCAGGCTGTCGCGCCCTATTCGCGTTACATGGGCACGTACCTTGGCCGAACGCTCACCAAGATGCGGTACCTCCAACAGCACCGCCTCGAAACGTCCTTTCTGTCCACTCCATTGCATCGCCATCTTGCGACGGTCGCCTTGCTCGGCAAGCATACCAAGCAAGAACATCGACAGGGTGACGGCAACCCCAAAAAGCCAACGCGGAGCGTTGTCACGCATAGCCACGCACGCCAGCACAAAGGAAAAGGCAAAAAGCAGCAGCGTAAGCCACATGCCCGACGCCGCTGTCATATACGAAAATGCAATTCCCGCCATAAGCGGGAATATAAATTTCAGCATAGGGTTGTTTTCGAATAACGCCCCTACCGACATACCTTCATTATGATTTATTCCGTTCACGAAGCCCACTACAATGCACGCAGCGAATCAATAACAGCAACAGGGTCATTGGCCTTGAACACCGCATTGCCGGCAACAAGAACATCGGAACCTGCATCGGCAAGCAAACGTCCTGTTTCGACATTAACACCGCCATCTACCTCGATTAGTGCGCTTGACGATGTTGCCTCAATGAGTTCGCGCAGTTCGCGCACTTTGTTCACGGTATGCGCAATAAACTTCTGTCCGCCAAATCCCGGATTTACACTCATCAGCAGCACCAAGTCAAGGTCGGCTATTATATCTTTGAGCATCATCACCGGGGTCGATGGATTCAGCGTTACACCTGCCATCATGCCCGACTCCTTTATCTTCATGACAGCACGGTGCAGATGCGTTTCGGCCTCGTAGTGAATGTTCATCACGCGGGCCCCAAGCGCTTTCACCGGTTCAAGATAGTTCATAGGATTTACCACCATCAGATGCACATCCAAGGGCTTATTGCACAATTTAGCGACGTATTGCAAGACAGGCGGGCCAAACGACAGATTGGGAACGAACACCCCATCCATGATATCTATATGCAACCAATCGGCATTACTGCCGTTTATCATATTCAAATCATCTTGCAGATTTCCAAAATTTGCCGACAGCAACGACGGCGACACCAACTGACTCATAGTCTATTATTGTTTATCATTTATAAAACTCGTACAAAATTTGTGCCGTTTCGGGCCCCGCATCAGCCGTTTGGCAAATGCCCGCTCCACTTAAAGGAAACACAATTTTTATCTTTATTATTTATGCGAAGATAGTATAAAGCATTCTATTTTTCCAAGCAAATGGGCAAAATTGTGAAAACAAAATAGAACTCATTTCGTGGCAAGCAAAACAGTTGCTCATTCAGGAGAATTCTTACATATAAAAAAAGAGCGACAACCATTGGCTGTCGCTCTTTTTTTATGTATTGTCTATCAATTACTTGATAACAACCTTAGCCGAACGTATTACGTTGTTGTACTGCATCTTAACAAGGTAAACGCCTGCTGCATAGTTAGCTGCGCTCACTTGAGTAGGATTGCCGTTAACAAACTCAACGAGACGACCGTCGGCGCTGTAAACCCATGCTTTCTCTACGTTGTTGAAACGGATTACGTCGCCGTCAACAACAGCCTCGGAGATTGCAGAATCCTCAACATCGTTGATGTTTGTGCCAAGTTCATAGCCCTCGGGGAGTTCAGCCTCGCCCTTGTCTGTGTTGTCAACAACCACGCGACCGGGGTTAGTACCTTGGATTTCTACGCTGAAGTCGATTGTAAAGCCCTTAGCATGGTAGCCAACGGGGTTGAACATACCTGCGAACCAAGCATCGGAGAATACGATACGCAAGCGGCTCTGTCCGGGAGTAGCGTTCTCGGGTACAGTGAATGTACATGTGATACCTTGTGTCTCGATAGAAGGAGTAGCAGCACGAAGAGTACCAACGAAGAACAGACGCTCACCCTCGGGGTCGGTAGTTGTCTTACCGGCAGCAATCTCATCAGCAGTACGCTCAACGGGCAGAGGTTTATCGAAGTCACCGCTACCATTGAGGTCTAACCAACCACCGGCAAAGCAATAACGCAAACCGTCAACCTTGCTCAAATATGAAGTATCGTATGCTTTAACCCAAAGAGTAACAGTTTGTCCTTGGCTAACAATCAAATTGTGATCAAGAGCATTTGCATACTGTGAACCATCGGCAACAGGACCATCTGCATGATAATTAAGGTTCTGTACAGCACCGGTAGTTGTTACATCTGTAACATAACGTTGCTGACGTGCAATATCGGCACCATCGCATTGGTCATCCATTGCACTGGTACCATAGTTGCCATACTCCTCTTCTTTCTCGGGAAGAACGCTTTGTGATGCACGACCAACCTTCAACCAAACAGTGGGTGAATATGTTGTTTTGTCGAGTGATATAGAACGTACACCGATGTAAGGTTGGTCATCGGCCGAAGAGAAGTCGAGGTTGGGGATGAGAGTAGCCCACTGCGATGTGGTACCAACTTGAACGGGACGTCCTTCCTCACCTACCTTGTAGAGTATTTCGAAGTGGTCGATGTTAGCCTCGTCGTTGTAAACAAGACCCCACGCAGCACGATCCTTAGCAATAGCATCAACACCCCAGTGGAGTTTCACTGCCATAGAAGTTTTTGTCTCTTTCTTAACCTCGGCAACAAGGTCAACTACGTTTGCAGGAGTAATTCTTGTCTCGTCGTTGAGCTCGAGCTTACCTACGTACATTTGATATGCATTGTCACTACCCTTAACACGAAGACCTACGCGTGTTACAACATCGCCTTGTGCAAGACCGGTAAGGTCGAAACCAACCTCGCTCCATGAGCCACCAGCCACATTGCCAACAGGATACTCTAACCATTGGTCGCTACCGCTCTTTTTGAGGATAAGGTAGAGGTTTGTGGGAACGTCACCCTCTTTAAGTGTCTTAACAGCCACCTTTGCATAGGGTTGTGTACCACCTACTGTGAGGCCTGTCTTGTAGAGAACGATATCGGTACCTGCTGTTGTGGCAGCACCTGTAAGTTCAATACATGAACCACCTGTGTAAGCATCAACGTGTGTATATTTAACATCGATATCATTGCTTATGCTGGTAGTGTTTGAAGCATAGCGCAACCAACGATATGTGGGAACCAAATCCTGTGAACCCATGTTGTACCAGCTACCTGCATACGATTTCTTTCCTTTATAGTAGTAGTAGTAACCGTTACCAAGTGTAAAGTGAGTATCGAAGTGGAAACTACCTTGGATAGCCGAACGCTCGGGAATCCATGTAGCTATACCGGCAAAGTTCATGAGAGGATAAGGCAGATCGGCTGTTGCCTCCCAGTTGATTTTACCACTGTTTGCACGTGTAACTGCGGGACGATTAATGGGAGTGCGGTTACCACCCGAGAATGCACGTTCAAGGATATACTGATATTTCTGTTGTGTATCGAAAGCACCGTCACCTGTGTTGTAGCTCATGAAACGGCTCTGTCCGTGCTCACCCCAAAGGCAGATACCGATTTTGTGAGCATTTGCATTGTACTCCAAGTTGTTCCAAGCACGGTCCATACCTACAATCCATACACCGGTGTAAAGACCATCGGCTGTGCCCATAGCTGCCTCGGCTGCTAATACAGAAGTACTCATTGCATAACCACTTGTAAAGTCACCATTCGAGTAGTTAAGCATAAGGTCGTGTGTTTTACCTGTTGAATTACCGAATAGTGCATTGGTAGCGCTGGTGTTATAAGAACTTAGACTGTTTTGTGCTGTATAAATTGCACTGTGGTAGTTTGTGAAACCTACCTCGGCTGCATATTTATAAAGTTCCTTGTGGAATGCCACAATGTCGGCGTTCGAATATGAGTTATCCTCCCAGTTGTAGTTGATACCATCGGCACCAAAGAACATCAAACAGTTGATAAGAGGCTTAACATACTTGAACTCGCCATTAACTTTCTGTGTAATCATGGCACTGTAACCGGCATCGCCGTCACCTGTCCAAGACTCAAAGAAAGCAATACCGCTCATGATGTCGGTACCATTACGGTGAGCCGCGTCAACCCATGCACCGGGAGCTTGGAAGAAACCGTGGTTCCAAGAACCGAACAAGTTAGTGTACTGCCACATAGAGTAAACGTCGGCCATGAATTTGTCGCTGGGATAACCGGCTGCACCACCCGAACCTACGTCCATGGGGATGTTCATAAATAGGTTACGTGTTTCATAAGTCTCGGGGAGCAAACGATCCTCGCGACTCATGATGTCGGCACGACGAACGTGTGAACGTACGAATGCAATGTCCGAAGCCTGAATACCGATAGTCTCAAACTCCTCCATTGTAGGATAATTACGTCCGTCCTGCAAAACATTGTAGAACAAGTCGAGCATGTTCTTTACATCAAATCCCGAGAAATCGTAAATTTCCTGAGATGTTGTGTCCTGTGCTGTTGCAGGTGCTGCTCCAAAAAGCGCAAATGCAAACGCCATGACTGCAATGTAAGTTTTTCTCATAATTACATTAATTAAGGTTAGTAAATAAAAAAATATCTCAAAATTTCTATATTAATTGACAAGTTTTCACTACAAAATTCCCATTCACGTCAATAAGACATTTTGTTTTGGGCGCAGTTTCAGTTATCGTTACAAATATAATATTTTTATAACAACTGTACACTTTATTCGTATATTTTTTGAAATAAATTTATAAACATCTAAATATTGTTGCTTACATAAAGTATTTATTCACGACCATCGGGCCAAGGGCAAGGTTCACCGGTGGTAATAAAAAACGGGCGTTGCGCACCTACACTACGCAATTTTTCCGACAACAGTTTGCAAAGCCGCTTAGTCAACTGTGGAAATGTTTCGGCAAGATTGTGTGTTTCTCCAATATCTGTGTGTATATTATATAGTTCTTTTCTGCCATCCTCATACCAATAAATAAGTTTATAATCTCCCTGACGGATAGCACAAGCCGGTCCTATGCCATATTCCCTATTATCACCCGATATCCAATTATTGGGCATATTCCAAATAAGAGAGCGAGAGTTTTCAGTAGTAGTTTTCCCTTTCATAATCGGCACAAAACTCACACCGTCAATCCGCTGCACAGTGTTACACTCGCTTACCTCTGCCATTTCGAGGATAGACGGGAAAAAGTCTTCCATTATAACATAATCATTTATTGTGGTTCCCGGGTTCACGACACCATTCCAATAGACTATCATTGGTACCCGAACACCACCTTCGTAAGCAGAACCCTTACCGGAACGCAATGGTAGATTTTGAGTATGCAATGGCGGCGTACGTCCATCAAGTGAATACCCACCATTATCAGACATAAAAATTATGATAGTATTTTCAAGTTCATTCTTGCTCTTCAAATAATTCATAAGGTCGCCAAGACTTTTATCCACACCCTCGACCATAGAAGCATAGTTCGCTTCGCATTGTGAAAGTCCTCGGCGCAGATATTTATCAACAAATCGTTTATCGGCTTGCAAAGGCACATGCACTGCATAGTGTGACATATAAAGAAAAAACGGCTCCTTACTCTTTATAGATTTTTCCAATTCATTTATAGCCTCCAAAGTCAATGCCTCGGTCACGAAAATATCCTCATCCCAATACTTTTCGAGCCCGGGAACGGCAAAGCCACTCACCGGCTCACCATTTTCATTGTGTCCAAAACGCTCAGTACCAAGATACGAAGCAAGCCCGCCCGCTGCATGTCCTGCTATATTCACCTTAAACCCCAAGTTAATAGGATTAGCGGCAGGCGTATCAGACGCGCCAAAGTGAGCTTTACCGCAAATTATGGTGTTATATCCATTATCAGACAGTATCCGAGGTAACGGCGTAGCATGAAAACTATCTGATACACCCGGAACCGGTTGTACACCATTTACATTCCATCGAGGCATTTGGAGTTTTTCGTGTTTTTCATCAGTAGAAATATCCTTCTTAAAAGTCCAATTAGTAACCTTGTGACGTGCGGCATTAGCACCCGTCAGCAAACTACACCGCGAAGGGGAACTCACGCTCGAAGCATAAGCCTGTGTAAATTTCACCCCCATGGCAGCAAGATTTTCCATATTGGGAGTATTGTAACGAAAATTAAGTAGTGTGGGTTGAGTATGAAAAGGAACAGATGTATCCTGCCACCCCATATCATCTACCAAGAAAAGAATTATATTAGGACGTTTATTTTCCGCTTGAATATTTGGCACAAGCGAAAGAAAAGCCATTGCCCCCAATATTTTAGATAGTCGCATAAAATCGGAATTTATTTAAATATCCAAAATTGTTTCGTTCCATATATAGAAACGGTAAATTAAAAGAGACGGTAGAATAGGCATAATTGGTTGACAACTATTACACAGTTGTCAACCAAATTAAACGACAAGCTATTCACCTGTATAGACCGATTGTTATTTACCATCTTTAACCCACTCTTTGTAACCATTCTCAAGTTCAAAGACCTTAAACCCCATTGAAGATAGTTTTTCGGCTGCCTCGGCACTTTGGCGACCACCCCGACAATAGACTGCAACCGGACGCTCTTTATCGAGTTTTTTATCAATTTCACCACAAAAATCATCACCGGCAAGACTTATGTTTACACTACCCTCAATATTTCCTTCAAGGAATTCTTCGGCCGAGCGTACATCGATAAGTTGGACATCCGGATTTGCTATTACTTTTGCAAACTCTTTTGCAGGAACGGTTTCTATCCCGTTTTTCGTATTACAACTATTAACGAACAGCAATGCAAAAGCCATCAAGATTGTCATTAAACATATTTTTCTCATAACTGTATTATTTTTATAAAAACTTTACTTAGCTACTTTTTAAGTTATATATAACGAAAGATATAATTTAAAAAAGTTTCTCATAATGCAAAAATAATCAAACATTCATAAAAGTCAACGATAATACAATTTTTAACTAAAAAAACAACAGAGCGACCTATAAGTCAACAATGCTTATAGGTCGCTAAAATTATCTGATATTTACATTTACTATTAGAAGTTGGGAGCATCTACGTCCCACCACAAACGGGTTGCTTGCAAGTCCTCGCCACCAAGTGCAGGAACACCGGTTGCATTTACAATTTCTTGTACACGAGGATCTGTGGGCACCCAAGGAATACGACGTATCATCTCACCGGGAAGTATCGAGCCGTCACCGTCGTCGGTGTTAAGCACGGGGAAAACTTTGGGATAGCCTGTACGACGCATCTCGGTCCATGCCTCGGTTGAGAGCGGGAACAATGCTATGTACTTTTGAGTGATAATCTTTTCGAGTTTTGTCTCGTTGCTATCACCTTCGTTCCATTTAACACCAATCTTGGTTACGCTCTCCCAGTCACCCAAGCCGTCACCAACGGGATCGACATTAACATAGGCATTAGGAGCCTCACGTTGGATATACTCCTCGATATTAGCCTTGTAGGGGAACATATCGACAAACATAGGATCCTCCATATAGCCGTTGCGGATACCGCGCTCATAGAAATCTTTCGCTGTTCCACCCATGTTCCAACCGCGGATAGCACCCTCGGCACGTAGGAAGTCAACCTCGGACCATTTGATAAAATACAAAGGAGGCATAGCCATACCCATAGTTTCTGTATTGAATTTAGAGTATGCTTGGTATTGGTTTACAGAATAATCCTGTCCTGTACCTACAAGAGTACCGGCACGAAGACCAACCAAACGAGTGTTAGTTTCGAGAACATCGCCTGTGGCATCGTTGAATATTTTGTTGTTGTTAGGATTAAAGATATAGTCGGCATAGGGGTGACCGAGAGACATCAGCAGACTCTCGAACGAAGCAGAAAGTACCAAGTCGCCCCATGAGTTAGCTATATCAATCAAAGGCAATCCAAAGCCCAAGAACAAAGGATAGAGTCCTTGTTGCTCATTCTCGCTCTCGATGACACCAGCGGCAACAGCCTCCTCTGCCCATTTCTTTGCAGTAGCAGGCTCTACCTTAACAATGTGCATGGCCATACGGAGTTTCAACGAGTTAGCGAGTTTTATGTATGAGTTCATTGACATATCACCCTCCAAGTAGAATGCACGGTTTGTATCGTGGAACTGACCCAAAATAGCCTCTATAATACCCTTATATTCCATAGGACGGCTGTCATAGTTGTTAAGACAAGCCACGATAGAGTCGAGGTTCTCTACAATACCGTAGTAGATACTCTTCACGTTGTCGTATGTACGTGGATCCTCCAAGTTTTGTTTATCCTCGAAGTAGGTGTAGGGACCTGAAAGGTCGGCTTGTTCTTGTGCTGTCAAGCAGTAGAACAGCAAGTTGATAGCCTTAATTTCGGGGATGGAGTCTATTGCAGGGTTGTTCAACAAAGGCATAAATGTATTCTTTGCCATTGTGTATGCACCCAAAGGACCACCGTTGAAGTCGGAAGATATATCATAAGTAGATGTCAATGTACCGTACATAAAGTCGCGGTGAGGAACCACCATGTACTGTGCATAGGCATCGGGACCAAGCGAGTATTGACGTTGGTATGCGTGAGCACCGGGATAAGCAGCCTCTTTACCACCACGAATACTGTAACGTCCACCCATAGCCTGACGGAATTGGATATCCAAATCGCCCATAGCCTGAGCTACATTCTCGATTGCAACCTCTTTTCTGAAATTAAATTCATCGACTTTGGTTACTTTTCTTACCAATTCATTGGGGCCAATGATTTCGCCTCCGGGAACATCGGGATTAACAGGCTCGTCGGGAGTAGGTGTTTCCAACTGTATATCACCCAAGCCAAGTTCGTCACCCGGATCATCATATTCGAGACACGATTGCAATGCAAATGTCGCGAAGAGCAATGAACCTGCAAAAATTATATACTTTTTCATAACTATATTTTTTATAATTAAAAATGTTAACTATTAAAGATTTAGTTTCAGGTTAAAACCGAACGAACGTGCCGAAGGCATGTTGAACATATCGAACGCGCTTGAACTATTACCTGTTGCCAATGACAAGTCGGGATCTACGGGAGAGTCTTTGTAGATGAAGAACAAGTTACGGCATACGAAAGATAAACTTAGGTTCTTATACTCACCAAACAAGTTGCGGAATGTATAACCAAGCGACAATTCACGCAAGCGGAAGTTTGTTGCATCATATACATAGTTTTCCATACTTGCATTCTCGTAGTATTTCTGAATAGAAACAACATCTCGACCTTCGTTTATAAACATACCAAGCGAACCATCGGAAGCATAAAGACCTTTCGCGCCTGTTTCGGGGTTAACCCAGTTCTCAGCATAGTTACGTGCCTCTCCTGTACGAGCCGACACTCCGAAACGGTCGAGATAACGCTCTGTCAAAGAAACAACCTTGCCACCGATACGTCCGTTGATGAGGAAGTATAGCGAGAAGTTTTTATATGTGATAGTATTCGACCAAGACAATTGAACTTTGGAGTTCATATTACCTATATATTTATCGTATGTCAAGGTCTCTTGTACTGTACCCGACGATGTCAGTTTTATATCGCCTTTTTTGTTTACAAGGTTACCGGTTGCATCGAATACATCGGCATCGTGACGTACAAGGTCTTTTATAAACATGTCGCCATACTTGCCATCCTTCTTATAAAGAATTTGGATTTGTCCTTCGGCAATTTTATTGGTAAGCATAGCGCTTTCGCCTGTCTTGGGGTCGTTGTAGATTTCCTCAATCTTGTTGTGGTTATATGAGAAGTTTGCCGATGTTTTCCAACGCCAATCTTTATTTATAGCCCAGTCGTAACCCACTGTAACCTCGACACCTTGGTTGCGAACAACACCCGAGTTAACAGGAAGTGTCTTACCACTAAGGAGTCCGGCTGTCAGGTATGAATTGTGCATAGCCGAGTTATAATATGTAATATCCAAGTTCAAACAATCGTTGAAGAATTGCATTTCCAAACCAGTCTCGAATGATTTTGTTTTCTCGGGAACAGGACGGAACGATGCGTAACCGTTGGCTGCAACGGCACCTGTGATAAGGTTCATGAAAGTTGAACCGAACACTGCGTTGGGAATAGAGTTACCTACCTCAGAGTAGCTCAAACGATATTTTGCATAGCTAATCCATTTGGGAAGTTTGAAGAGTTCGTCGAGTACGGCGTTAGCACCAAAACCGAAGTAGCCATAGCTCTCGTCGGTACCCAAGTGTTTGAACTGACGGAAGGGACGATACCAGTCTTGACGATATGAAGCATCGACGAAGATTTTGTCTTTCCAACCTACTTGCGCTGTTACAAGGGCAGCTTGGTCCCAGTTACTGCTCTTCGACTTGCTGTGGCTTGCATCGTGGCCTTGAGGATAGAAAATATTTACCGATGTCGGGATTTCGTTTTTCACGCCATTGGGACCATTGTTCACATAATTTGTTGTTGCATCGTCGTAATAGCTGATGTTGGTACCCTCTATTGTGTGTCCTACATAACCAATTGAAGCCGATATATTCCAATCGTCGTTAAGCTGTTTGTTATAGGATAGCAAATAGTCGGTGTAGATTTCGTTAGAACGGTTGTTATCCATGTTGTAAACACCGTAACGTATCATATCCACAGTTGACATGGTTGTAGCATAACGTCCACCCTCGCCATAGTATTTGCTGTGGTCGAGCGATACACGTGCCTGCAAATGCAAGCCTTCGATAATTTTAAGGTTGGCTTGGAAACTACCAAAGAAACGGTCTTCTTTGTTCTCGGAGAACAGACGATTCATCAACCAATAGGGGTTATTGCTTAGGGGTGATTGGTGTGCCCAGTGTTGTTGAGGACCTTTCAACAATGCGTATGTACCTGATATAGTGTTACCTTTTTGGTCAACATACTGATCCTTGTCGGCCGAAGATTTCCAAGAACCGTTATCTATTTGATAATTGTTTTTGTAGTAATCCATATCTATATCGCGGTTAGCGGTATAAAGGTCATAAATAGGGTTGAACAAACGACCACCACCCACACGATTATTAGTCTTTGTCTGCATGTAGTTGGCACTTACATTGATTGTAAGTCTGTCCCACAATTTATATGTCTGACGGAATGCAAATGTATGACGGTTATACTTGTTGGTCTCTATCATACCTTTTGCGTATGAGTTTGAGTAAGATAGGTATGTTTGGATTTTCTCTGTACCACCCGAAACCGAAACCGAGTTATTGGTTGTTATACCGGTGCTGAAGAAATCGTCGATATCGTCGGATGCAGTACCACGCAAATATACATCGCGCATACCATCCTCGCTGTAATTCAAAGAATTAGCCATTTGGATAACATGTGAACCACCACCGGCGAGTCTGTCACCCCAGCTTCCGATACCCATGCGGATGAATGCGCCTGTGTCTTTGTTGTAACGGGCACCACCATATAGATTTTGAATATCGGGTGTAAGCATAGGAGTTTCGAATGTGGTATTCGAGTTGAATGTTACCTCCATTTTACCCTCTTTACCTTTTTTAGTGGTAATCATGACAACACCGTTGGCAGCACGTGAACCATAAAGAGCAGCAGCGTTGGCACCTTTAAGAATGTTCATCGACTCGATATCGTCGGGGTTAATCATTGACAAGGGGTCGGAACCCTCGGCCATAGCCTCGCTACCAAAGAGGTCATCGGCAATTTTTTGGCCGCGAATGCTGTTTGTCATAGGAATACCATCGACAACGATAAGTGGAGCGTTGTCACCCATAATAGATTTATTACCACGAAGGGTGATTTTTGTAGCACCACCGGCACCACCAGCACTTTGTGTCAATGTGATACCCGAGATTTTACCTTCGAGCGAGTTCACAAGATTCACATCCTGCACCTGCAAAAGGTCGGCTGCTTTAATTTGCTGTGTAGCATAGGTAAGTGATTTTTCCTTACGCATGATACCCATGGCAGTTACCACAAGCTCGTCGAGCTGTGATGTTTCCTCGGTAAGAGTGAAGTTCAGGTCGCCACCGTTCCATACAAGGTCCACAGTGTTATAACCCATCATTTGAGCACGAATTGTCGCACCCTTGCGAACAAGGTCGAGTTTGTAGTTTCCGTCGAAATCTACCTGACAAGAGTTAGTTGTTCCGACAACAAAAACGATTGCGCCAAATACGGGCTCACCATTAGTGTCCAAAACAGCACCCTTTACTACTCCAC
Organism: Bacteroidaceae bacterium; assembly: GCA_017416705.1. Lineage (GTDB taxonomy): Bacteria > Bacteroidota > Bacteroidia > Bacteroidales > Bacteroidaceae > HGM04593. Next base: position 86,806 of record JAFQBG010000006.1, read on the forward strand.
CATCTTGTTGCATCACGTTTGTTTCGGCATAGGCCATAGACGACATGCCACATAGCGGAAGACCAAAAAGGGCTGCCGCCAACAGTGAAATACCAACTGTTTTTAGTTTCATAAGTTATAAATTTTAAGGTTGTTAGTTCTGTACGAGCAAATCTCCATGACTATTATCTCAGATATGGACACAGAAATTGCTCGCTCACATTTTTATACAATTTGGCCAAAAATACATAAAAATTCTTATTTGTTAACCTTTTTCTTCATTTTTTTTGCGCTCACGCAGTATTTTAACGTTATTAACATAGACGAGGGAAGTTGAAAGAAGTTTTTAACGAGACAATTACCTATTTCACAAATAAAATTTGCGGATTCGATAAAAATTAACGAATTTTACAAACCCAATCACAACAGTTGCCGATACTGCGCCGACGGGTACTATTTGCCGGCGGTCGTTTTGGCTGTTGCAAGGTTGGATTTTTTGTAAATTATTTATCAAACATAGGACAATATTTATATTAATGAGTTCGAATAAATCGTGGTGCTGGGTTCCCAGCCTTTATTTCACCGAGGGACTACCCTATTTTGCCGCTATGGTAATTTCGGTAACCATGTACAAGCGCATGGGCATTGACAATGCTCAGATAGCGTTATACACCGGTTGGTTATACCTGCCATGGGTCATTAAACCGTTTTGGAGCCCCATAGTGGATATGTTTTCGACACGACGCGCTTGGATTGTAGCCACACAGATTATTATGGGTGCGGCATTTGCCTCTATTGCGTTTCTTATTCCGGTGAGCGACTTTTTCAGGTGGACGCTGTGTCTGTTTTGGCTTGTCGCATTCAGTTCGGCCACGCACGACATAGCCGCCGATGGTTTTTACATGCTTGGGCTAAGCGAGGAGCAACAGGCATTTTACTCGGGTATTCGTTCTACGGCATACCGAATAGCGACTATATTCGGACAGGGCATTTTGATATATATCGCCGGCGAATTGGAGGAGCATCTTGGAAGCAATTCGGGTGCATGGAGCATTATTTTTGGCATTTTGGCATTTATGATGATTGCCTTGGGCTTGTTTCATCGCCACATACTCCCCAAACCACAGAGGGATATCACGCGCAGCATGACAAGTATAGCATCGGGCATAAAGGATTTTACAAGGATTTTTGTAACGTTTTTTCGCAAACCGGGCATAGTTAGCGCATTGCTTTTCATGCTGTTGTTCCGACTGCCCGAAGCACAGTTAGTGAAAATGCTCACCCCGTTCCTGCTCGATGGCAAAGAGGCCGGCGGACTTGCCCTGAGCACAGCCGAGATTGGTATAATATATGGCACGATTGGTGCAATAGGGCTAATCCTTGGTGGCATTGTAGGCGGTATATGTATAGCAATCAAAGGATTAAAATATTGGTTATGGCCCATGGTGTTGGCTATATCCATCCCCAACCTTGTGTACGTATATTTGAGTTTTGCACAACCCGACAGTCTGTTGCTCATCAGCGGATGTATTTTAGTGGAACAGTTTGGCTATGGATTTGGATTTACTGCATATATGTTATACCTTATATATTTTGCACAGGGCGAATACCCAACTGCCCACTATGCAATAGCAACCGCATTCATGGCGCTTGGCATGATGTTACCCGGAATGGTATCGGGCTATATACAAGAGGCTGTGGGGTACGATATGTTCTTCATATGGGTGATGATATGTTGCATTGCGACGTTTGTCGTGTCGGGTTTATTGAAAATTGACCCTAAATTCGGAAAAAAATAAAATAAAGAAATAACGCTATGAAAAAGATTTGTTTGTTTATAATTGCAACTATCGCAACTATTACAATTTATGCGCAGACAGACTACACCAAGGGGTTGTCTGTTTGGTTCGACAAGCCAACAACGCTGCAAGGAAACAATGTATGGTATGGTGGACGCCCACATTTGTGGAAGGATAAAAACAAGCCCGAATGGGCCGGCGATGCCGGTGCCAACGCCGACCAAGAATGGGAGTCGAAGTCGTTGCCAATAGGAAACGGCAGTATAGGCGCAAACATAATGGGTTCCATTGAAGCCGAACGAATAACGTTTAACGAAAAAACACTGTGGCGCGGCGGTCCGAACACAAAGGGTGGCGCCGACTATTATTGGGATGTCAACAAGGCATCGGCACACCTGCTCGATGACATAAGACAAGCCTTCATAGATGGAGACGACGAGAAAGCCGCCCGCCTGACACGTGAAAATTTCAACGGAACGGCTGCATACGAATACTACAACGAGAACCCCTTCCGATTTGGCAATTTCACCACGCTGGGCGAATTCCACATAGAGACAGGACACAACATATTGGGGCTTGGCGACTACAAACGAGTTCTATCATTAGACTCGGCATTGGCAGTGGTACAATACTCGCGCAACGACGTAAAATATGAACGAAAATATTTTACATCGTACCCTGCAAACGTATTGGCAATGAAATTTAGCGCCGACAAACCGGGACAACAGAATTTGATATTCGGTTATGCCAACAACCCCGTTTCCGAAGGCACACTGACAGCCGATGGAGCGAACGGACTGAAATACACAGGCACACTCGACAACAACGGAATGAAATATGTTGTACGTATAAAAGCCGTTGCAAAGGGTGGCACGCTGCAAATAGAAAATGGAAAAATTGTCATAGAAAACGCCGACGAAGCCTGTTTCTACATAACAGCCGACACCGATTACAGAATGAACTTCGCCCCCGATTTCAAAGACCCGCTGACATACGTAGGCACCAACCCCGAGGAGACCACAAGCAAATGGATGAACGAGGCTGTGGCAAAAGGCTACGAGGTACTGTTCCAAGAGCATTACGACGACTATTCCAAGCTATTCGACAGAGTGAAAATAGCCATCAACCCCAATGCACCGACAACGCTCGAATACCCGGCAACAACCGACCTGCCCACACCCGCGCGTTTGCAGAAATATCGTTCAGGGCGCGCCGACTATGGCTTGGAAGCGTTGTATTTTCAGTTCGGACGTTACCTGCTCATAGCAAGCTCGCGTCCGGGCAATATGCCTGCCAACCTGCAAGGAATATGGCATAACAATGTAGATGGTCCTTGGCGAGTAGATTACCATAATAACATAAATCTGCAAATGAACTATTGGCCGGCATGTGCCACCAACCTTGACGAATGTACATTGCCACTGATAGATTTCATTCGCACACTCATAAAACCGGGCGAGGTAACAGCCAAGGCATATTTCGACGCTCGCGGATGGACAGCCGGAATATCGAGCAACATTTTCGGATTTACCGCTCCACTAATAAGCCAAGATATGTCGTGGAATTTCAATCCCATGGCAGGTCCATGGTTGGCCACCCACGTATGGGATTATTACGACTACACCCGCGACAAAAAATTCTTGGAAGAGACAGGCTATGAGATAATAAAAAGCAGTGCGATGTTTACAGCCGACTATTTATGGAAAAAACCCGATGGCAGTTATACCGCCGCACCCTCGACATCGCCCGAGCATGGACCGATAGACCAAGGGGCTACATTTGTACATGGTGTTGCACGCGAAATATTGCTCGACGCCATCGAGGCATCGAAAATTCTTGGCAAGGACAAAAAGGAGCGCGCCCGTTGGCAAGATATTCTCGACAACCTTGCGCCCTACCAAATAGGCCGATACGGACAATTGATGGAATGGAGCAAGGATATTGACGACCCCAACGACCAACATCGCCACGTGAACCATCTGTATGGCCTGCACCCCGGACATACCATTTCGCCCATAACCACCCCCGGCCTTGCCGACGCATCGCGCATAGTTTTGGAGCATCGTGGCGACGGAGCAACAGGCTGGAGCATGGGCTGGAAACTGAACCAATGGGCACGCCTGCACGATGGCAACCATGCCTACACGCTTTATGGCAACCTGCTGAAAAACGGCACGCTGGACAACCTGTGGGACACACACGCCCCATTCCAGATAGATGGCAATTTCGGTGGTACGGCAGGAGTGACCGAAATGCTTTTGCAGAGCCACATGGGATTTATACATCTGCTGCCTGCACTGCCCGACGCATGGAGCGAAGGCCGCATCAGCGGATTGTGCGCCAAGGGCTCATTCGAAATAGACATAGAATGGGAAAACGGCAAATTGGCAAAAGCACTCATAAAATCGAAAAACGGAGAACGCTGCAACATAAGATATGGCAACGACACTCTGAATTTCAGAACAAAGCGAGGCGCAGAATACATAGTGATAGTAAAAAACGGAAAATTAACACTGAAAAAATAAAAATATGAAACTGATAGCAGACGGAGGCTCCACAAAAACCGATTGGGTATTGTGCGATAACGCCACCATCATAGCAAGAGTAAGAACACAAGGGTTCAACCCCACCCTGCAAGACAGCGACACCATACACGCCATATTGTCGCAGGAGCTTGCAGGCAAGATTGCCCCCCAACAACCCGACACCATACTATACTATGGTGCAGGGTGCGCCTACAAGGAGGCTAACGACAGAATACTCACCGCACTGAGCAAGATTTTCACCACCAAAAACATTGAGATAAACAGCGACCTTCTGGCTGCCGCCCGCGCCATGTGCGGACACAAGGAGGGAATAGCATGTATATTGGGAACAGGCTCCAATTCGTGCCTTTTCAATGGAGAGAAAATAACCGAGAACACCCCGTCGTTGGGATTTATATTGGGCGACGAAGGCAGCGGCGCGTTTCTTGGACGTCAGCTGATAAGCAACTGCCTAAAACGACAATTATCCGAGGCTGTGTGCGAAAAATTTTTAAAGGAATACAACCTGACAATAGCCGAAATCTTGGAGCACGTGTATCACAAGCCCCTGCCCAACCGTTATTTGGCAGGGTTCGCCCCGTTCCTTGCACGTAACAAGGAGAACAGCGAGATACACTCGTTGCTCATACACTGTTTCCGTCTGTTTTTTCAACGCAACACCATGGTGTACCGTAGGTCGTGGCTGCCTATACATATAGTGGGTAGCATCGGCATGGCCTTTGCAAACGAACTGAAAGAGACAGCCGAAAGCCTTGGGCTTTCAATAGGCAATATAGTGGAAAGCCCCATGTCGGGGTTGATAAAATATCACAGCGAAGAGTAAGCCACAAAAAAAACAGCCCCATGTGAAGTGAACCCCAAAGTTTGGACAAAAAACTTTGGGGTTTATTTTATGCGTAAGAAACACGATCACCAAGCATTGCTCAAATACATGCATATGCTTGAAGATGGATATTCCATCAAACATATCGAAGACAATTATGGTAT